>CAVHIJ010000007.1:0-22782 GCA_963635945.1 bacterium | reverse complement strand
CAAATGATGCCGGGACTTACACCTGGACCGGCACGATTACGGCGAAAGATACACTCACGAATTACAAATTTGCAGATGATGCGGCATCGCTCGTAAAGAATAACGGTGTTTCCGTTGTCAATAAGAAAGATCTCACCGTAAACCTGAAAGACGTCAGCCGTGTATACGGGCAGGAAAATCTCACGGACGGGTACATGTATGCCGTCAATACCGTCACCGGCGCGGCGAACGGCGATACCGATGCGAATATCATTGCGGCACTCACGTTTAGTGCGGATGCTTCAAAAACAAACGATACCGCGCTCAGCAATGAGACAAATAAGACGACGAAAGATGTCGGTAATAACTACGAATGGACAGCTACGTTCACTGCGGATAAGACGACCGGTATTCTGAAAAACTACAATATCGCAGACTCTGCGAAGGGTAAATCCGCCGTCACGCGGGCATCTCTCTCCGCAGTCCTCTCGGCGGTTGAAAGAACGTATGGCGACGCGACGATTACGAGCGGCGGTTACACCATTTCCGGTGTGACCGAAGCGAACGGCGACAGTGAAGCGGCTATCATTGCGGCTCTCACCGTGGCGCAGAAGACCGATGGCGCCGTCGACGGTATCAGCGCGGAAGATGCGGCGAAAGGCAAGAAGACGAATAACGCCAATGCGGCCGGCACACATTACGATTGGACGGCGGATATTACCGGTAAAACGGATGATACTTCGAAGGCCGTTCTCAAAAACTATACCCTCACGACAACCGCGACAGGCAATTCTGTCGTCAATAAAGCACAGATCACCGCGGCGCAGCTTTCGAAGGTCGAAAGAACGTACGGCGATACGGCTCTGACGAAAGATACGGCGTATTCCATCACCGGTCTCACCGGCGTGACGAACGGCGATACTTTGGAAACGATTGCCGGCCAGCTGACGCTTACGCATTCGAGTGACGGTGCCGTTACGAATCTGGCAGCCGGCCATACCGCTACGAATGACGCGGGCAACTACACCTGGACGGGTGCGATTTCAGGTACGCTGATGAACTACGATCTCATCGGCGCGAATAGTGTCATCACGACGACCGGCGCTTCCGTTGTGAATAAAGCGAAACTTACGGGCGCAACGCTTTCGGAAGTACAGAGAACGTACGGTAATGCGGATTTGACGAATAATACGAAGTATGCTATCACCGGCCTCACGGGTCTCGTGAACGGTGATGATGTGACCGATACGACGAAAGCGGCGGTTATCGCTCAGCTCAATCTCGCCCATTCGAATGACGGTGCCGTAAACGTGACGGCTCCGAAAATCACGGCCGATGCGAATACGGCTGCCAATCCGTACAACTGGACGGGCACCGTTTCCGCGAAAGAAACGCTCAAGAATTACGAAATCGACGGCACGACCATCACGGCGCAGGGCAATTCCATTGTGAATAAAGCGGAACTTTCCGCAGCTGTGCTCGATACCGTGAAGAGAACGTACGGAAATGCGAATATCACGAGCGGTGAATACAAAGTCACCGGCATCACGGGTCTTGTGAACGGCGATGAAAACAATTTGACGGCGATTCTGCAGGCTCTGAAAGTCAATCAGACATCGGCTTTGGCAAGCGACGGCGCCGTTACGAATTTGGCGCAGAATCATACGACGACGAATAATGTGGGTAACTACAATTGGACCGGTACGATTACGGCCGATGCAAATGCGGCGGCTGCGCTGAATAACTACACGCTTGCAGGTACGGCTTCGACCGCGACGGGCACGTCTATCGTCGAAAAAGCTGTTCTCTCCAATCTCGTACTTTCCGAAGTACAGAGAACGTACGGCAATACGACGATTACGAATAACGACGGCAAGTATGCGTACACCGTTTCCGGTATCGTAAACGGCGACAGTGCGGATGCGCTTCTTACATTCACTGCTTCGAATGACGGCGCACTCACCGGAAATGAGATCGGTAAAGTCACGAACGATGCGGGCAACTACACCTGGACCGGCACGGTCACGGCGAAAGAAGGAGCGTTGATAAATTACAAATTTGAAGGTGATGCGACGCAGCTGCAGAAGACAGACGGCGTTTCCAAAGTCGATCAGGCGACCATCACGGCGGCACAGCTTTCGGATATTGTCAGAGTTTACGGAAACAAAGATCTCAAGGATGGTTATAGCTACGCCGTCACCGGTGTATCGGGTCTCGTGAACGGCGATACGTGGGACAGCGTGAAGAATTCCGTAACCGTGACGAAGACAAGCGATACGGCTCTCACGGGGAATGATTCCGGCGCGGTTACATATAATGCCGGCGGCGATTACACCTGGACGGGCACCGTTTCCGCAAATCTCACGAATTACAAATTGGCAAACAATCTCACCCTCACGGGCGGCGATTCCGATATCGAAAAAGCGAAGATTACCGGTGTGACGCTTTCGGATGTGTCGAGAGCATACGGAAACGCGACGATGACCGGCGAATATGCCATTACCGGCCTCGCAAATTTGGTGAACGGCGATACGTGGGACAGCGTGAAGAATTCTGTAACGGTGACGAAGACGAATGACGCGGCGGTCGATGGTATCGCGCAAGGAAAGATTACGAATAATGCCGGTTCCTATAAGTGGACGGGCACCGTTTCCGAAACGTTTTCGAATTATGAACTCGCGGATGCTCTCACGCTTACGGGCGGTAATTCCGTCGTCAATAAAGCGACGATTACGACAATCAACGGCAATACTGTCACAAGAACGTACGGTAATGCGACGAAAGATACCGATTACGCAAAAGTTTCGCTTTCGAATACGGAAGTCGTGAACGGCGATAGCATGTCGGACATTCTTGCTCAGATTACGATGGGCGATGTGACATTCGACGGCGCGACGGACGGCACGAGCGGTAACAAGAAAACGAATGATGTCAAAGACGATTATCAATGGAAATCGAATGCGACAATCGCAGATACTTCCAACTATCAGCTCGCGAACGGCACGCAAATTATCGGCACATCCAAAGTCACCCCGGCGTCGCTTAATGTGACTCTCTCCGAAGTGACGAGAACATACGGATCGACGACGATTACGAATAACGGCGGTGAATATGCGTTCACCGTTTCCGGTGAAGCGAACGGTGATGATGCGTCGGCGATTAAGAATGCGCTCACGGCGACGAAGAAGACCGATACGGCGCTCACGGGCGCGACGAGCGGACGCGTCACGGAAAATGCCGGCGGAAATTACACGTGGTCGGCGGATATTTCCGGTACGGCAGATATTCTCAAGAATTACAATGTCCCGACGAGCGCAGACGGTGGTACTTCCACGGTGAACAAAGCGAAACTCACGGGCGTGACGCTTTCGGGTATCGAGAGAACGTACGGAAATGATACGATTACGAGCGGCGGATATTCCGCTACCGCTTTCACGGGTCTTGTGAACGGCGATACATTTACTGATGTGAAGGATTTCGTCACGATTACGAAGACGGCGGATGGTGCTGTCGATGGTATCGGCCGGACAAAAGGCACGAAGACGAATGACGCAGGAAATTATATCTGGTCGGGCACCGTTTCCGAGAAGACGGGCGCGGACGGAAAGGGGCTGCTGACGAATTACGATCTCGGCGATAACGCCTCTCTCACCGCTAATGCAAATTCCAAAGTGAATAAGGCTTCGATGACGGTGACGCTTTCGGATGTGGAAAGAGTGTACGGCAGTGCGACGCAGAAGGAAGGAAAGACGTACGGCATCACAAGTATTGCAACGGATAATCTAAACGGCGATTCTTTGGATACGCTGAAAGGCTTGCTTACGATGTCTTCGATTGCCGATGGTGCGACGAATGGAATTACCGAAGAAGATAAAGCTAAAGGTAAGTATACGAATGCTGCGAATCACGAGGATGACGCGCAGCGGTATTACAGCTGGACGGCGAATGTTTCCGGAAACAACACGACTGAGGGTACCAGACTCAATAACAACTATAATCTGACAATTACAGCCGGGAATTCGGAAGTGACGACGGCACCTCTTTCGGCAGTGCTTTCCGAGGTGAAGAGAAAGTATGGTCGAAAGAATGTGTTCATGGATAATACGAAGTATGAAATCAGTCATGTGGAAGGTGCAACGAATGGCGACACGTTGGATGCCATCAAAGGAGCGCTTTCCGAAATTAATACGTCTACGATTGAAGATGGGGCTCTGACCGGAAATACGGAAGGAAAGGTCACAAAAGACGTCGGGACGTATAGCTGGACGGCGCATGTTTCCGCCGATCATACGCATTCGATTTTGCGTAATTATGATTTCGATACAAGGGCGCAGGGCAAGTCCGTCATCGTAAAAGCAACACTCACGGATGCGTGGCTTTCCGCAGTATCGAGAACGTACGGCAATGCGGATAAGACCGGCGATTACACGATTTCCGCACTCGAAGGTCTTATGAACGGCGATACAGTCTCCGATATTATCAATCAGCTTGCCATCACGGTGAAGAAGGATCATGCGGTCACCGGTGCGACATCCGGCCGCGTCACGGAGAATGCCGGGGAGTATATCTGGAATGCGGATATTTCGGCCAAGAGAGATGCGCAGGGCAACAGTCTCCTTACGAATTACAAAGTCACGTCGCAAGACAGTACGATGAATAAGGATGGCAAGTCCATTGTCAATCAAGCGACGCTTACAGGTCTTTCGCTTTCCGATGTGGAAAGAACGTATGGGAATGCGGATCTGACGAATAACACGAAGTATGCCATCACCGGCTTTACCGGCCTTGTGAACGGGGATATGTTTGCCGATGTGAAGGATTCCGTTTCTATCACCGGGACGAGGGATACGGCAGTCGACGGATTGGCGTCCGGAAAAATTACGGCCGATGTCGGGGATTACGAATGGGCTCCGACTCTGACCGCCGCTTTTACAAATTATGTATTGGAAACTAATCCCATGATATCGGGTGGTGTGTCCAAGGTAAATAAAGCGGCGCTTACGGTTCTTCTTTCCGAAGTACAGCGTTACGAAGGCAGTGCGGATCTTATCAATGGGACGTCGTATGGCAAGACGATTACGGGCGCTGTAAACGGTGATGATCTTTCGGCGGTGACGCTTACGGTATTGACGGACGGTGCTTTGACGGCCGGCGGCACGAACGGGGTCGGGGAATATGATTGGACGGCGAAACTTTCCGGTGATGACGCGGTGGCACAGATCCTTTCGAATTATGAAATCGTGATGGGCACGGGCGTTTCCGCGGTGCTCGAAAGACCGATCGATGAGACGGATACGGAGCAGACGAAGTATTTCTTCCGGGATGCGCCGTGGGATCGGAATGAGGATGCGCGTGAACGCAAGGCGCGGCTCTATTTCATCACGGGTGGATTGAGATTGTAAGACTGTGAGACTGTAAGACTGTAAGACCGAAAGACTGTCGGATATCTCGGCTCCCCTGAAAGGGGAGCTGTCAGGCGCTTGCGCCTGACTGAGGGGTCGCTCACTATGTGTGCACATAGCGGTAGGGGATTTCCCCTATAAGATAGAGTCATTCGTGCCTGACCCCTCCACCGCTTCGCGGTCCCCCTCCCCTTTCAGGGGAGGCAAGATACTAATGCGCGAAGCGCATCCTGAATTGCTCATTGCTCATTGCTAATTTTTCCGGGGGTGTTGAAATGAAGAAAATCTGTCTTGCGACCGCTGTCTTGTGCACGGCGATCGGCGGCGCGGCGTTTGCGCAGAATCCGATTCCCGTTTTCGAGAAGGAGGATGTGACGGTCAATACGTACGGCCGCACGGGGGAGCAGACTTTGGATAAGAGTGCCGTGGCGGGCCAAGTTTCCCAAAAGGCGGGCAATACGGGGACGGAGGAGGCACCGGCTTTCTATCTCCGTGAGATTCGCCTTGTCGGAAACGATTTGCCGCCCGTTTCCGTAAAGCTTCAAAAGATTTTGGACTCGCATGCGAAGAAGAATGTGGCGGTCGCGGATTTGCCGAAGATTGCCGATGAGATCACGAATTGTTATCGGAATATGGGGTATACGGTGCCGGCTGCGGTGGTGCCGCCGCAGGAGGTGAAGGACGGTGTCCTTACGATTCGCGTGTATCTCGCGTATTACGATACGATTGATGTGACGGAGAATTCTTCGGATGTGGCGGATCGGACGATTGCGCGGTATGTGAAACATTTGAAACCGGGGACCAGAATCAAGGACGGCGAAATCGAAAAGGTGCTGAATGCGCTGAATGATATGCCGGGTGTGGTCGCGATGGGCGTCTTGGCGCCGGGATCGAAGCCGGAAACGACGGCGCTCAAGATTTCGGTGAAGCGCCGTCCGACGTGGGATTCGTATGCTTTTGTGGATAACGGCGGCGGGTATTGGAGCGGCCGCTGGCGCGGAGGACTCCATCTCGAGGTGAATAATCTTTCCGGCGGGGCGGATCGTTTCGTCTTCACGGGGATGGTTTCCAGTAAGGATTTGGATAATTTCGGCGTGCGCTACGATATTCCGATCGGGGACGATGGGACCCGTTGGGGTGTCGGGTATAGTCGGACGTCGTATGAAACCAACAATCTGGGGCCGTATTTTGCCAATATCGGGACGTCGAAAGGCTTTAGTTTCTACGGATCGACGCCTTTGTATCGGAGCCGGAGCGATCGCGTGACTTTGCTCTACGGGTATGATCATCGGAAAATCACGACGGATATCCGTCTTTTGGGGCGTTCGCTTTTGTCGACGGATAAGACGGCGGATGTGTTCCATGTCGGTGTGTCGGGGAGTCAGTATCAGAAGGATCATTTCCTTTCGTACAATATGATGTATTGGCTGGGGCATATGGATGCGGACGGTAAATCAGCTATTGACGGGACGTATCATAAGCTGACGGTGGATTATTTCGATGTGCATTATGACGGGCCGTGGAATTATCGCGTGCAGTGGCACGGCCAGATGGCGAACACGCAGCTGGACGGCAGTGAGCAGTTCTACCTGGGCGGCATGAACGGTGTGCGTGCGTATGCGGCCAGTGAAGGATACGGCGATGCGGGCTGGCTTGGAACTTTTGAGATTCGGAGAAATATTGGGCTTCCGGGATTGGAGGCGGCCGTGTATCTGGACGGCGGTGCTGTCTGGGATCGGAGCTTGAATCGCTGCGAGCATCTCTACGGCTGGGGCGTCGGGCTCCGGTATCAGAAACGGAATGACTGGAGCATTTCGCTGGATTACGCCCGGAAGATGCATTCGCGTGATGACCGCACGGAGCCGGGCAATAAGGACGGAAGATTCTGGTTGCAGGTGTATAAGATGTTTTGATAGAAAGCCCCTTCGGGGGCTTTTTTGATTAGGGAAGAGGGAAGAGGGCAAGCCTGCCGGCGCCTGAGGCATAAAACAAATTGCGCGTAGCGCATACCTATGAAAGCCTTCTTTTGAAAGAAGGTGGCGCGGAGCGCCGGAAGATAGAATGCCTCGAAGAGGCATAACTTTTCGCATCAACGCATCCGCGCATCTCCCCGTTTCCCTCTTCCCTCTTTTTCTTTTTTGTGATACAATACTTTCACCTACGAGGATGAAGAGGAGTACGTGCGGTAAAGCGAGCTTGGGACGGTGGGAGCCGGGCGGGGCACGGAAGGCGCTTCGGAGTGGAATCGAATAGCGAAAAGCGGGTTTCTTTACGGAAATCAAGCAGGGTGGAACCGCGGGTATATCTCGTCCCTACAACGTTGTTGTGGGGGCGATTTTTTATTTTCGCCGCGTAACCGGGATTCACATTGATGTTTCAAAATATATTTTAAGGAGGCAAGTATGACTTTTCAGGAAATTGTATTGGCGCTGCAAAAGTTTTGGTCCGGGAAGGGCTGTGTCTTGGGTGAGGCGTATGATACGGAGAAGGGCGCGGGGACGATGAATCCTTCGACGTTTCTTCGCGTATTGGGCCCGGAGCCGTGGAATGTGGCGTATGTGGAGCCGTCACGTCGCCCCGATGACGGGCGCTATGGGGATAATCCGAATCGTCTCTATCAGCATCATCAATTTCAGGTGATTATGAAACCGTCGCCGGACGGCATTCAGGAGATGTATCTGGACAGCTTGAAGGAGCTGGGAATCGATCCGGCCGAGCACGACATTCGTTTCGTGGAAGATAACTGGGAGTCTCCGACGCTGGGCGCTTGGGGCATCGGCTGGGAAGTGTGGCTCGACGGCATGGAAATCACGCAGTTCACGTATTTCCAGCAGGTCGGCGGCATCGAGGAGCATCCGGTTTCCGTGGAAATCACATACGGCTTGGAGCGTATCGCGATGTACATTCAGGAAAAGGATAATGTGTATGATTTAGTCTGGGCAGACGGCGTGACGTACGGCGATATTTGGCATCAGAATGAGTATGAGCAGTCTTGCTACAGTTACGATTTGTCGGATCATGAGATGCTTTTCAAGCTGTTTGATATGTATGAAAAGGAAGCCGGGCGCGTGATTTCGCTGGGGTATGTATTGCCGGCGTATGATTATGTGCTGAAGTGTTCGCATACGTTTAATTTGCTGGACGCGGCGGGGGCGATTTCGCTTTCGGAACGGACGGAGTATATCGGGCGCGTGCGCGGTTTGGCGCGTCTTTGCGCAAAGGCGTATTTACAGAAACGGGAAGAACTCGGTTTCCCGATGCTCAAGGAGGGTGCAAGATGAAACAGGATCTTCTTTTGGAAATCGGTACGGAGGAGATGCCGGCCAATGTGATGCCGGGTGCGGTGGCGCAGCTTTCCGATTTGGCGCGTGAAAATCTTTCGTCGGCTCGTCTTTCTTTTGATGATTTGAAGGTGTACGGGACGCCCAGGCGTCTTGCCGTCGTGGTATACGGCGTAGCGGATCGCCAGGCGGATGAGGCGCTTCGGAAACGGGGTCCTTCGATTGCATCCGCTTTCGATGCGGACGGGAATCCGACGAAGGCGGCGCAAGGTTTTGCGCGTGGGCAGGGCATTTCGGCCGATGCGCTCGTCCGTGACGGCGAGTATGTGTGGGCGGATATCGTGAACGCGGGGAAATCGACAATCGAAGTGTTGCCCGATGTTTTTGCGGCGATGATTTCGGGGCTTTCTTTCGGGCGCTCCATGCATTGGGGAAGCGAAGAATTCCGTTTCATCCGTCCGATTCGCTGGCTCGTGGCTCTTTGCGGAGATGAAATAGTCCCGATGGAAATTGCGCATGTGAAGAGCGGGCGCATTTCGCGCGGGCATCGCGTGCTGTCTTCCGGGGATGTGGAAATTGCCTCGCCTTCGGCGTATGCGGAAACGATGCGCAAGGCGTATGTCATCGTGGATCCGGATGAGCGGCGCGAAATGATTCGCGAAGGGCTTTTGGCCAAAGCGGCGGAGCTTGGCGGCACGGTGCGCCACAATGCGGAACTTTTGGAAGAAATCAATTATATCGTCGAATATCCGACGGCGCTTTATGGGCGGATTGATGCGGAATTTTTGAAACTGCCGGTGCCGGCGATCGTGACGCCGATGCGCGATCATCAGCGTTATTATCCGGTGCGCAAGGAAGACGGGAGTCTCTTGCCGTATTTCCTTACCGTCAGAAACGGCGGGACGCACGCCATCGAAAATGTGCAAATCGGAAACGAACGTGTGCTGCGGGCGCGCCTCGATGATGCGAAATTCTTCTTTGATAACGATCGCAAAAAGACGCTGGAAGGGCATCGCGAGGATGCAAAGAGAATCAATTATCAGGAAGGCATGGGAAACATGGTCGACAAGGCGGATCGCCTCGGAGAAATTGTTTCCGTATTGGCGGAAGATTTCGGATTTACGGACGAGGAGAAGGCGGATGCGGCGCGCGCGGCCTATCTTTCAAAATCGGATCTCGCGACGGGTATGGTGACGGAATTCACGGAGCTTCAGGGCGAGATGGGGAAAGAATACGCGCTTTTGGACGGCGAGAAACCGAATGTGGCGCAGGCGATTTTCGAGCAATACATGCCTCGTTTTGCCGGCGATATTCTCCCGCAGACGGCAGCCGGGCGTGCGCTTTCTCTCGCAGATAAACTCGATAATTTGGCGGCGACATTCCTTCGCGGGCTCATTCCGACGGGCTCGCAGGATCCTTTCGCGCTCCGCCGTCAGACAATCGGCGCGGTGAATATTTTGGTCGACGGGAAAATTCATTGGGATGTGCGTGTCGGCATCGCAAAAGCCCTTTCGCTTCTTCCGGGCGATGTCGCGGTCAAGTTGGAAGCCGGTGCGCAAATCGAAGAATTTTTCCGTCAGCGTATTCGTGCCATCATGGAATCCCGCGGACTTTCCTACGATATTGTAGACGCGATCTTAGGGGCTTCCGTTTCCGATATTTACGCGATTTTCCTCCGCGCGGACGCACTTGCGGAAAGCGGTGTCAAGGATGATGCGGATCTGCGGCAAGCGGTGACGCGGCTTTCGAATATCACGAAAGGAAAGGAAGCCGGAAACGTCAACCCCGCGCTCTTTACCGAGGAGGAAGAAAAGAATTTGTATGCGGCGGTGGAAACGGCGCGCGATGCGGCGCTTGCGGCGTATACGGCGTATGATTACGCAGCGGCCGTCCCGGCGCTTCGCACGCTCATCGCACCGGTCAATGCGTATCTCGACGCGGTCATGGTGATGGCCGAGGATGAGGCGATTCGCGAAAATCGCATCGCGACGCTCCTCTCGGCACTCGATCTCTTCCGCGCCTGGGCGGATTTCAGTAAACTGGCATAAATATTTCGCAAAAGGCCTTCGGGCCTTTTTTGCATGGGGAAAATTGGGAATGGGGGGAATTGGGAATTGGGAATGGGGAATGGGGGCGCCGCGCATTAAAACATTACCGTTAACCTTTAATTGTCACTTTTCTATTGACAATTCGGGTAACAAAGGATATAATGTGCTCGGTTACTGAGAATGCATTGTTTTCTTGAAAGGGGTCTGTATGAATCGTTCGGTTCGGAGAGATGTGGTAGCGGCGCTGTTTGCGGCTTTGACGGCCGTATTCACGCAATTGGTGATTCCGATTCAGCCGGTGCCGATTACACTCGGAACGATGGCTGTGATGATGGCGGGAGCGGTGCTTGGGGCGCATTACGGGGCGCTTTCGATTCTGATTTATGTCATCCTCGGTGCGGCCGGGCTTCCCGTTTTCGCGATGGCACGCGCGGGCGTGTCGGTGATCGCGGGACCGGGCGGCGGTTTCATCCTCGGATACATTGCGATGGCGGCGACGGTCGGTTTCATCGTCGAACGCAAGGGGCATTCGATGAAATGGCTTGTGGCGGCGATGGCGGTCGGGTGTCTCGTGGTGTATGCGTGCGGGCTCGCATGGTTTATGGCACTGACGGGCGCAGGGCCGATATCCGCGATGACGATGTGCATGTTCCCATTCCTCCCGGGAGATGCGGTGAAAGTCGTCCTCGGTGCTTTCCTGGTCAATCGCTACAGAAAGTATATTCATTTGTAATTTCCGCAACAAAAAAAGGCCTCCGGGCCTTTTTTTGTTGCATTCATTTTTCGATTTCTATCATTTTCCCCAATCGGAAGCTCCAGAGACAGAGTGTTTTGACGGGAAGACCCAGGAGAGTTTGGGCGGCTTGGGCGTAGACGCGAAGCTGCGCGGCGTAGTGGTCTGCAAGTTCTTCGGCGGTGTGGCCGCGATCCGTCTTGTAATCGATGATGACGGCGCCTTCTTCCGTTTCCAAAAGGCAATCCATCGTGCCTTGGAGGAATATTTTTTCGTTTTCTTCGCAATTCTTATAGAAATTTTTTGCCGGAAGGAGAATGGAGAAGGGCATTTCTTTACGGATGCGGCGTGCGCGGCGCATTTCCTCTCCCAAGGGACTTTCGAGGAAGATCACGATATCGGAAACGGGATTTTGGCGCGCGGTCGGCGTGAGGAGAATGTGCGATTCTTCTTCGGTGAAGGTGCCGTCTTTCGTTTTTTCGCGGATGGCGCGGATGACGGATTCGGCGTCCGCAAGGCGCACAAGATCGAGTTTCTCCATGGCTTTATGCATGAGGGTGCCGTAGGAGGTGCCCGTTTCTTTGATTTTTTTCGGGAGAAGGAAATCGGGCGGCGCGGCGAAATCGGGCGGAAGTGTCTCTTTTTCGTTGAGAGTTTCCGCGAGGACGACGGAGGGTGCCGTTTCTTCTTTTTCGGCCTGCGCGAGCTGCACGGCGGCTGTCGCGGTGAGCTTGGCCGGGGTGACGGTCGCTCCGGGATACGGATAGTTCCACCGGAAACGGTCGTAAATCCATGCGGGCGCTTCGCCTTTTCTTTCGAGGAAACGGAGCGCTTCCGTCGTTTCCGCATTGTTTTCTTCGGCGGCGGAGGGGCGTTTCTCGGATTCCGTCATGAAATTTTCGGCCTGCCACAGGCGGAAACGGAAGAGGGAATTGTCGTAATCATTTCCCGATTTGGTGAAAACGGGATCTTTGCCGACGATATCCCACATATTTTCGCAGGATTCGTGCATGGCGGCGGTGGGGAGAATCCAATCGAGGTAGCAACGTGCACTCATGGTGAGATGAATGGGAATCGGCGCGTCCGGCTTGAGGGGTGCGGTGAGATTTTCGATGGATTTCACGGCATTGTCCTTTGTGCCGATGATGATGAGTTTATCTTTGGCGCGCGTCATGGCGACGTAGAGAAGGCGCGCCTCTTCAGCGAGGCTTTCGCGCGAAATGGCGGCGCGGACGGCGTAATAATACAATGTCGGCCAGCGGAGGAGCCGGTTTTTCTCCAGGCGGCAGAGGCCAAGGCCCATATCTTTGTGGACGAGGCCGGTCCCGGAAAGATCCTGCGTATTGAATGCTTTTCCCGTGTCGGCGAGGATGACGACGGGAAATTCGAGCCCTTTACTCTTGTGCACGGTCATGATGCGGACGGCGTTTCCGCTGTCGGCGCCCGCCGTTTCCTGCCGTATATTTCTTCCGTTTTCCTCGGTGCGTTTCATTAAAGAAAGGAAACCGGAAAGGCCGGTGAGCTCCGTGTCGTCCCAGCGGCGCGCGGCGGTGAGAAGAGATGCCACATGGGCGCGGCGAAGGGCGCTCCCGGACATGCCGGAGAGATAGGAAAGGAAATCGGTGTCTGCGAGAATCGTTTCCAAAAGGCCGGTGATGCCGGACGTTTTTGCCGTTTCGCGCCAATTTCGATAATATTTTTTGAAACGGAGCGCGCGCATGGTGTCTTTTCCCGGGAGTTCTTTGATTTTGGCGAGCCCGCTCCAGAGGCTTTCGGTGTCGGCGAGATGAATTTCGGCGAGGCTTTCGTCGGAGAGGCCGACCAAAGGCGAGCGGAGGACGGCGGCCATGGGAAGATCGCGGCGCGGATTGTCGATGACGCGGAGGAGCGAGAGGAGAATTTGAATTTCGACGGAGCCGAAGAAATCGCTCGTTTCCTCGGTGAGGGCGGGGATCCCGGCGTCGGAGAGGATTGCGCGGATGATTCCGGCTCTTCTATCGGTCGCGCGCATTAAAATGACGATATCGCCGTAACGGACGGGCCGATAAGTGCCGTCTTTTTCGGAAACGGTGCGCCCGCTTTCGATGAGGGTGCGGATTTTCGAGGCGATGAGGCGCGCTTCGATTTCGATTTTGTCCAAATCGGCGGCTTCCGGATCGACGGGATCTTCCGTTTCTTTTTTATCGCCTTTTTTCTTTTTCTCGATGTCCAAAAGATCGATGTCGACGCTGCCGCCGATGTAATCAAGCGGCGTTTTTTCGTTTCGTCCGGCATAGAGGGCTTCTTTTCGGCCGTAGGCGAGCTCGAGCGGGGCGCCGTCGGCTGTTTTTTGCATGATTTGTCCGAAAATGACATTCGTCGCTTCGAGGACGACGGCATTGCTTCGGAAATTCAAATTGAGGTCGATGCGCCGATTTATGGTATCCGTTTCCGAAAATGTTTCGTATTTGCCGAGGAAAATGGTCGGATCGGCTTGGCGGAAACGGTAGATGCTCTGCTTGAGATCGCCGACGAGGAAACGGTTCGCACCGTTTGCGATGAGAAGGGTGATGAGCTCCTGGATGCCATTCGTGTCCTGGTATTCGTCGAGCATGATTTCGCGATATTTTCGGCGAAGGGAGAGTGCCGTCTCGGAGGGGACGGGGTGCTCGGGTGTCGCATTTTCGGCGAGGAGGAGTTTCAATGCATAATGCTCCATGTCGTGGAATTCCATGAGGCCTTCGGCTTTTTTGCGCGCGGTGTAAGCGGCGTCGAAATCGAGGAGAAGGCGAGAGAATGCGCGGACGAGCGGGCGCGCGGCGGAAAGATCCCGGCCCCATTGCGCGGGCGGGACGGAGAAATATGTGTCGCGGATATTTTTCCACCCCTCTTTTACGGTATCGCGGAGGGCGAGAATTTCTTCTTTCGCTTCGGCGATGTAGGGTACTGTAGCGCGGACGGGCGGCAATCTTTTGAATACATCGATTTGCATGGCGCGGTACCATGCGTCCCACGTGTCGGCGCCGGCAAGGGCGTCGACGGCGGTGAATTCTTCGGAAATATTGTCTTCGTAATTGCAAAGCGCGGCCGAAAGTTCGTAGGTTTCCATGATGGCGGAAATGCGCAGATAATGATCTTTCCAGACGCGCGCGGTGCGGCGCAGGTCTTCCAAGAGGGGGCGCGTCCAGGGAATGTCGTCGGGCATGGCGTCTGCGGGGACGTCGTAGGGTGCATCCAGCCGGCGGATGAAATCGTCGGGAAAGGCCATGGAACGCGTGAAGCTGTAGATACGGCGGATTTCGTTTCGCAGATTCGTATCTTTATAACCGGCGGCGTAGAGGTCGACGAGATCCGTGAAATCGGAATCGCCGCTTTCGTAATGTTTCAAAAAAACTTCGGAGAGGACTTCGTCCTGCAGCAGATAAATTTCATTGTCGTCGGAAAGAATTTTGAAAGCGGGATCGATGTCCAGCAGGTAGAAATATCGGCGAAGCAGCGATTGACAGAAGGAGTCGATGGTGGAAATATCGGCACCGGAGAGGAGGGAGAGCTGCTTTTTGAGGTAGGAAATGCGGGCGCGGCCTTCGTCGGTGGGAGCGGCGTTTTGCTTTTCGGCTTCGTCCTCAAGTGCGGCGGAAAGGGCCGCTGCGATGCGGGTGCGCATTTCACCGGCGGCGGCGCGTGTGAAGGTGAGGATGAGGAGTTCGGAAACGGAAACGGGGTCCGCGGGATCTGTAATGCGCCGAATGACGCGTTCGACGAGGACGGCGGTCTTTCCGCTGCCGGCTGCGGCGGATAAAAGTAAATTGCCGCCGCGCGCATTCAGTGCTTTTTCCTGAGCTTGTGTCCAATGAGTCATAGCGTAAGTCCTTTCTTCACATCGCCGTCGCTCTGAGTGGGGATTTCTTCGTAGCGATTGCCGGGCATTGTCGGATCGAAGCGGCAGATGCTTTTGTAGGGGCAATAGGTGCACGGTGCGGCGCATTTTTTGAGGCGCGTGGGGCGGATCGCGATGTGTCCGGCTTTCATATTTTCGTAGAGCGCTGCAATATTTTCTTTCGTTTTCGCGAAAAGCGCGCGGAGCTCGGCTTCGGTGAGGACGGGGGCATTCTTCGAAAAACCGCCGTCTTTATTGATGCGGATGGGAAGGAAACCGCCTTCTCGGCCGAGATTGATATCGAGGGATTCGAGGAAACGGCGGTCGGAGAGAAAATATCCGGCGAGTTCTTTGGCAGGTTTCGGGTCGAGTCCGCTTTGGGATATGGGGACGGTGCGCGTGTTTCCTTGGACGTACAAATAGAGAATGGCGCCGGGAAGGAGCGGATTTTCGGACGTTTCCAAAGCGGCCATGAGATAGGTGATGAGCTGGAGCTTGAGGCCGGAGACGATTTCGGAAAGCGAGAGCGTCGGCGTGCCGGTCTTGTAATCGCAAATGACGGCGGCGCCGCCCGCGATGTCCAGGCGATCGATGCTGCCGGTCAATGTCACGGTATCGTTTCCCGCTGTGATGGGGCATTGGAAATTGTGCTCCATGGCGATGGTCTCCGCAGTGCTGCTTTTGCTTTGCGCGCGGAGGGATGTGAGCGTTTTTCGAAGCGTGCGGTCGAGCGCATTTTTCGTATATCGGGCGGCCGCGTCGCCGGAGAGGGCGCCGTCTTTAATGCGGGGCGCAATGGCGTCGGCGATTTCTTTCGATGTCTTTTCGATATCTTCATCGGTCGCGTCGCGCCAGGCTTTTCGGCTCTGTTTCAAATGTTCGCCGAATTTGTGAAGGCCGGCGTGGAGATAGTTTCCCACATCGAGATTATCGACGGTCGCCTCTTTTTCTTCGGAGAGGCGAAGGCCGTATTCGAGGAAGTATTCGTAGGGGCATTTCCTGTATTTTTCGAGACGGGAAACGGAGGTCTTGAATGCGTATTTCCCGATGAAGAGGCGGCGGGCGAGGGCGCGGGTGAGTGGGCGGGCGCTATTGCTGTAGCGGAGGCCGCCGGCGGCTTGGAGGAGCGCGGCTTCGCTTTCAACGTGGGCGTAATCGCGAAGGGCCGCCCAGAGGCTGTTTTCCGCGGGGATACCGTTTCGTAGGACGCCGGGAAGGAGTGCGAGTGATTGCGCAGGGCGGATGAAACGGGTGTCGTCCGTCATGTCGGGCGAAAGGGGCGCGGGGGTGCGGCGCGCGGTGGTGTATCCGAGCCGCTCCAGGCGCGAAAGAAGGGAGGAGGGGGAGAGCTCGCTGCCGTCCGTTTCCGTCGTCGCATACGATACATAAAGAGTGTGGCGGGCGCGGGTGAGTGCGAGATAGGTATAAAATTCTTCCTGATAAATGAGGGAGGTGAGGTCGGGGGCGAGGATGAGCTTTTCTTTTTCGGAGAGCGTTTTTTTATCCTCTTCGGAGAGGATGCCTTCTTCGGTGATGCGGGCGGGGAATTCGCCTTCGTTTGCGCCCAAAATGAAGACGGTGCGCGCTTCGATGGCGTATCCGCGGTCGATGGAGGTGACGGTCACGTGATCCAATGTCGGCGGGATGAGCGCATAGGTGAGCGTGCGAAGGGCGTCTTCGGTCATGGAAAGATAATCGGCATCCGGCATGCGGTCGTCTCCGGCGGCGCACACGAGATCGTCGAAAAGGGTGAGCAACTTTTTCCACACTTCGCGATGCGGGCGCGTTTTCGTTTCCGCATAGGATTGGTCATCCGCTGCGGAAAGAAGTGAGGGAATGCCGGCAGAGGCGAGCCATCGATAGAGAATTTCCGTCTTATCGCGGACCGTTTCCGCTTCGTTCCACGCGGTTTCCAAGGAGAGGAGCCGATTTACGACGGCGGTGCGAAGTGTATTCATACAGCGCAGCTCTTCGGCGTCTTTTGCGCTCATCGGCGAGTCCGTTTCGAGATGGAAATAGCGGCGGAACGTCCATTCTTTTTTCCATTGATAGGGGCGCACACCGATGCGGTGCACGTAATTTTCGAGGCGATCGATGTCGTCGTCGGCAAACATGCGATAGAGCGGATTTTTGAGGAAGGCAAAGAGGGTAGCGTTTTTGAAACCGCCGCTCTTTTTCGTTTCCGTCAAAAGATGAAGGAGTGAGGAAACGAGTTGCACGAGGGGGTGCGTCGTCATGAGGCGGCGCATATCGAGGAAGGCGGGGATATCGGCTTCGGCGAGTTTCCGGCGGAGCGTCTCTCCGTATGTATCCGGATTGCGGGTGAGGACCAAAATGTCGCGGTAGCGGAAATTTTTATCGCGCGTGAGTTCGGCGATGCGGCAGACGACGTCTTCGACTTCGGCTTCGCGGGAGGGGCATTCTGTGATGAAGACGCCTTGCTCCGGAAGGGTGCGCGTCGCGGGGCCGTACATGCATTTTTCGGGAAGCGGACGGAAGAAACGTTCGGCGAGCTCGCGGACGCGCGGGCATTCGAAACGATGCGGTGCGGTGAGCGTTTCCGCTGTGTAGGAGCCGGTCGTTTCCGCCAAAGATTTCCAGAGGCGGTAGGGGCGATCGAAGAGGGGATAGAGGGCGGCATCTTCCGGTGCGTCCATCGGAAGTGTCACGGTGACGTCTTTGGCCGTGCGGATGAGAGCGGAAACGACGGCGATTTCCTGCGGTGTCATGCCGTTGAATCCGTCAATCCAAATTTTCGAGGCGGCGATGGCGGCCGATTGCGGGATGTCTTCGGCCAGGCGATCGTAGCGATTGCCGCGATAGGAAAAATGCGCGGCGAGATAGGAAAGGTAATCGTGCCTCAAAAGGGAGAGATCGGAAAGTTTGCGCCCGAGCGGTGTGTCTCCGGTGGCGGCCGCAGCGTCCCGCAATGTTTCCTCTGTGATGCCGAAGGAATCGAGTCGGTGGAAAAATGTCGTCAGCGTCGAAGCAAAATGAGGCTGCCCCGCCGCTTTTCCGAGCATGCGCATGTCTTTTTTGCGGGCATTTAAAATGCGGCGCCAAATGAGCTGCTGGACAAGGGGCGAGATAGCCTCATGGGTATCGGTATGTAATTCTTGAAATACGCGGTAGGAGAGACGCGAAAAGCCGTAGACGTCTGCGCCGACGAATCCGCCAAAGGGGCAGCTTTCCGCCAACGCAGTCTCTGCGCGATACGTGGCTTGATCGGGGACGAGAAGTATGGCGTGCGCGTCGGGATCACGTGTGAGGAAGTCTGCGATTTCGCGGCAGCAGCGGGTCGTCTTCCCGGTGCCGGCGCGTCCGAAGAGAAAATGAAGAGACATGGATAGTGCTCCTTTTGAGAAGAAGAGTTTTGTGCGACATATGAGAGAAAGCTATGGGCTATGAGCTATGAGCTGTGGGCTTTAAGAGGTGTGCTGCGCGGCATCTTTTGTAATCGCTCGCTGCGCTTGCTCGCCGGCTTTGACGGCATAAAACAGGAATATGCGCGAAGCGCATCAACGCATCAACGCATCCGCGCATCAACGCATATCAATTTGTTTTATTATACAATATTTTGTCGGCATGAAAAAATTTTGCCGGTATAAAAAAAAGCTTCGGAGATTTCCGAAGCCGATTTTATTTTCTCGTTTTTATGCTTTGTGCCGTTTGGGGATGGGGATGAAATTTTCGAGCGCGGAGAAAATTTCCGCGAGGCGCTGCGGTTCGTGTTTCCAATAATAGAAGACGACGCCGAAGGCCGTGGTGATGAGACCGTCGGTGATGATGGCGGGGCCACAGCCGTAGACGGCGTACATGCTGTAGAGGCCGCCGATGAGAGCCGCCGCATTTGTGATTTTCGCTTTACGGCCCGCAAGCCCTTCTTCTTTTTGCAGAGTGCTGACGGCACCCATCGCAAGAAGATAGGGAATGAGATTAATGACGACGGCAAGATTAATCAGCACGTTGAATTGTTTCAAAAGAGTCGGGCTGATGGTGCAAAGCGTCAGGATGCTTTGGATGAACACGCAGGAGCAAATCGCCAGATACGGCGAATTCATGCAATTCATGCGCGTGAGGTAATGCGGGAAATGCCCAAGCGAGGCGCCGTTTCTCACGACTTCCGAAATGGTGAATTGCCAAGCGGAAAGGGAAATGAAACAGGAAACGACGAGCATGCCGGTCACGATGATGCCGGCCGTTTTGCCGAACATGGCATTATATGCGAGGCCGAAAGGCGCCAGCGATCCGATGAGCTCGGTGTGTGGGACGATGCCGCCGATGATGGCGGTCGAAAGGGTGTAGACCGTGCCGGCCAAAAGTGTGCCGGCCAAGACGGCGATCGGGACATTTCTCGTCGGATTTTCGACGGTTTCCGTATTTGCGCATGCCGTTTCCAATCCGAGGAAAGCCCAGAGAATGACGGCGATGGAGTCGCGCATGGTGAGAGAGAATGGTGCATCGGTCGGATTCCAGGCGGCCATGTAAATATTTGTATCGAAGCTCGTCCAGCCGAAAGCGAGGAGCCCCAGGACCGGCGTCATGACGCACATGACGCCCAGCGTGGAGAAGCGGCCGGCTTTTTTCGGTCCGCCGAAGCTGATGGACGCCGCGAGTGCGAGGACGCCGATCGTCGCAAAGCACACCATGATGGGCGAGAGCGAAAGGCCGAAGAAGAAAGAGGCGTAGGAAACGACGCCGGTCGCGATCGCGATATTGGCAATGATGAGCGAAATCGCGTACGTGTATCCGGAGAGAAAGTTTCCGAGGCGGCCGAAACGATATTCCGCATAGCCGCCCATGCCGCCCGCTTTTTTGCCGTACATACCGCAGACGGAGAATGCGTAGGCGAGAATCGTGGCGCCGACGGAGGCCAGAATCCACGCGAATATGGAAACGGTGCCGATTTCGGCCAGTTTCGACGGCAGCAGAATAATACCGGATCCCATCATATTGATGGCCGTGACGGTGGTGAGCTGAAGTACGCCCATTTTTTTGCCGGTTTCCATGCGCAGGTCCTCTCTTTCTTTTCGGTAACACGTCATTTATTGCAAGGAAAATATATCACACATAGGGGCAGGGTACAATACTTTTTTGCGAAAAAATTTTTGAGGAGTTTTGAGGAGTTGCGAGGAGAAAAAAGAAAAACCGAGAAAAACGGAGTAAAACGCATGCCATTCCGGATTGGCACGGATTGGAATGAAATTTAACGATTGGCATATGAAATTTCAGGATTGGATTTTGTAAAACGGAAAATGGCTTTTTTATGGACTTTTTCGTTTTCGGAAACAAATTTTTGTCATAGACCGAGGGCGCCGCTTGCTGTCTTCGGTAATTTTTTATCTATGGAAACGCATTTTTCCGATTGTTTCATATTTCCCGAAAACGCCTGAAACGGGCCGAGAAGGGGGAAAATGAGGTGCAACATTTGAGCATAGGCTATGAGTGATGAGCTATGGGCAACAAAAAAACCGCTCCGAAGAGCGGCTTTCCGTTTCTCAGAATCTGTAATTGAGGCCTACGCCGACACCTTTTTGGTTGTCATTGTGTTTACGATTGTAGTAGGTGTAATTCAAATCGAGGTCCAGGCGCGGCATGACGTCGTAGAGGACGCCGACTTTCCATTCCTGGCCGGCACCGGAGAATTTCAGGGACGCATAGCCGTCGAGGCGATCGGTGAGATTCGCCATTCCTTCGACGAGACCGAACACTTTGGCGTCGCTGTCATAATAATTTCTGTTTCCTATACCGATATACGCGTGGCCGATGCGGTATTTCGCATAGATATCCGTCTCGCTTCCCGTATGGATCCAGCGGCGGTATTCGGCGCCGACGACGAGCTTGGAGATGGGGGCGTATTCCAAATACACATGATGGACGCCTTTTTTGGCGCTGTTGTACGAGTAGCCGAGGTTTCCGGAATTTTCCGGTACGTAGGTGACGGGAGCGGCAAGAGCCCCACCGGCACAGCCGGCGCAAATGATGGCCGATGCGAGGATGGAAAGCTTTTTCATATGGATACCTTCCTTTTGAATAAGAATTTGAAATGTTTTAACAGGTACATTATATCACGGTTCACTTTTTTAGGATAGAGAGCAAAGCGCAATGCATGGGAAATAATGGTTCGTATCGTGTAATGTGCTTCGCTTTGCGATTCGTGATATTTTTTCGGATTTCAAAGTGTGAGCGCGCGGGCGTAGTGTTCTTTGAGAACTTTGATGCTGGCTTCGAATTCGGCCTGCTCTTCGGCGGTGAGGTGAATTTCGATGATGTCTTCCACGCCTTTGGCGCCGACTTTGACGGGTACGGAGGCGAAGGTGTCTTTTACGCCGTAGAGATCTTCGAGGTAAACGGAGCAGGGAAGAATTTTGTGCTCATCATGATAAATGGCGCGGATGAGTTCGGCGGTCGCGCTGGAGACGCCGAATTCGGTGCAGCCTTTGCCGGCATTTTCAAAATAGCCGCCGCGATGGACTTTTTCCAAAATGTCTGCGTGGCTGTCCATGTGATATTTCTCCGGATTTTCGGAAAGAAGTTCATCGACGGGTTTTCCCGCTACGAGGACGTGGCTCCAGGGAATCATGCTGCTGTCGCCGTGTTCGCCCAAGAGGTAGGCGGTGACGGAGCGGCGATTCACGCCGAGCTGTACGGAGAGCTGCATCTGAAGGCGCGCGGAGTCGAGCGCGGTCCCCGAGCCGATGATGCGATCTTTGGGCCAATCGAGGAGATGACCGAGGTATTGTGCAATGATGTCGCACGGATTGGAAATGGAAATGATGATGCCGTCGAAACCGGATTTGGCGATGAGGGGCGCGATTTGTTTCGTTGTTTCAATCGCATCATCCATCATATCCAGGCGCGTCTGTCCGGGGAGGCGTGTTTTGCCGGAGGCATTGATGAGAAGATCGGCGTTTTTCATATCATTCACGGTGCCGCTGTAGCAGGTGATGTGGTGGGGCATGTAGCTGACGGCGTCCATGACGTCCATGGCCTCTCCTTCGGCTTTGGCGGGATTGATATCATAAAAAACAATTTCATCGGCAAGACCTTGGATGGCAAGGTTCAAAGCGACATGGGGGCCGACGTTTCCGGCGCCGATGATTCCGACTTTTCTGGTTTTGATGGACATGGGAATTCCTCCTTTTCGGGAAACAATCGCTGAAAATTTTTTCCTAATTATATACAGATGAGAAATTATTTCAAGTGCAAAGTGCAAATGCCGACGGCATACGGCTAACGGACGACGGCTTTAAGAGGTGTGCGCTTCGCACATGGATTTTTATATGGCATCGATATCGCTTTGCTTATCGATGAGAGGTGTCGCCTTCGGCGACGATTATTTTAACGGGGAAGAGTGAAGGGGAAAGAGGGAAAAGGTGTAGGTGTCGCTTTGCTGACGATTCCTGTTTTATGCCGCCGAAGGCGGCGAGCGAGCGAAGCGAGCGATTATAAAAATGCCGCGCAGCGCTCCGATAAAAGCCGT
>CAVHIJ010000006.1:9337-33037 GCA_963635945.1 bacterium | reverse complement strand
GGAATTCAAAAAAACGCTTCTTAGGAAGCGTTTTTTTGTTGGGCATGAGGCATGGGGGATGGGGCATGGGCTGCAGTGCCCGCCTTGGAAAAGTGCAAAGTGCAAAGTGCAAAGTGCAAAGGAAACAGGTGTCGCATGCGGCGACGATTCCGACTATAGTGCACAGTGCATAGCTAAGAGGTGTCGCGTCGCGATGATTCTTGTTGTAATCGCGCGCTGCGCGCGGCTGAAAAATGCGCCGAAGGCGCCACCTGTGTCTCGGCGCACCTGTTAGGGGAGCTGGCGCGAGCTTGCGAGCGACTGAGGGGTCAGGCACTATGAACGCTCTGTCTTATAGGGGGCAGTTCCCTACCATTGCCTGCATACATAGTGCGTGACCCCTCAGTCAGTCACTGCGTGCCTGACAGCACCCCTTTCGTGGGAGCCAAGATGCATTCTATTTTTGCTTCTTTTCAACGATAAGCATAGCGCTCCGATGATACGCCCAAAGTTTGGTCGTCATTCCGGACTTAATCCGGAATCTCTGCTGTCTGAACGCTCGCTCGCAAGTTTCGAGCATGGGTGGTTTTTCATCTCCTCAAAAATAAAGAAAAATTTCTAAAAAGTTTTTGAAAAATTTATGATTTCCGGAGTGCAATAGGCGGAAAAGTGTTGAAAAAATGGGATGATGTTGGTATAATAGCAACGTTGCACCGTGCGAAGCAGGGCATCTCGGCCGGATGACCGCGTCTGCGTGTGCGCAAATTTCAGGAAGCGGGGATGTTTCCCGCGGTTGTTTACTTAAAGGAAACAGCCGGCCGGGTTGTAATGAAAAGTCCCGTGTTTCCAAGTAAACTATGAAGTGGAAGGTGGCCTGCAGCGCAGGGGAATTTCCACGGAGCAGTTCATTCAGGAAATGAACGTCAGGAGGTTTAACGAATGTCCAAACAAGAAAAAATCAGAATTCGTCTGAAGGGCTATGATCACAAAGCAGTCGATCAGAGCGCGGCGAAAATTGTCGAGACCGCAAAGAGAACGGGATCCCGTGTTTCCGGCCCGATTCCGCTCCCCACCGAACGGAATGTCTACACGATTCTCCGTTCCCCGCATGTCAATAAAGACAGCCGCGAACAGTTTGAAATGCGTACGCATAAGAGACTGATCGACATTCTCGATCCTTCCAAAAAGACGGCTGACGCGCTGATGAGACTTGAGCTCCCGGCCGGCGTCAGCATTGAAGTTAAAGCGTAAGGAGGTGCGAAAATGTCTAAAGCTATTTTGGGAACGAAACTCGGTATGTCTCAGATTTTTGCCGAAAACGGCAATCTGATTCCCGTGACCGTGATCGAAACGACGCCGAATACGGTCGTCGCGATTAAGACGGTCGAGACCGACGGATACAATGCCATCCAGCTCGGTTACGGCGCCGTCAAAGAAAAACACCTGACTAAGCCGGTCAAAGGCCAGTTTGAAAAAGCAGGCGTAGCTCCCGTGAAATACTTGCGCGAAGTCAGGACCGACGATGTGGCAAGTTATACGGTAGGCCAAACTCTGGCAGCCGATATTTTTGCGGAAGGCGAAATTGTAGACGTCATCGGCACGAGTAAAGGTAAAGGTTTTGCCGGTACGATTAAACGTTACAATTTCCGCCGCGGGCCCGAAACCCACGGTTCCAAGAATCATCGTCAGCCGGCTTCCCTGGGCGCTCGTATGTCCGGCGGCGGCGGCAAAGTTTTCAAAGGCAAAAAACTCCCCGGTCAGATGGGCGGCGTCCGTGTCACGGTACAGCATCTTTCTGTCGTACGTGTTGACACGGCGCGCAATCTCATGCTCGTTAAAGGCGGCATTCCCGGACCTAAGGGAAGTCTCGTCATGGTACAGGCTACCGCAAAGCCTGTCAAATAATCGGGAGGAAAACCAATGTCCAAAGCTCAACTGTATAACATCGCCGCGGAAACCGTCGGCGAAATCGAACTGAATGACAGCGTCTTCGGTGTGGAATACAACGAACCTGTGATTCACATGGCGGTGGTTCGCCAGATGGCCAATGAACGCCTCGGCACCCACGCGACCAAGACCCGCGGTCTCGTACGCGGCGGCGGCAAGAAGCCGTGGAAACAGAAAGGCACCGGTCGTGCCCGCGTCGGATCCATCCGTTCGCCCCTCTGGGTCGGCGGCGGTACCGTTTTCGGACCGACTCCGAGATCCCATGCCAAGGGTATGAATCGCAAGGAAAGACGCTTGGCCGTCAAATCCGCTCTCTCCGAAAAGCTTCGCGCCGGCGAGCTTGTCGTTCTCGACAAGGTCGGATTCGAAGCGCCGAAGACGAAGGCGGCGATCGCGATGCTCAAAGCATTCGATGTTTCCGGTAAAGCTCTCATCATCGACGGTGATGAAGCGGTGGCCAATACGATTCTCTCCGCTCGCAATATCCCGGGCGTGAAGGCGATGGCGACGGAAAATATCAATATTTACGACATCATCCATTACACCAAACTCTTCCTCACGAAGAGCGCTGTAGAAAAGATTGAGGAGGTTCTCGCATAATGGAAGCACGCGATATCCTCGTGAAACCGATTATCACGGAAAAATCCACCGCTCTCATGGAAGAGGGGAAATACACGTTCCGCGTACCGCCGGCAGCGACGAAAATCCAGATCCGCCAGGCTGTGGAACAGATTTTCAAAGTTAAAGTCCAAGCGGTCAATACAATGCGCTACGAAGGCAAGCTGAAACGCATGGGTCGTTTCCAGGGTCGTCGCAGCAATTGGAAGAAAGCCATCGTCACCCTTTGCCCGGGCGAATCGATCGAATTCTTCCAAGGGGTCTAATACAGGGAGGACATACAGCAAATGGCTTACAAATCTTTTAAACCGTATACCCCCGGACGCCGTCAGATGACCGTTTCCACTTTTGAGGAAATTACGACCGACAAGCCCGAGAAATCCCTTCTCGCGCCGATTCACAATCACGGCGGTCGCAACGGTTCCGGTAAAATGACCGTCCGTCATCAGGGCGGCGGCCACAAACGCCAGTACAGAATCATCGATTTCAAACGTCAGAAGGATAATGTACCGGCTAAAGTCGCGACGATCGAATACGATCCGAACCGCACCTGCCGCATTGCGCTTCTCCATTATGCGGACGGCGAAAAACGTTACATCCTGGCGCCGCGCGGACTCAAGGTCGGCGATGTCGTCATGTCCGGTCCCGAATCCGATATTAAGCCGGGCAACTGCCTCCCGCTGCTCAATATCCCGCTTGGTACCAATGTCCACAATGTCGAGCTCAAAATCGGCAAGGGCGGCCAGATGGTCCGTGCAGCGGGCGAAACGGCTCAGCTCATGGCAAAAGAAGGCGATTATGCACTTCTCCGTCTTCCTTCCGGCGAACTGCGCCGCGTGCACATTCGCTGCCGCGCGACCGTCGGTATCGTGGGCAATGAAGATCACGAAAATATCACGCTCGGTAAAGCAGGCCGCAATCGCTGGCTCGGCGTACGCCCGGCCAACCGCGGCGTCGTCATGAACCCGAACGACCATCCGCACGGCGGCGGCGAAGGCAAATCCCCCGTCGGCAGAAAGCGCCCGGTTACCCCGTGGGGCAAGCCCGCTTACGGCGTGAAGACGCGTGACAACAAGAAAGCATCCACGAAGCTTATCGTAAAGAGACGCAAGTAAGATAAGGAGGAAACAAAGTGTCCAGATCCGTCAAAAAAGGCCCGTTCGTCGCTTTCTCCCTTGTGAAGAAAATCGACGCCATGAACGAAGCCAATGAAAAGAAAGTTATCAAAACCTGGTCCCGTGCTTCCACCATCCTGCCGGATTTCGTCGGTCACACGATCGCGGTGCACGACGGCAGAAAACACGTACCGGTATATGTCACCGAAGATATGGTCGGCCACAAGCTCGGAGAATTCGCTCCGACCCGCACCTACAAGGGACATGTGAAAGCCAATAAGAAATAATCGGGGAGGAAAACATGGAAGTACAGGCAATCACCAGAAATATCCGCATTTCGCCCCGTAAAGTTCGCATCGTCATCGATGTGATTCGCGGCAAAGACTGCGGCGAGGCACTGGCCATTCTTCGCCAGACCCCCAAGGCGGCATCCTCCGTTGTCGAAAAGACACTGAGAAGCGCCATGGCAAATGCTGAAAACAACAACGATATGAATATCGATAATCTTTATGTATCCACGACCTATGTAGATGCAGGCCCGATCATGAAACGAATTCATCCGCGCTCCCGCGGCCAAGCCTTCGCCATTATGAAACGTACCAGCACACTTACAATCAAAGTCGCCGAAAGAGAATAACGAGGAGGAAGACGATGGGTCAAAAAGTTAATCCGCATGGACTTCGCGTCGGCATCATTGACGACTGGGATTCCAAATGGTACGCGGAAAAAGATTACGCGAAACTTCTCGTAGAAGACGCCAAAATCCGCGCATTCCTGAAGAAACACCTGTTCATTGCAGGTATTTCCAAAATCGGCATTAAACGCGTCAACGGACGTGTGAAACTTGCCATCTACACCGCAAAGCCGGGCATGGTCATCGGCCGCGGCGGCACCGGTATCGAAGATATCAAAAAAGCACTCGCTTCGATTACCGATAAAGAAATCGACATCGATATTCTCGAAATCCGTTCCAAAGATATGAGCGCCATTCTGGTCGCCGAAGATATTGCCGCGCAGCTCGAAAAACGTATCGGTTTCCGCCGCGCGATTAAGCAGGCCGTCGGACGCACCATGCGTGCCGGCGCCAAAGGAATCAAAGTCATGGTTTCCGGACGCCTCGGCGGTGCCGAAATCGCCCGCTCCGAATCTTACCGTGAAGGTTCCATTCCGCTGCAGACACTCCGTGCCAATATCGACTACGGCGTCACCGCCGCACACACCACCTACGGTGCCATCGGCATTAAAGTATGGATTTACAAAGGCCAGGTAGCACCGGGCGAATTCGTACCGGAAAACGAAAATACCCGCGACGGCAAGAGCAAAAACGACCGTCGTGAAGGCCGTGACGGACGCCGCGGCGGCCGCAGAGGTGACCGCCGTGAAGGACGCGGCGATCGCAGAGCAAAGAATACGGAAAGGAGCGACGCGTAATGTTAATTCCGAAACGTACCAAGTACCGCAAGCAATTCCGCGGACGTATGAAAGGCCGTGCACATCGCGGCAACACCGTGGCCTTCGGTGAATACGGCATGGTCGCTCTCGAACCGTCCTGGATCACCAACCGTCAGATCGAAGCAGCCCGTATCGCCATGACGCGTTACATTAAGCGTGGCGGCAAAGTATGGATTAAGATATTCCCCGACAAGCCGGTCACCGCAAAACCGCTCGGCACCCGTCAGGGCTCCGGTAAAGGCTCCGTCGAATACTGGGTAGCCGTCGCCAAACCCGGCCGCGTACTTTTTGAAATCGCGGGCGTACCGATGGAAACGGCGAAAGAAGCCATCCGTCTTGCGGGCAACAAATTGCCTATTAAAACCAAATTCGTAGTCAAGGGTCAGGAAGAAGTGGCAGGTGAATAAAATGAAGGTCAATGAAATCCGCAACCTCTCAGCTGCCGAAATGGACGAAAAAGTCGCCGGCCTGAAGGAAGAACTGTTTAACCTCCGTTTTCAGCTCGCTACCGGTCAGCTTGAAAATCCCGCGCGTATTCGCGAAGTCAAGAAAACCATCGCACGGATCAAAACCGTAAAGCGTGAAGTTGAATTGAAAGCTGCCGAATAAGGCAAGAAATATAGGAGGATCACACCGTGGCAGAAGAAAGAAATCTGCGCAAAGTGCGCCAGGGAGTTGTCGTCAGCGACAAAATGGACAAAACCGTAGTCGTCGCCGTAGAACGCAAAGTTCCCCACAAACTTTACAACAAACCTATCAATACCACAAAAAGATTCAAAGCGCATGACGAAAACAACGAATGCCGTGTCGGAGATACGGTCCGCATCGTCGAGACTCGCCCGATGTCGAAAGACAAGCATTGGAGAGTCGAAAAGATCGTTGCCCGTCAGAATTAATAAGAGAACCATAGGAGGAAAGGCACGATGATTCAGCAAGAAAGCAGACTCAACGTTGCAGACAACACAGGCGCGAAAAGCGTACTGGTCATCAAAGTCCTGGGCGGATCCTGGCGTAAAAGCGGCAACATCGGCGATATCGTCGTATGCACCGTCAAAGATGCAACACCGGGCGGCGTTGTCAAGAAAAGCCAGGTCGTAAAGGGCGTAATCGTCCGTACCGTCAGCGGCGTTTCCCGTCCGGACGGCTCCCACATCCGTTTCGACGAAAATGCAGTCGTTCTGATTAAAGCGGACAAGAGCCCGATGGGCACCCGCATCTTCGGACCGGTAGCCAGAGAACTGCGCGAGAAAGATTTCATGAAAATCATTTCTCTTGCGCCGGAAGTGCTCTAAGGGAGGTAGCCAATGAGCCATTTGCACGTAAAGACCGGAGATACCGTAGTCGTCATCGCCGGGAAAGATAAAGGGAAACAGGGCGTGATTAAATCCGCGCAGCCGGCCAAGAATCGCGTCGTCGTCGAAGGCGTCAACATTGTGAAACGCCACACCAGACCGACACAGGCCAATCCCCAGGGCGGCATTATCGAAAAAGAAGCCCCCATTCACGTATCCAACGTCATGATTCTGGATCCGGAAACGAAGAAACCGACCCGCATTAAGAAAGTGCAGCAGCCGGACGGATCCTACGTACGCGCAGCCGTCAAGAGCGGTGCGATCATCGACAAAGCAAAATAAGCGGGGAAGGAGGAAAACATGTCCAGATTAAAAGACTTATACAAAGCGGAAATCAGACCTGCCATGCAGGAAAAATTCGGATACAAAAATCCGATGCAGATTCCGCAGCTTGAAAAAATCGTCATCAATATCGGCGTAGGCGAAGCGACCACCAATGCGAAAGCCGTCGATGCGGCATCTGCGGACCTGGCGGCCATCACCGGCCAGAAGCCGATCGTCTGCAAAGCGAGACGCTCTCTTGCGGCTTGGAAAATCCGTGAAGGCATGCCGCTTGGCTGCAAAGTCACCCTTCGCGGCGAAAAAATGTACGAATTCCTCGACCGCGTCATCAATATCGCACTTCCTCGCGTACGCGATTTCCGCGGTATCAGCGACAAGAGCTTCGACGGCCGCGGCAACTATGCCTTCGGCGTCAAAGAACAGCTGATATTCCCCGAAGTCGATTACGATCAAATCGATAAACTTCGCGGGATGGACATCATCGTGGTAACCACGGCAAAGACCGACGAAGAAGCCCGCGAACTTCTCACCCGCTTCGGCATGCCGTTCAAGAAATAATCGGAGGACAATATGGCAAAGAAATCCATGTTGGAACGTGAGAAAAAGAGAGAACTCACCGTACAGAAATATGCTGAAAAACGTAAGGCACTCAAAGAAGCCGGTGACTGGGAAGGTCTGTCCAAGCTTCCGAAGAACGCATCTCCGACCCGTCTGCACAACCGCTGCAAACTGACCGGCCGTCCGCACGGCTACATGCGTAAATTCGGAATCTGCCGCAACCAGTTCCGTGACCTGGCCTACCGCGGAGAAATCCCGGGCGTAAGAAAAGCCAGCTGGTAATTTCGGAAGGAGGAATAACACATGGTAACAACCGACCCGATTGCGGATATGCTCACCCGTATTCGCAACGCGAACGATGCGTATCACGAAAAAGTCGATATGCCTGCTTCCAAAATGAAAGCCGCCATGCTTGAAATTTTGAAGGACGAAGGCTTTATCAAAAACGTAGAACAAATCGAAGTCGACGGACATATTCGTCTCCGTGCGACTCTGAAATACGGTGCGAACCGTGAAAAAGTCATCAAAGGACTCAAGAGAATTTCGAAGCCGGGTCTGCGTGTATACGCCGGCAAAGAAGAACTCCCGCGCGTCCTCGGCGGTCTCGGCATCGCCATCGTTTCCACGTCCAAGGGAATTATGACCGACAAGAAAGCCCGCAAGGAAGGTCTTGGCGGCGAAGTTCTCGCATTTGTCTGGTAAGCAGGAGGTAAAAATGTCTCGAATCGGAAAGAAACCGATTGCGGTACCGGCAGGTGTAGAAGTGAAAATCGAAGGCCATACCGTCACGGTGAAAGGGCCGAAAGGTACACTTACTCGCACGCTCAATCCCGAAATCGGAATTGAAATGGAAGACGGCGTCATTACGGTCAGCCGTCCGAACGATGATAAAAAAGAACGCTCTCTGCACGGTCTGACCCGCACGCTCATTAATAACATGGTCGTCGGCGTACATACCGGTTTCACCAAAGAGCTCGAAATCCAAGGCGTCGGCTACAATGCCCAGATGCAGGGGACGAACCTGAAGCTTGCGCTCGGTTTCTCCCATCCCGTCATTGTGACCCCGCCGGAAGGCATCACCATCACCTGCCCGTCGAACGTCCGTATCCTCGTATCCGGCGCCGACAAAGAAAAAGTGGGCATGGTTGCTGCCGAAATCCGTCATTGGCGCGAACCGGAACCCTACAAAGGCAAGGGTATCCGCTATGCGGGCGAACATGTCCGTCGTAAAGCCGGTAAGACCGGTGCGAAGTAATAGGGAGGTAAGAACATGGCTAAAATGACAACGAAAGACGCCGTGGTACGTCGCCACCTCCGCCTGCGCAACAAAATCTCCGGCACAGCGGAACGTCCGCGTCTCAATGTTTCCAGATCGCTTGCGCACATCTACGCACAGGTGATTGACGACGTCGCCGGCACGACACTTGTTTCCGCCAGCACGCTCGATAAAGAAATCAAAGAAAAATTCCCCTACGGCGGAAACGTCGAAGCGGCAGCGGAAGTCGGCAAACTCGTCGCGGCCCGCGCCCTCGAAAAGGGAATCGACACCGTAGTATTCGACCGTGGCGGCCACATTTACCACGGCAGAGTGAAAGCTCTGGCTGAAGGCGCACGCGAAGGCGGCCTGAAGTTCTGAGACAAAGGAGAAAGCACATGCCAAGATTTGAAAAACCGGAATCCGATCTTCAGGAAAACGTGGTTTTCATCAACCGCGTTGCCAAAGTCGTCAAGGGCGGCCGTCGTTTTTCCTTTGCCGCAGTCGTCGTAGTCGGCGACGGTAAAGGCAGAGTCGGAGCAGGCCTGGGCAAAGCGGCCGAAGTACCGGAAGCCATCCGCAAAGGCGTCGAAGATGCCAAGAAACATATGATTACGGTTGCCACCAAAAACGGCACCATTCCCCACGAAATGCTCGGAACCTACGGCGCAGGCAGAGTTTTCATGAAACCGGCTGCCGAAGGCTGCGGCATCATCGCCGGCGGCCCGACCCGTGCGGTCCTCGAACTCGTCGGTATCCGCAACATTCTGACCAAGTCCCTCGGTTCCTCGAACCCGATCAATATGGTCAAAGCCACCTTGGACGGACTCTCCAAGCTGCAAAACGCCAAGGACGTCGCTGCACTTCGCGGCAAGTCCTTAGACGAAATTTACAACGCTTAAGAGGAGGACGATCATGAGCAAAGTAACGGTAACATTGAAAAAGAGCGTGATCGGCTCCCGTCCCGAGCAGATTGCGACCATTAAGGCCCTGGGTCTTAAAAAGACGAATTCTTCCGTCGAAAAAGAACTGACTCCGCAGATTTCCGGCATGCTTCACAAAGTGCGCCATCTTGTAGAAGTCAAAGAAAACTGATACAAAGGAGGTGCCATACATGAAACTGAATGAACTCAAACCGCAGGAAGGCGCCACGCGCGCACGCCGCAGAGTCGGGAGAGGCCTGGGAAGCGGCATGGGCAAGACGTCCACACGCGGCATGAAAGGCCAGAAATCCAGAAGCGGCGGCGGCGTACGTCCGGGATTTGAAGGCGGCCAGATGCCCCTTTACCGGCGTTTGCCGAAACGCGGCTTCAAAAACGTACTTGCCAAACAGTATGCGGAAGTCAATGTAGCACAACTCAACGTCTTCGCAGCAGGCGATACGGTCACCCCGCAGAGCCTCATCGAAGCCGGCATTCTCAAAAACGTATTGGACGGCGTCCGTATCCTGGGTGACGGAGAACTCACAAAGAGCCTCACCGTCGTAGCACAGGGTTTCACCAAAACCGCACAAGAAAAAATCGAAGCAGCGGGTGGAAAAGCAGAGGTGAAGTAAAATGAGTAACGTCCTCGCAAACCTTTTGAGCAATAAGGAATTGAAGGATCGCATCATTTTCACCTTTGTCATGTTTGTCGTCTTCCGTCTGGGCGTCCACATTCCGGTCCCCGGCGTCGACTCATCCGTGATTGAAAGCTTATTCACCGCGGGAAACCTCTTTGGCTTCCTCGATCTGTTCGCAGGCGGCGCGCTCAGCAAATTCTCCATATTTGCCATGAGCATCACCCCCTACATCAATGCCTCCATTATCATGCAGCTCCTGGCCGCCGTCATTCCGAAATTCGAAGAATGGCGTAAAGACGGACAGGAAGGCAATAAAAAAATCCAAAAAGTCACCCGCTACAGCGCGGTCGGCCTCGGATTCGTCCAGGCGCTCGGTATGGCCTACGGCCTCAAGATCAACAACGCACTTGTCGATAACAGCTGGATCTACGTCATCTTCATCTGCGTGATCCTCACCGCCGGCACCTGCCTCCTCATGTGGATTGGCGAACAGATTACCGAAAAAGGCATTGGGAACGGTATTTCCCTGATCATCTTCGCCGGTATCGTGGCACGTTTCCCTGATGCCGTTGGCACGATCTTCGAATACCTCTCCGTCGGGACCATCAGTCCCTTCCAATTGCTGCTCTTCCTCGTCATTGCCATCGTGATGATCATGGTCGTCATCGAAGTCAATGAAGGACAGCGCCGCATTCCGATTCAATACGCCAAGCGCGTGATCGGCCGCAAGATGTACGGAGGCCACAACAGCTTCCTGCCCCTCAAAGTCAATCAGGCCGGCGTTATTCCCATCATTTTTGCCTCCTCCATTCTCATGATGCCCGTCACATTGGCGCAATTCATTGACGTAGAATGGATCAAGGCCGTAGCGAACTTCTTCAGTTGGGGATCCTGGCCTAATACCATTTGCTATGCGTTCCTCATCATCGTCTTCACCTATTTCTACACCGCCATTACCGTAAACGTACAGGATCTGGCGGACAACATGAAGAAATACGGCGGATTCATCCCCGGCATCCGTCCGGGCGAGCCGACCATGAAATACGTCGATCGCGTCCTCACCAGAATCACACTGACAGGCGCCATCTTCCTGGCCTGCATCGCGATACTTCCGAACTTCATCGGGCATATCACCGGCATCCAGGGCGTATACTTCGGCGGCACCGCCCTTCTCATTATCGTCGGCGTAGCCCTCGATACTATGAGACAGGCGCAATCCCTCATGGTCAACCGCCATTACCAAGGATTTATCAAATAAGGAGACAGGGATATGTATATCTTATTGATGGGACCGCCCGGCGCCGGTAAAGGCACCCAGGCCGAACGTCTCATTGCCGAATACGGCATCCCGCAGATTTCCACCGGCGACATGTTCAGAGCCGCCGTTAAATCCGGGACCGCCCTCGGCAAAGAAGCCAAAAGCTACATGGACAAAGGGGCACTCGTCCCCGACAGCGTCACCGTCGGCATCGTCAAAGAACGCCTTGCCGAAGACGATTGCAAAAAAGGCTGGATCTTGGACGGTTTCCCCCGCACCACCGCACAGGCGGCAGCGCTGGACGCCATCCTCCACGATATGGGCATCGCCCTCACCGCCGTGCTGAACATCCAAGCCGAAAAAGAAGGACTCGTACGCCGAGTATGCGGCCGCTTCGTCTGCCGCAAATGCGGTGCCTCCTTCCACAAAGAATTCCGCCCGCCCAAGCAGGAAGGCATTTGTGACACCTGCGGCGGCGAACTCTACCAGAGAGACGACGACAAAGAAGAAACCGTAAAACAGCGTCTTTCCGTTTACGAATCCTCCACCGCGCCACTCATCGATTACTACAAAGCCTCCGGCGTTCTCTATGACATCGACGGCGACAAAAGTATGGATGAAGTATACGCGCAAATCGTTTCCGCGCTGGAGAAGGCATCGAAATGATTACATTGCGGACACCGGAAGAAATAGAGAAAATCGCCAAAGCCGCCAGACTTTGCGCCGAGACACTCGCCCTTCTGGAAACGAAGGTCAAGCCCGGCATATCGACGCTTGAACTCGACCGTATTGCAGAGGAATACATCAGAAGCCACGGAGGCATCCCGAGCTGCAAAGGCTATGAAGGATTTCCCGCCAGCATCTGCGCATCCGTAGACGAAGTCATCGTACACGGAATACCCTCCGCCAAAAAGATCCTTCGCACCGGAAACATCATCGCCTTGGACCTTGTGGTCGAAGTCGACGGCTACATGGGCGACTCCTGCATCACAGTCCCCGTCGGCCGCGTCAGTCCGAAAGTCAGAGAACTCATCGACGTGACCCAAGAGGCACTGGACGCCGGCATACGCCAAGCCGTCCCCGGCAACCACGTAGGCGACATCGGACACGCAGTGGAAAAAGTCGTAAGACCTCACGGCTACGGCATCATCACCGAGTACGTAGGCCACGGCATCGGTACCGACATGCACGAAGAGCCCGAAATACCCAATTACGGCACACCCGGGCACGGACCCCTTCTCCAAGAAGGCATGGTCATCTGCATAGAGCCGATGATCACCATGAAAAGCCCTCACATCCGGTACCTGCGCGACGGCTGGGGCGTTGTGACAGACGACGGGAAACCCGCCGCGCACATCGAGCACACAGTCGCGATTACAAAAGACGGCCCGAAAATCCTGACACTTAGGGACTTTGGGACGCGTGAGAACCCAAAGAAAGATTGAAGGAGGCTCCCATGAGCAAAGACGACGTCATCGAAGTGGAAGGAAAGGTCGTTGAAAAACTGCCCAATGCCATGTTCCGCGTCAAACTGGAAAACGGACACATCGTCCTGGCACATATATCCGGAAAAATGCGTATGAATTTCATTCGTATACTGCCCGGCGACCGAGTCACGATGGAACTCACCGCCTACGACCTCGACCACGGCAGGATTACCTATCGATTCAAGTAAACAAGGAGGACCCAAGATGAAAGTCAGACCGTCAGTCAAAAAGATGTGTGACAAATGTAAAATCATCAAGCGCAAAGGCCGCGTCATGGTCATTTGCGAAAATCCGAAACATAAACAGAGACAAGGTTAAAAGAAAAGGAGGTATAGAGTAGATGGCACGTATAGCTGGTGTAGACTTACCCCGTGATAAGCGCGTTGAGATCGGCTTGACTTATATTTATGGAATCGGCCTCACTCTTTCCAAAAAGATTCTCGCGGAAACGGGAATCAACCCCGATGTCAGAGTCAAAGACCTGACCGAAGATGACGTAGCGAAAATCCGCCAGGCTTTGGATGCTTACAAAGTCGAAGGCGACCTGCGTCGTGAAGAATCCCTCAATATCAAGAGACTCGTCGAAATCGGGTCCTACCGCGGCAAACGTCATCGTGCGGGACTTCCGGTACACGGACAGCGCACCAAGACCAATGCACGCACCCGCAAAGGTCCGAAGAAGACCATTGCCGGGAAGAAGAAATAAGTTGAAGGAGGGATATCATGGCTAATGTAAGAACCAAAACCAAAAGAAAAGAAAAGAAACATGTAGAAACAGGCGCCGCACATATTCGTTCCACATTCAACAACACGATTGTAACGATTACCGACACCAAAGGGAACGCCATTTCTTGGGCATCTGCAGGTGGACTCGGGTTCCGCGGATCCAGAAAGAGCACCCCGTTTGCCGCCCAGATGGCAGCCGAACAGGCAGCTAAAGTCGCAATCGACATGGGCATGCGCTCGGCAGACGTCTTCGTCAAAGGCCCGGGAGCCGGCCGTGAAGCCGCCATCCGCGCTTTGCAGGCTGCCGGCATTGAAGTCAGCAGCATCAAAGACGTCACCCCGATTCCGCACAACGGCTGCCGTCCTCCGAAACGCAGAAGAGTATAATCACCCTCATCTGCGACATTATAGCGCCAATCCGCGCGAAAGGAGGAAATACGGATGATCGAAAACAAAAGCTTTACCATAAAAGCAGTCGCCGCCGATGCCAGCGATCGTTACGCGAAATTCGAGTGCGAACCCCTCGAAAGAGGATACGGCATCACCCTGGGAAACAGCCTTCGCCGCGTACTGCTTTCCTCCCTTGACGGCGTAGCCATTACGTCCATCAAGATAGACGGAGTCCTCCACGAATTCTCTACCATAGCAGGTGTCAGAGAAGACGTGACGGACATCATACTTCAGCTGAAGAAAATCCGTTTCATTGCCTATGAAGAAGCGGAATTCCCGATCACGGTCAGATTGGATATCGCCAAAGAATGCACATTCTGCGCCGGCGACCTTCCGATACCGTCCGAAATCGACGTACTGAACAGTGACCTCGTCCTCTGCCATCTCGATAAAGATGCGCATCTGGGCATGGAAATCACCATCGACCGCGGGCACGGCTACGTACCCTTCACGAAAAACAAAAAAGCGGATGACGTCATCGGCACCATTCCGATCGACTCCATCTTCTCGCCCGTCGTGAAATGCAACTACGAAGTCACCGACACCCGCGTAGGCAACGAACTGAATTACGACAAACTCACCCTGGAAGTGGAAACCGACGGCTCCGTCGGCGCCCAGGATGCCGTGGCCAAAGCCGCGAACATTCTCATCGGATGCTTTGAAAACTTCCGGAAACTGGCCACCTCGCCGATGATCGTCGCACAGACGGCCGGCGACGGAGAGGGTGACGGCGAATACGGCAAAGACGGAAAAGACGAAATCGATCTCAGCCAAGTGCCGATTGACGAACTCGACCTTTCCGTACGTGCATTCAATTGTTTGAAACGCGCCGAAATCAATATGATCGGCCAGCTCACCGACAAGACAGAAGACGAACTGACACGCGTCAGAAACCTCGGCAAAAAATCCGTCGATGAAATCAAAGTCAAGCTTGCCGGCTACAACGGATTGGGCCTCGTGCTGAAAGATCCGAACGAATAATCCAAAGAGGAGGAAACTCATGGTCCACAGTAAACTCAGAAGAGTCAGCGGTCCCAGAAGAGCACTTCTTCGCGGTCTCACCACGGAGCTCTTCAGATACGGCCGTATCGAAACCACCGAAACGAAAGCCAAGGAACTTGCCCGCAGCGCAGCGAAAATGATTACGCTTGCCAAACGCGGCGATTTGCACGCACGTCGTCAGGCACTTGCCTTCGTCATGGACGAAACCGTCACGAAGAAACTGTTCGACGAAATTGCGCCGAAATACGCAGAACGCGCCGGCGGCTACACCCGCATCATGAAACTCGAACCCAGAAAGGGCGATGCGGCACCGCGTGCCATTATCGAATTGGTGTAAAACGCATAGCGAGAAAAGCAGCGAGACATTCACGTCTTGCTGCTTTTTTGTATGGGGGGGGGGGAGAGTAAAGAGGAAAGAGGGAAGAGGCGAACTTTGCTGTGGTCTCCGCTTACGGCCGACGGCTTACGGCTGACGGCTTTAGCAGGTATCGCCTGCGGCGATGGATTTTTATATGGCATCGATATTGCTTCGCTTATCGATGAGAGGTGCCCGCCGCCGACAAATTCTGTTTTATGCCGGCGAAGCCGGCGAGCGAGCGGAGCGAGCGATTAAGACAAAATGCCGCGCAGCGCACATTTTAAAGCCGTCAGCCGCCAGCCGTCAGCCGCCAGCCGTCAGCCGTTTGCAGAGGCACTAAGCAGAGAGCGCTCCTTTTCCCCTTTTCCCTTTTTCCCATTCCTCCTTTTCCTCGCTTTTTATTCGCCAAGAACGCAAATTTGTGCTAATATTTGAGAAGTAATATGCGATTATGTCGGCAAAATGCGTACATTGTCGACATGGTTTCCGGCAAATGAAATGAAAATAAAAAAATGGCGGGAAGGGGAAATATGATGAAGAAAAATTCTGCAAAAAATACGTGGTTGAAAGCGGCGATGGCGCTGGCGTTTTTGGGTGGTGCGGCGATTCCGACGGCAGGGTATGCTCTTACACCGGAGCGACAAGGTTCGACGGTTCATTATTATCGCGGTGCTTTCGATTGGTCGGTGGCGTCGAATTTCGATACGCGTATCAATGCGAACCGGTCAAGTTTACCTTATGCGACGCCGGTCGATTTAAAGTTCAAGGATGATAATTTTTATGCGTACAACGTTTCCACGGGTCGGAAAAAGCTTACGCAATTTTATCATGCCGCCATGGAAGGGCATACGATTATAGGAGAAAATGCTTGGGCGACTCTTTCCCGCGAAGTCAAGGACATTGAGCTGACGCAAAATGCCGTCAAATTGTACAACCAAAGATCGCATAAAATAAGTTATGAACAGATTCGGACATCGGAACATGACGCGGACCATATGACCTATTATGATTTCGATGTGTATTATACGGTGGAAGATGCGTCGCGTTCGCACCTCAGTTTTGAAGACGAGGGCATTACGTGGAAAATGGGAGATGCGCTTGTTTCCTTGAATGAGAAATTCGATTTCGGGAAAAATGGGCTTACCGTCGATCTCAATACGCTAAAAATCAAAAATCCGGGCGATATCGTGGCCGGGACCACGATGGATTTGATTCGTGATGGAAATTACGATTACACGACGTTTTACGACAAAATGAAGCCGAGTATGTTTAACGGCAAAAAATATGAATACAGTGCGAATCCGTCCGCGTCGATTGCGGTCTCGGGTGTGCTTGGCATGGCGATTGGGATTGGGCAAACGAACGGGAAAAATGTATTGACGCTGGCTGCGCAGGATAATAGGCTGCAGACGGTGGATATCGATTTGGCGAAGATCGGAAACGGCGGGGATGCGTGGAATACGGAAACGCCGCTTTATACCGGGCCGAAGAGCAATACGTCCGCTTTTCTTTATACGAAACAGAATTTTTCCGTCAATCCTTTGACCGTTACAGTCAAGGACGGGGCGCTTGCGGGCGGCACCACGGATGCAAGCATTAAAGCCGGAACGACCATGACATTGGTGAAGCTGGATGGCACGAATACGGATCAAATCACGACAAAATATGGCACGGAAACTATAACCGGTGAAAAGACGTTGGCGGCCGCGAATTTTTCCGATGTATCTTCCGGCGGTGTCGCAGTCACCGGTACGCATCAAGATAAGCTCCGCGTGGAAACGTCTTCCGGAAAGACCGATTATGCGCTGAAATATACGGTCGGAAATAAAACAATCACGGGTGTGACATCGTCTGCTTCCGGTATCGATCTTTCCAAGACCGACGGCGGCTTTATCGCAGATAGCGGGTATATACTTGGCGGTAATATTACGCTGGATCTCGGTACGACGACATTGATCAATACGGCGAAGGCCGGAAACTATACGCTGCTTGATTTGAGTGCGGCGCAAGGATCCGGGACGCTTTCCGTCAAAGGGGAAACGGGCGAGGCCGGGACGTCTGCGACGATAACGGGTGATGAATATACAGCGACAGAGGCGACGAACGGTGTGACGGCGATCGGGACGAAGGATATCACCTTTACGGCAAACGGGAAAAAGATTGATGTTTCCGTCGCCGCAAATCCCAATATTTCCAAAATCAAATTGGGCGCCTATGATGTGACGAAGACGGCGCAGACGATCGGAAACTTGGGTTCGGCCGGTACGATTGACGCCTCCGGCCTTTCGATTGGCGGTATGACGCTGCAAGAGGCGGCCAATTCTACCGGGGCACTGACGCTTGCGAGTGCCGAAGGCATCAATAGTTTTACGAATTGGACGGGATATCCGACCGACGAGCGGGCATATACCGTGTATGATGGCGGAAACGGCATCACGGCAATGCTTGCCGGGACAATCAATACTGACGGCGGAAATATCAATTTGGCGACAAACGGCCTCAAATCTGTCAATTATAAGGAAATCGACTGGAGCACGTCGGCGACGCCTGCTGTGGCGCTAAACGGCGGAAAGCTTGGCGGCGTGGACGTCTCGAATATGTACACGTGGCAGATTTTGCTGAAAACGGGCACCGAGACGATGCATCTTTTGGATGCGAAAAATCTTTCGAGCGGAAATATCTCCGTCACGGCACCGAGTTCTTGGAATCATTATACGAAAACAGTCGGAGATACCACCGTCAATACGTATCATTCCCCGATTACAAAGAAAAACGAAAGCGTATCGGCGGCCGGCATGACGCTTTCTTTGAAGCGCGCGGATCAAATTATTGCGACGGAAACGAAGACGGCCGAAAACAAGTATGATTTTTCCATGGATATCACGACGAATAAGGGCATTGCCACCGGATTTTCCGTCGGAAAGGGGATCACGTGGACAAACGGAGGCGCGGGCCTTGTCCTTTCCGAAGATTATGATTTTTCCGCTTTGGCCGATGGTGCCATCAAATTCGACGCAACCGATCCGTATAAACTGATTTCCAATCCCGATGAAGTGGGTATCGGAGATACAATGACCTTTTTCAATGCCGGAAGTCATATGTCGGATATAGATTGGGCGAGCAAAGTGGCTGTTATCTCCGGAAGTGCGACAACGTACAGCGCACAGGAGCGCGCCGTGACGATAAAAGGAAGCGTTGCGCTGGACCTTACAAAAGATGATGCTAATAAAAAAGTCACGGGGACAATTTCCGATGAATACTTGAGCAAAGTTGCCATCGATCTGTCTAAGATCGGAACCGAGGACACGGCGGAGAAGAATCAATGGGTGAACGGCGGTACTCTCTACAGCCAAACGGAAAGCACGCAGGATTACGGTACGAACCAGACGACGATTTCCGTTTCCGGGACGACGGATGAATCCGTGAAGGCCGGCGAATCCATGACGCTCGTGCACATCGAGGGGAAAAATGCGGGCGTTTCCGGAAATATCACGGCATTTGATGAGACGAGAAACGTTGCTTTTTCCGATACGGCCGCAAACGGAATTGTCGCGACGGGGACACATACCGATACACTTCAAAGCACCGTGAAATCGGCGAATGATGCGGCGGATCCGACGAAGGGCACCTATGCTCTCACGTATACCGTCGGGAAGAAATATGTCACCGGCATTACCGCGACAAACCTCGATTTGACGAAGGATGCATTTACGGCAGGGGATCAATATACGTTGGGGACATCGGGCCTCACGATTGATGTCAAAGATCTGGTCATCGGGGATACGGGAAATGTGACGACGAAAACGAAGATTATCGATTTTACCGGAGATACGGACGGCTATATATTCCAATTGAAGGCAGGATCCGGCGCGGAGGGGAGCTCGGCGACGAGCGCCATTGCCTATGCCGAAACGGATGCGGATGCGGTGAACGGAATCAAAATTTCCGGAAATCAAAACAGAACATTCTCCACTACCGGGAAAGTCGTTTATTTGGATTCCGTGACCAAAGATGTAAACAAAGTTACCGTCGGTGCGGTCGATCTCTCCCAAGATATTCGCACGATAGATAATCTCGCGGAGACGGGCACGATTGATGCAAACGGTGCGTCCTACAGCTATTCCGAGTTGAAGAAAATTTCGGACGTCGCAGGCCAAACAATTACGGTCGTCGGCGCGACGGGGACAAACAAATTCAATAACGGGAATTGGACGGATCTGCCGACAACGACGACTATTTCCGTCACGCAGGAAACCGGTATCGGGGCGGATGTGAAAGCGGCCTACACTACGGAAGACGGCAATATTAATCTTAAAACGAGTGGACTCAATTCCGTCACATTCGGGCAAAATATCGCGTGGAGCACAAGTGACACCGTCGCCGTGGCGCTTTCCGGGAAGGATGTAGGAACTGTCGATTTCTCTGCGATTTCCTTTGCCGATTCGGAAATCAAGAAAAACGAAACGATGCATCTTTTGAATGCGCAAAATATGTCGAATACGACGTTTGGGATTAACGCCCCCACGACCGGGTGGACGATGGCGGATGACGGAAACGGCACGATCAAATACAATAAAGACGGCCGCATGCATATCGATGAGGATAATCTCACCGGCGCCGGTATCACGCTTGCCGTCGATCGCGGCGACCAAATCGTCGGTACGACGACGACCGCGAACGGGAAAACGAATTACACGCTGGATTACACGCGCGGCAAAGGGTACGTGACGGGGATGACGATTGCGGATTCCGGCATTATGTGGGAGAACGGAAAAACGGCGATTACGCTTGCCGAAGATTATGATTTCTCCGTCGCGGGGACGCTCACCTTCCCGGCCGACAAAATTTCCAATGTATCGACATTAAAGGCGGGCGACGCGATGACGCTCTTTGATGCAAACGGGTATATGACCGATGCCGATTGGACGAACGTCATCCAAATCGATCCCGCATCGAAAACAATCGGCGACTATACGAACCAAGCGACAAAGGCGGTGACCATCACCGGAAATATCGATCTCGATCTTGCCAAAGACGATACGAAAAAAATCACCGCAACGGTTTCCGATCAAAATATGAATACGATTGCGATCGACCTCTCCAAAATCGGAGAAGCAGGCGACGATATCGATGCGTGGAGCGCGGGGACAAAGCTGTATGAGAACGAGTCCTCGGCGCAAGATTACGCGGCGAAAAAAGTCACTGTTTCCGTGGATGCGACGAAACAGATTTTCGGCGGCACGACGGATGAGTCCGTGAAGAAGGGCGATCAGATGCTCCTCCTCGACATCACCGGAAAAAATGCGGGGACGGACGGAAATATTTCTGCCATCGATACAACTTCCGCCGTGGCTTTTAAAGACAAGCAGGAAAACGGGCTTACCGTCACCGGCACGCATACGGATACTATAAAAAGTATTGCCACGCCAAGTAATGGAACCGATGGAACCGGGAAATATGAACTCACCTACATCGTCGGGCAAAAAGAACTCAATGCGGACAGTAGTATCAGTGCGGCCGAATTGGATGTGACGAAGGACGCATTCACGGCGGGCGATCAATACACGCTTTCCGGAAATGTCACGGTCGACGTGCGTAATATCGAAATCAAAAATAGCGGAGACGGCACGAAGAAGGCTATTATTGATTTTACGGATGATAGCGGCAGCGGTACATTCAGCGTCAAAGACGATAATGAATCGGGCAGCAGCGCGACGAATGTCGTTTCTTATACGGAAGAGACGGAAACGAACGGCATTTTGGCGGCCGGCAATCAGACGCGTACATTCTCTGCGGACGGCAAAGTCGTGTATCTCGATTCCGTCACGCAGGATGTAAACAAAGTCACCGTCGGACAGGTCGATTTTGCCAAAGACATTCGAAGCTTCGATAATCTTGCGGAAGATGGCACCGTTTCCACAATCGATAACGTCATTTTGGATAATCTTTCTCTTACAAAAGACGAAGGGACAAATTTCACACTGGCCAAAGCGTCGGGGGCGAATACTTTCTCAAAATGGACGCTTCCCGACGGAGAAAAAGACATTTACGCCCGTCAGGAAACGGGTGTCGTCGGCATCATGAAAGGGCAGTACAATACCACGGGCGGTACTCTCAATGTGGAGATGAAAGGCATCGAGTCCATTTATTTCACCGAAGGCGTGAAATGGAGAGAGGGGAGCCCCGTGCTCGATCTGGCCGGATCGGGCGTGGATCTCACCGGGAAAATCGTCGATGCATCGGGCATTTCCTTTGATAAGGACAGCGTGAATGATCTCATCAAGACGGACGGCGCTTATCGCATGGTGCTCATCCATTCCGATGACAATAATCATCTGGATGCGGCGAAACTCACGAATGCCGACAATATTTCCATGACGGTTGCCGATGCGGTGACATTCAAAGGAAAGACGGCACTTTCGGCGGACGGGAAACAGCTCATCGCGGAAATGAATAGATCCACTGCTGAGGCGAGCGGTTTCGCGCATCATCACGTCATGGCGCAGGCGGCGGCGCTCAAAGCCGTTTCCACAGGCAACATCGATACGACGGACCAAGTGGCGGGCGCGCTCTCGCAATTCCGTGCCGATGAAGAAGGCGGGCGCACGATGGTCTTTGCGCATATCGGTGGAAGCAGCACGGAGACGAAGACGGGAAGCCACATTTCTTCCCATATGTGGAATGTGGATGTCGGATTGGGCTCGCGGAAAGAATTTTCGAACGGCGGGCGCACCGAATATGCACTTTATTATGAAGGCGGCCGCGGAAATTATTCCACGCATTACGCAAATGATACGGCGGATGAAACGTCCGGGAAACTCAAGTATCATGGCGCCGGTTTCCTCTTCCGTTACGAAAGCCCCGCATCCGTCTACGGCGAAGCCGGTCTCCATGCGGGACGCATCAAGAATGAAAATGATGCGCTCGGTATGGACAATTCCGCGTCGTATTACGGTTTCCATGTGGGCGTCGGGAAACTTTTGCGGACGAATGAGAAGGATTCTTTCGATATTTACACGAAATTCTATTACAATCGCACCGGCTCCATGGCATACAGCAAGACCGGGCAGGATGACATGCGCGTCGATGCGGCCGCGAGCAAATTGCTTCGCATCGGCGGGCGCTACCATCATCTCGTCGGTGAGCGGTATACGCTCTATGCCGGCGCGGCATTTGCGTATGAATTCGGAGGAAACGCGAATGGGACGGCGGGCCTTGCGGCCGGAGATTTCGCATCGATTCGCCCGGCGGGTATGAAGGGCGCCGGCGCTGTTCTGGAATTCGGTTTCCGTCAGAACGCGCAAAAGGGCAGCCCCTGGGAAATCGATCTCGGGCTCAAAGGATACATGGGACGCCAGAAAGGCATCGGCGGAAACATCGGTTTCAAATATCATTTCTGATACGTTTTGCGATAAAAGCAGTGAGACACAATTTCGTCTCGCTGCTTTTTTGTGGGGAAGAGTGAAGGGGAAAGAGGGAAGAGGCGCGCTCGGCCGTGGTCTCCGCTTACGGCCGTCAGCCGTTTGCCGAAGCACAAAGCCGAGTGCGCTCCTTTGTCCTTTCCCTTTTCCGCTTCCTTTTTTTCTCATTGCAAAGCTGGTATATAATAAAATAAGTAAAGTGCAAATACGTTTTGTTTCACAAAGCACCGGGAGGCTGTATGCATTGGGATTTGGATGAACGGAAAAAGAAATATCTCATCTGGGCCTTCGCGGTGCTTTTTGTGATGCTCGGAATTTATATGTACACGCATCGACGGAGCGGACCGTCGAATGTGGCGCAGGCCGATCCTGTTGTCGTAACGGAGCGGCTCGCGCAGCGTGATATGAAAAAACGCGTCGTGCTTTCGGGGGAAACGGTGCCGAAGACCTCCGTCGATATTTCGCCCAAATATGCCGGGCGCATTGCAAAAGTTGCTGTCGATTTGGGAGATGTCGTGCAAAAGGGCGATGTGCTCCTCGTGCAGGATCTTCGCGATGTGCAAATTTCCATTTTAGAAAATAGCGCGGGGAGTAGAGAGGCGTCCGCAGAGGCGATTGTGTCGCGTGCAAGTTACGGTGCAGAAAGTCTCAAGGCGGAAACGGATTATGAAAATGCGCGTGCCAAATATGAGCGTTATCAGTGGCTTTATGACGAAGGCGCCGTTTCACTCCAGGATCGCGACGATATGTATCGGCAGATGATCGAGAAAAAAGCGGCGTTTCAAAGTGTGAAAGATCAGGAATTGGGCGCCGTATCGGCGACGGTTGCGGCCAAAGTGGCGGCAGCGGAGAAAGCCGAATATATCGTGGAAGGGCTTC
>CAVHIJ010000006.1:0-9327 GCA_963635945.1 bacterium | reverse complement strand
GGAAGAAGATTTGACGATCAGAGCGCCTGTTTCCGGTGTCATCGGCTACCGGAATGCGGAAGCGGGCGAATGGGCGACGGCCGGTGAGAAACTTTTGACCGTCGTGGACAATAGCCGGATGTATCTCGATTGCCTCGTCGCCGAGCAGGATATCGGAACGATTCGGACGGGAGAGACGATTCCCGTTTCCTTGGATGCCATCGGCGAGACGGTGGACGGAAAAATTATTTTCATTTCGCCTTCCGTCGAGGATGCATCGCGCACCTATCGCGTGCGGCTTCTTTTGGAAACAAAGGATGTCCATCTTCGCGGCGGACTTTTCGGACGCGCAATTTGGGAAGGCGTGCAGCGTAAAAATACGCTCTTCGTCCCGAAGGAAGCGATCGCCGATGAGAATGGGAAGAAATATGTGTACGTCGTTTCCGATGATCTTGCGGTGCGAAAACGCGCGGTGACGCTCGGCCTTTCCAATGACGATTGTATGGAAATTTTATCGGGGGTCGTAGCGGGAGAAACGGTTGCGGTGACGAATATCGCACGCCTTCGTGACGGCGTGAAAGTCAAAGTCGATGAGGCCGCCCATGGGTAAGTGGAATCTCACGCGTTATTCCGTGACGCATCCTATCGGCATCATGATGATCGTGCTTTTTTTCATCGTGCTGGGGCTCTACAGCTATTGGCGTCTTGGAGTCGAGCTTTATCCGAATATCAATACGCCCTATGTTGTCGTTTCCGTGAAATATGACGGCGCGGATGCCGAATCGGTGGAGCAGCAGATTACGAAACCGGTGGAGGATGCGCTTTCGGCCGTTTCCGATGTGAAACATATCAATTCGCGCTCGCGCACCGGGCGCGCTTTTGTCATGTTGGAACTTGATTTTGATGCGGATGCGGATGCCGCGGCGATCGATGCGGCGCAAAAGGTGAATGCGATCCGCTCGCAGCTGCCCGATGACGCCGACGATCCCGTCGTGGAAAAATGGGATATGGACGCCGCCCCGATTATCGATATCGCCGTGCTTTCGGGGCATCCCTTGGATGAAATGTATTCTATGGCGGAAAATACATTTAAAAACGAACTCACGAAAGCGGGCGGCGTTTCCGAGGTAGAACTCTCCGGCGGGCGCGATAAGGAAATCGCCGTCAAAGCCGATCGCGATAAACTCGCCTATTACGGGATTGCGATGCACGATATCGTGACCGCGCTCAAAGGGGAAAATCATTTGGCGCCGGCCGGCTCTTCCTACACCGATCGCCGCCAGACGCAAATTCGCTTAAATGCTCAATATAAAAATACGGATGACATCCGAAAAGTGACGCTGACCGCTTCCGACGGGACGAAAATCCCGCTCTCGGCCGTCGCAGAAGTCGTCCGCCAAAATGAGAGAGTTTCCCGCTATGCCCGCATCAATGGACAAGATGCCATCGGGATTGCCATCTATAAAAACAGTGATGCCAATTTGGTCGCAACCGCCGACGGCGTGATGGAAATTTTGGAAACGATGCGAAAAGAGTATCCCGATTATGAATTCGTCGTCGTGAATGACGATGCCGATTATGTGCGGACCGCGCTTCACAGCACATTGGGGACGCTTGTCGAAGGCCTCATCACGACGGGTCTCATGCTCTTTTTCTTCCTGCGCGGCTGGCGGAGCACGGCCTCTGTCATCATCGCGATTCCGGCCTCTCTTATCGCCGCATTCTTTGCCATGTATATCGCCGGATTTACGTTCAACATGATGTCCCTCATGGGGATGACGCTTTGTATCGGGATTTTGGTCGATGACTCCATCGTCGTCTTGGAAAATATTCATAAACATTTGGAGCGCGGCGAAGATGCGATGACGGCGGCCGTCGAGGGGCGCATGGAAATCGGCATGGCCGCCATAGCCATCACGCTCTGCGATGTCGTGGTTTTCCTGCCGATCGCTTTCATGAACAGCATGACCGGCCAATTTTTCAAACAATTCGGCCTCACCATCGTTTTTGCGGCGCTTTTCTCGCTCTTTATTTCCTTTACATTGACGCCGATGCTGGCCTCCCGTTTCTTCAAAAACGGTCTGCAAATTTCGGATTGGAAACTGTGGAAACTCGCCGATCGCGTCGAATGTGTGATTCGGCGGGAATATGAGGAAGCGATTGCGCTGGCCTTTGCGCATAAAAAGAAATTATTTGCGATTACGGGCGCGCTGTTTCTGGGGTTCGTTTCCTTTATTCCGGCCGGTATTATCGGCACGTCGTACATGCCGCAGACCGATGAGAGCGGCATGAATATCATTTTGCAACTCCCGACAGATGCGGGAGTCGAGCGGACAGACGCCGTGACGCGGCAATGGGAAACGTATTTGGCGAATGTCCCCGAAGTGAAAAATTATATGGCGATGGTCGGCGGCGGCAGCGGCGTCAACAGCGCGCGTATTCGCGTGAAATTGGTCGATCGTACGGATCGCAGCCGCTCCATTTGGGAAATCACGGATGAAATGCGCGCATGGGCGGCTGCCAATATCACCGACGGCGATGTGCGCATTCGTGAAGATCAGGCGTCCGTCACCGGTGCGGGCGGCGGCGGGATCGCAAGCGGCGGCGGGACTTTCCGCTTGGAGCTTCGCGGAAACGATATGAATGATCTCATTGCGGCTTCTTACCTCGTGCGCGAAAAATTAAAGAGCGGCCCTTACGGCCTCACCGATATCAGCTCGACCTATCAGGAAGGGCTGCCGGAAATTTCTTTGATTCCCGATCGCGAGCGTCTTCGCCATTACGGCGTTTCCGTCTCCGATTTGTACGATACCTTTTCGTCGGCACTCTCCGGCGCAGGAGCCGGTGTCTTGGCCAATGACCCCTTGAATAACGGAAACGATACGGATATTAATGTCTATTTTGCCGATTCGTATACGTATAAAAAATCGGATCTGGCCGCCGTGCCCTTACAAGGCGCAAACGGGATCGTGCGCGTTTCCGATGTTGCCGACATTCGCGATGAGACCGGGCCCATCACGATTCATCGCACGGATAAACAACGCTCCGTCACGATCGGCGCCAATATCGGTGGGCGTCCGCTTTCCAATGTGATTGATGAAGTCACAAAGGATTTGGAAAAAGCAGAACTGCCGGCTTCCGTTTCCTTCCGCTTCGGCGGTCAGGCCGATACCATGCGTGAAAGCGTCGTCGAGCTGCTTTCGGCGCTCCTCATGGGCATGATTTTGGTGTATATGATTTTGTCCGTTCTCTACGAATCGGCGAAAACGAGTTTCATCCGCATGTTCTCGCTGCCCTTTGGGCTCATCGGCTCGCTTCTTTTCCTGTTTCTTATGAACGACACGATTAATATTTATTCCATGATCGGCATCATCGTCATGGACGGCGTCGTTGCGAAAAACGGGACGCTCCTTTTGGATTACACATTGACGCTCATGCACCGCGATGGCCTTCCCGCGCGAGAGGCCGTCCTTGAAGCCGGACGCGAACGTCTTCGCCCGATTCTCATGACGACATTTACCATGATCGTCGGCATGCTCCCGACCGCGCTCTCGCTTTCCGCCGGCGCCGAAGTCCGAAGCTCTATGTCCTGGGTGATTATCGGCGGCCTTTTGACATCGACACTCTTCACCCTCCTCGTCATTCCGATGGTGTTTGTGTGGTTTGAGGAACATAAATTATTTGGGAAGATTTGACACCATATGTGACACCATTTATAATGAAAAGAGAAAAATATGTCGAAATGGGATAAACTGCTTGCGCGTATTGCTGGTTTAGATAAAGATATGCGCTTTGAAGAATTGAAACGCGTGTTGGAAAGTTACGGTTATGAAATGCGGGCGCCTCGCGGAGGAAGCAGTCATTATATTTTTCGAAAAGACGGACATACTCCGATTACGATTCCCAAACATACACCGATAAAACGGATTTATGTGGAAATGGTACGGCAGGCAGTTGCGGAGGAAGAAAAATGAAAACGGTGGAAGAATATATGAAACTTCCGTATCGGATGGAAATAATGGAAGATGCGGATGAGGGCGGATACGTGGTATCGTTTCCGGATTTACCGGGCTGTTTGACTTGCGCAGAAACGGCCGAAGAGGCGTTGGCTTTGGCGGAAGATGCCAAGCGAGAATGGATTTTAGCCGTATTGGAGAGCGGAGCGGTGATTCGGGAACCGTCTGAAATCGGTCGATTTTCCGGCCAATTTAAATTGCGCGTGCCGAAAAGTTTGCATTGTACATTGGCCAAACATGCGGCGGAAGAAGGAATTAGCATGAATCAATATTGTGTGTATCTTCTGTCCCGTAATGATGCGTTGTATTCGCAGTCCGGAAGAGTATGAAAATTTTATAGGAGAAAATATGATAAAGAAATTTGATGAAAAAAATTTTTCTTGGGAAGGCGTCGAGCGGCATGTGTATAAGGACAATGAAGCCGTTTTTCGCGATGTGACGAAACAGATTTTATTTGAAGATGAAGGTGATTTGCCCGTGCAATTTCGGTATTTTGAGATTGAGCCGGGCGGATGGTCGTCTTTCGAACATCATGAGCACATGCACATGGTCGTCATTTTCCGCGGCTGCGGGCACGCGCTTTTGGGGCGGGAGATTCGCGAGGTAAAAAAAGGCGATCTCAGTACGATGTCCGGCTGGGACTGGCATCAATTCCGCGCCGACGTGGGAGAGACGCTCGGTTTCTTTTGCCTTGTCCGTGCCAAGCGTGATGCCCCCGTCTATCCGACGGAAGAGGAAATCGCAGAACTTAGGCGAGATCCGAAAATCGCAAAATTTTTGGGATAAGAGGAGACGCGCCGAAAGGCGCGCTTTTTTATTGGGGGAAATGAGGAATGGGTGTGCTCGGCCGAGTCTCATGCCGACGGCTGACGGCTCACGGGTGACGGCTTTAAGAGGTGTCGCCTTGCGGCGACGGATTTTTATATGGCACCGTGCCGCTTCGCTGATCGGTGAGAGGTGTCGCCTGCGGCGACGATTCCTGTTTTAATTGCTCGCTGCGCTCGCTCGCGCTGCGCGCGGCTAAAAAATGCGCCGAAGGCGCCACCTGTATCTTGCCTCCCCTGAAAGGGGAGCCGAGACTTACTAAACCGTCGCGTCATATCTGCATTCGGGAGTGCCTTGCGGGCATTCGTTTCCTTTTTACAGACCTTTGACAAACTAAATTAAAAAAATACCGTTTTCCTTCTTTGGATTTTACTTGCGCTTTGTATATTGGTATTGTCAAAAAATGAATTTGATTTGAGGCGGGTGCCTCGTATTTCCAAGGAGGAAATTATGAATTTGAAAAAATGGGCATTGGTTGGATTGGCAGCGGCAGCGATTGTAGGGTTTTCCGGTTGCGGCGGCGACGGCGCAAAAAATGCGGGTGCGGCAAAGATCACGGGGAAAGTTGTGGCGTCGGGTTCGTCGGCGCTTCTTCCTTTTGTAAAGGATGCATCGGCAAAATTTAAAGCGAAAAATCCCGAAGTCGCAATGACGCTTTCGGCGGGCGGCAGCGGCACGGGTTTGAAGCAGGTCGCAGAAGGCTCCGTCGATATCGGCATGAGTGATGTCGCGGTTGCCGAAAAGTTGCCGGTCGAAAAAGCTAAGGAACTCATCGATCATAAAGTGTGCATCGTCACGATGGCGCCCGTTGTTTCCAAAGACATCGGCACTACCGTGAAATCCCTTTCCAAAGCGGATCTCCAGAAAGTTTTCACCGCCGAGGTCACGAATTGGAAAGATGTCGGCGGCCCCGACAAACCGATCGTTCTCGTGACGCGCCCGTTCACATCCGGCACGCATGCACTCTTTACAAAATTCGCGCTGGATGGAAAAGAAGAGGCTTCCAATAAATCTTTGGAAACGGACGACAGCGGAACTCTCATTCAGAACATCGCGCAGATGAAGGGGGCGATCGGCTATGTTGCGCTTCCCTATCTCATCGGAAACGAAAATGTCGTAGCGGTCGCCATCGACGGTGTCACTCCAACTCTCGAAAATACGTACAGCGGTGCGTATCCGGTCTGGGGTTATGAACATATGTACACAAAGGGCGAGGCCAAAGATGCCGTGAAAGCGTTTCTTGATTTTATTCTCTCCGATGAATATGGGAAAGATGTGGAAAAACAGGGGTATGGCATTACGTCCAAGATGAAGGTTTCGCGGTAAGAAACAGTGCATAGTGTAAAATAAAACAGGTGTCGCCTTGCAGCGACGATTCCTGTTGTATTTCGCTTCGCGAGAAATGGGAAATGGGAAATGGGTGCGCTTGGCTGTAGCCCCGCCGACGGCTGACGGCTTTTAATCGGAGCGCTGCGCGGCATCATGTTGTAATCGCTTGCTTCGCTCGCTCGCCGGCTTTGCCGGCATAGGACAGGATATGCGCGAAGCGTATCTTGAATCTCATGCCTCATGTCCTACGTCCTATGCCATTTTTTCTTTCGTTATGAACCAAAAGTTCAGAAGGATTATATTATGGAAAACATCAAGTCCGCCTCACTTTGGCGGCGTGAATATTTGGGCCGGGGGCTTGTCACGATTTGCGGCTTTGCGCTGATTGCGCTCGTGCTTGCGATCGCGGCTTTTCTCCTCGCCAAGGGGATGGAAACATTCACCGTATTCGATCATTCGCCGGCGGAATTTCTTTTCTCTTCCGAATGGAAACCGTCCGATACGGAAGAAGGCGGCGGGAAAATCGGGGCGCTGATTTTTATCACGGGATCGATTGTGACATGCGCACTTTCACTTTTGATTTCCGTACCGCTCTCGATCGCAACGGCGATTTTCATGACGCAAATTTCTCCATCGCTTGGTGAAAAATGCATTCGTTCGGCCGTTGAAATTTTTGTAGGCATTCCGTCTGTTGTTTACGGCTGGGTCGGGCTTGTCGTTCTTGTCCCGCTCATTAAAGATATTTTTCAAATCCCGCACGGGCAATCTGTCTTGGCAGCGGGGATTGTGCTTGCCGTCATGATATTTCCGACCATCACATCCGTTGCGGCGGATGCACTCAAAAGCGTGCATCCGAAAATCATCGAAGGGGCGTACGGCCTTGGGGCGACGCGCTGGCAGATGATTCGGCAGATTTTGCTTCCGGCGGCATCGTCGGGTATTTTGACGGCGATCGTCTTGGGGCTGGCGCGCGCATTCGGAGAGGCGCTCGCTGTTTCCATGGTGATCGGAAAAATGCGCGCGTTTCCGGAAAGCATTTTATCGCCGACGAATAATCTCACCGCCGCGATAGCCTCCGATATGGGCGGTGCGATGGACGGCGGCGAATACAATGCGGCGCTTTGGTCGATGGCTCTCTTGCTCTTTGTGATTTCTCTCTTTTTCATTCTCATCATTCACGGATTGGGACAGCACAAGGAAGCGTGAGGAGGCATGATGGAAGAATTTATGAACACAGAATACGATTCCGGTTTGAGCCGGGCACGCATGGCCGATCGCATCGCAACCGCCGTTTTTTACGGTGTGGCGGGCGCTATGGTGTTTCTACTCATCGCTTTCACCGGATATGTCCTCTGGGGCGGAGTCAAAGCGTACAGCCCCGAAATGTTTTCTTTTACGGAAACGGGCATCGGAAACCAATTTTTCAATACGATTTACATCGTTTTTCTCTCCCTTTTGATTTCCGTCCCCATCGGAATTGCCGCCGGGATTTATATGGCCGAATACGCACCGGAAGGGCGCGTCATTTCCTCGCTTCGCATTGCGATTGAAACCCTTTCCTCGCTGCCTTCCATCGTCGTCGGTCTCTTCGGCTATCTCGTTTTTATCATCATGGCGCACGCGCAGTGGAATCTTTTCGCCGGTGCGCTTGCGATTTCCATCTTGTCGCTTCCCCTCATCACGGCAACGACTGTCGATGCTTTTCTCGCACTTCCGCGCGGCTGGAAAGAAGGAAGTTTGGCACTGGGGGCGACGCATTGGGAAACGGTATGGCGCGTGATGCTTCCCGCCTCGGCCGGTCCCATCATGACGGGCATTATCTTGGCTGCCGGTCGCGGATTCGGTGAAGCGGCAGCACTCCTTTACACGACAGGTATGAGCACGGATATTAATTGGAATGTCTGGAATATCGCCTCTCCCGTCTGCCCACTGAATCCTTTCCGCCCGGGTGAAACCCTCTCACTTGCCGTCTGGGCTGCTCGCACGGAAGGCACGGGATCTGCCGCCGATATTGCCGCCGCAGCCTCGGCCGTCCTCATGCTGACAGTTCTCGCGTTTTCTATCGGAGCAAGATTGCTTTCGAGGAAATTATCGAAATAAAAGTGCAAAGTGCATAGCTCCCGGCCCATAGCTTCGGCACAAATGTCGCACAAATTAATTCACATCAAAAGGAGAAAAATTATGACACAGGACATCACCATCGGAAATGCGGCGTTGGCAGGCAACATCCCGATTTATTCGAATATCAGCTTTTCCTGCCAAGGCGTCAATCTTTTCTACGGCAATTTTCAAGCGCTGAAAAATATTTCCTTTAATATCGAACGAAATCGCATTACTGCGCTCATTGGGCCCTCCGGCTGCGGGAAATCCACATTTCTTCGGTCTTTGAATCGCATGAATGACCTCATCAACGGCTGCCGCGTCACCGGTGAAATTCTTCTTTCGGGCGTGAATGTCTATCGCGAATTGGATCCCATCGTGCTGCGCCGCAAAGTCGGCATGGTATTCCAGCAGCCGAACCCGTTTCCCAAAAGCATTTATGACAATGTCGCCTACGGCCCGCGCCTCAAAGGTATCACCAAAAAAGCCGATCTGGATGAAATCGTGGAAACAAGTCTGCGTCAAGCGGCCATTTGGGACGAAGTGAAAGATCGTCTCAACGAATCGGCGCTTGGCATCTCCGGCGGCCAGCAGCAGCGTCTTTGCATCGCGCGCGCACTGGCGACTCGCCCCGAAGTCCTTCTGATGGACGAAGCGACATCGGCCCTGGATCCGATTTCGACCGCCCGCATCGAAGAACTCGTGCTCTCCCTCAAAGAACATTACACCGTCATCATGGTTACGCACAACATGCAGCAAGCCCGCCGCATCGCCGACAATACCGCTTTCTTCTATTTGGGTGAAATGGTCGAGTGCGGCGCGACTGAGCAAGTTTTCGAAAATCCGAAACAAGAACGCACCGCCCGCTACGTCTCCGGCAATTTCGGCTAATCGTTTCCAAAAAATTCGGAAACATGGCGCATGAAGTTTGCACATAAAAACCGCTTTTACCTAAAAGGCAAAAAGCGGAAAATAAGATGTGCGCTTCCTGCGTTTTTTATTTCTTGAAAATGGTTTTGCAAAGCTTCGCGTTTTAGAATATAATAATATCGAAATATAGAAATGGAGGAAACAGTAT
>CAVHIJ010000005.1:39044-40301 GCA_963635945.1 bacterium | reverse complement strand
GAGAGACCGTACGTCCGTTTCCGAAAATTTCATAAGAATCGGCTCTTGCAAAAAAGAAATTTTCGCAAGCTGTTTTCAAAGCACCCTAAACGCCCAAGCGGCGCTTTTTTTTATGCAAAATTTCCGGAGATTTTAGGGAAGCGCTGATTTAATCGTTACCTTGGTTTGCGATAAGCATAATGATGCAAGACAAGGAAAAGGACGACGAGAATAGTGAGCTATTTAAGGAGTCCCTTGACGCAGTATTGCATTATTATGCCGCAAAGCAAGATTCTTCGATTAAATCAGTGGTTCCTTAGTAGGGATATCGGTTTTCATTTCATGGTATACTTATGAAAACAGGAGCGCTTGCATCCATTGAGGAGGATTGAGATTTTATGAAATGGAAACTGAATTTTATCGATGAGAACAATTTTACAAAATCGGTACATGATACCGTGGCTTCATATACGGAAAAATTGCAATCTTTTGACTTGGAACGTTTTCGACAAAATCCTGTAGATCCGATTCAATTGATTTTCGATCATGCGGTGTACGGTTTAACATGGAAAGAAACCATCGGCGCAGAAATTTTCAGTCAAAGAAAAATGTCGGCTCAAAATGAAACGATTTATTTTCATAAAAATATTTTTCGCTACATAAAAAACTGTCATATTCCGGAAAAGGATGAAGAGTATGGATGGGATGAGATTTGGGAAAGCCCGGAAGAAATTATTTTACCGGGAAATATTCATGTTCATAAAGTTTACGTAAAGATGATTGAAAGATACGACGACGTCAATCTCATAGAGGCGCGTAAGCTATTTATCAAAATGCAAAATTGCCTTTTATGGGAAAAAGATTGTGCTTGTTTTTTGATTGAAATGGTATCCGATCAATCTCACGATATGGAATGGGAGATGATTTGTGAGGGACAAATATTTAGAAACAGCAGAATTCGACGTGTCAGTTTGGATCGGTTTTATGCGCTTGTAACCGGGGAGAAGGATGCATTCTATCAGATGTGCATGGTTTTACCGGAAGTGATTCAGCATGTCGTGGATTCGGAAGGCGAAAAATTAGTGCCGTATGATAAGGTGTACGATGAATTGAAAGACGTCGCCGGCAAAATTCCCATTTCCGATGAAAAATTGGCATTTGTCATGGCGATTTATATGCTTGGTTTTTCATCTTTTTATCGTTTTTGTTCTATAGTGCAAAAGGATGATAGTTTGTGATTTCATATAAATGAAATTTTTCCGTTGGATAATATAGGGG
>CAVHIJ010000005.1:0-39034 GCA_963635945.1 bacterium | reverse complement strand
ATATAGGGGAGAAATTCCGCAAAAATTCTGTTGTTTTTTGCGGAATTTTTTATTGCCAAATTTGCGTATTTTCTCTGCCCGGCAGAGCTGCTATAATGAGGGAAATGCTTTGAAACGGAGGCTTGCGGTTATGGATGGCGAAAATATAAAAGATTTAAAAGACGGCGTATATGAAAAAGTCATTTCGAAAACTTTTGCGAAATTATTGAAAGAGGCGGAAGAGAAAAAAGAAATTTGGACGACGAAGAAAGATGTCGACGCTGTAGAGGCCGTGGATTATTTGGCCGATTATTTGTCGCGCCTGGTCAAAATTTCTTTAAAAAATATTGCCGAGCAAAACAGCCATGATGAAGAGAACGGTCTTACGGATGAAATCAATTTCACCAATTCCATGGTGGAAGAACTTGTAAAGCGCAGCAAAGAATTGGGTGACGGGCACGGCGTTATCGAAGATAAAGATTGGATTCTCACGTCTTTGGAAAGTACGAAAAATAAAACATCGCAAAAGAAATGGGTTTTACCGGAGACATCGATTTCCCGTTCCTTTTTATTTACAAATTCCCCTAAAGATGCACATTTCGGAAATGAATTGAAAAGAGAAATTCAATCGGCGGATCGTATCGATTTATTGGTTTCTTTCATTAAATACAGCGGACTTTTGGAAATTATAGAAGATTTGAGAAATTTTACGAATCGCGGTGGGAAACTTCGTGTCATTACAACTACGTATATGGGTGCAACAGAGCCTAAAGCCATTGAGGAATTGGAAAAATTGCCAAATACGGAAATCAAAATTTCTTACAATGTGAAATCGACACGTTTGCATGCAAAATCTTATATTTTTTATCGCAAAAGCGGATTTTCCACGGCGTATGTAGGTTCCTCGAATTTATCTCATTTTGCCATTTCCGAAGGGATGGAATGGAACGTAAAAGTTACGGAGCATGAGATGCCGACAATTATGAGTAAGATTTATGCCGAATTTGACTCATATTGGAATCGTGAGGATTTTGAAAGTTATTGCACCTCCGATTGGGATAAATTGTGTAAGGCGGTGTATGGGGAGAAAAATAAGGACACTACATCGAATGTGCGTTATTCTTTTGATTTGCAACCGTATCCTTTTCAGCAAAAAATCTTGGATACGCTTCGCATGGAACGCGAAATTCGCGGACGGTATCAGAATTTAATTGTAGCGGCCACGGGAACCGGGAAGACGGCGATTGCTGCTTTTGATTATCGGAATTTTGTCAAAACACATAAGGGCGCACGGTTGCTTTTTGTGGCGCATCGTAAGGAAATCTTAGCGCAAAGTTTGGATTGTTTCCGCCAAGTCATGAAAAACCCCAATTTCGGGGAATTGGCAGTCGGTCAAGTTAAACCTTCGAGTCCGGAACATCTTTTCATGTCGATTCAAACATTAAACAGTAGCGGATTTTTGCAAAAAATGGATCCCGATTACTACGATATGATTATTATCGATGAATTTCATCATGCGGCGGCAAAATCGTATCAAGAATTACTCAAACATTTCAAGCCGAAAATTTTGCTCGGGCTTACGGCAACGCCGGAGCGTACGGACGGAGGAGATATATTAAAATATTTCGACGGACATATGGCTGCTGAAATACGTTTACCGGATGCTATTGAAAAAGGACTGCTTTGTTCATTTCATTATTTCGGTGTTGATGATCCTATAGATTTACAATCGGTAAAGTGGGCAAATGGACAATACGATACCGGAGAATTAACACGAATTTATACCGCCGATAAAGCTATTGCAAAACAACGTGCAGAAGTAATTCGAAATGCATTGGTTCGATACACTGCCGATTTGAATGATGTAAAAGCACTCGGATTTTGCGTATCGAAAGCGCATGCACACTATATGGCCGAATATTTTAACAATAACGGGATTTCTTCGATTGCGCTGGATGCGGATTCACAGAAAACAGTACGTGATTCGGCAAAACAAAAATTGGAACGCGGTGAAATAAAAGTCATATTTACCGTGGATCTTTTCAATGAAGGGGTGGATATTCCGGCTGTGAATACCGTTCTCTTTTTGCGACCGACAAACAGCCTCACCGTATTCCTGCAGCAATTGGGGCGCGGACTTCGATTGCATGAAGGCAAGGACTGCCTAACCGTTTTGGATTTTGTGGCACAGGCTAATGATAAATATAATTTTGCCGCCAGATTCACGGGTATTTTAAGGACAAAAAATGTTTCCATCAAAAAAGAAATAGAAGATGGATTTCCACATGTACCGATTGGGTGTTATATTCACCTTGAAAAGGAAGCTCAACAACATATTCTGGATAATATCAAAGCATCTATCGGAAAAGCCGGTTATTATAAGGATGCGGTAAAATACGTAAAAGGAATTCTGGGACATTTGCCGTCTTTATCCGAGTTTTTCGAGGCAACGGGGATAGAACCTGCGGTATTCTACAATGGGAAACGTACCTATGCTCGTCTTTTAGCGAATGCCGGAATCATTCCCGATTTTACCGAGACAGATGACGAAGAAAGTTTGGAAAAAGCACTGCCCCGATTGCTTTCCATGGATTCGCCGAAATGGATTGATTTCATACAGTCGTGTTATGAAACGGGGAGGAAACCGGTCACCGAAAGAGAAAAGAAATATCTTCGCATGTGGTCGATTACCTTATTCCCGGACGGTTTGAAAAATGCAGTGGAAGCGCCATGGGAATCCGTTTCTCGTTTCGAGCATCAATCGGAACTTCGGAATGAATTGCTGGACATGTTGGCCTATCGTAAAGAGGCGATTGATGTGATTCCGGAATCGGCGGAACTTCCGTATGATTGCGCTATGGAAGTGTATTGCAATTATACGAGGGATCAACTTTTTGCCGCATTGGGTTTTGCAAAACCTTCCAGTATTCGCGAGGGTGTAAAATTTTTGCATTCGGGAAACAGTGATATCGTGACAGAACCTACGGATGTATTTCTGGTTACACTTAATAAATCGACAAAAGAATTTTCGAATACGACTCGATATGATGATCGTTCACTCGATAAATACCATTTTCAATGGCAAAGCCAAAGCACGACTACGCCGGAGTCTAAAACGGGTAGAAGGTATATAGAACAAAAAGCTAACGGTAATTACGTTTTGCTTTTCGTCCGCAGTTCAATACAAAATGCATGGGGAAATTCGATGGCTTATACGTTTTTGGGAAAGGCGGAAATTGTTAATTGGTATGGGTCACAACCGATGACGATTATTTACCGTTTGGAAAAGCCTATTCCGGCTAAATATATTTCTGTGACAGATGTCAGAGGAGCTGTGTGATTGTTTCAAAAGAAGAGTAAATAGAGAAATATTTTGAAAAACATAGATTGTTTCAAAGGGAGTCTTGCCCGTTGCGGGTGGGGCTCTTTTTGTGGTATCATATGTTTGATTTGTATATAAATGAATCCGAAATCGGTCATATATGTTTCGGTGGGAAAATTTTCTTTTATTTCCGGTCAACGGATGACGGGCTGGGAGGTTAATTTTTTGGAGAAATTGGTCATTTGCGGCGGCACGCAGCTGCATGGGACGGTTCACGTTTCGAGTGCGAAGAATGCGGTGCTTCCGATTATCGTGGCGACGATGCTTCCGGAGACGCCGGCGACGATTTGCGATGCGCCGGATTTGGATGATGTGAAGACGATTTGCCAAGTGCTGGAAACGCTCGGGGTTTCCGTTTCCGAAAGCGGATCGGATATGACGTTTGACGCGTCGGGGCTTTGCCGGGCGGAGGCGTCGTATGATTTGGTGAGCCGGATGCGGGCGTCTTTTTTGGTGATGGGGCCGCTTTTGGCGAAGATGGGGCGTGCGAAGATTGCGCTTCCGGGCGGCTGCATGATCGGGAGTCGGCCGATTGATTTGCATTTGAAAGCATTTGAAGCGATGGGCGCGGATATTCTGATTTCCGACGGGTTTGTGGAAGCCAGAGCGCCTCACGGGCTTCGCGGTGCGAATATTTATTTGGATTTCCCGAGTGTGGGCGCGACGGAAAATGTCTTGATGGCGGCGGCGCTCGCTGAGGGGCGGACGGTTATCGAGAATGCGGCCGAGGAGCCGGAAATCGTGGATTTGGCGACGTTCCTGTCGGGGATGGGGGCCAATATCAAGGGCGCGGGGACGAATGTGATTCGCGTGCAGGGTGTCCGTGCGATGCAGGGTATTTCGCACACGGCGATTCCGGATCGTATCGAGGCGGGGACGTATATGATTGCCGCTGCGATGGCGGGCGGTGATGTGGTCGTCGAAAATGTGGTGACGGAGCATTTGAAGCCACTTTTGGCAAAGCTTGCCGAGGCGGGGGTACAGGTGATTCGCGAGGATGTGGATCGGGTGCGGATTGTGAGCGACGGAAAAATCCGTTCGACGGATATCAAGACGCTTCCGTATCCGGGGTTTCCGACGGATATGCAGGCGCAATTTATGGCGCTCATGACGATCGGAAACGGAGTTTCCCAAGTGACGGAGACGGTTTTCGAGAATCGTTTCATGCATGTGGACGAGCTTCGGCGTATGGGTGCGGATATTCGCATTGAGGGGCGGCGTGCGATTGTGCACGGTGTGCCTTTCCTGCGCGGTGCTTTTGTGCGCGCGACGGATTTGCGTGCGGGGGCGGCGCTTGTCTTGGCGGGGCTTTCGGCGCATGATGTGACGGAAGTGGGTGAGTTGCATCATATCGATCGCGGCTACGATCATTTCGTGGAAAAATTGCAGGGGCTGGGAGCGAATATCTCCCGTATTGATGCATGAATAAGAAGAAGAGGGCATCGGTTTCCGCAAAACCCGGCTTTTCCGTCATGGATTGGCTCGGTTCTTTTGGCGCGGAAGATATCAGCGTCGATTTGGGGACTTCGTATGTCGTCATTTACGTGAAAAAGAAAAAAACGGTGTTTCGCGAGGCGTCCTGTGTGGCGCAGCGTGTGACGACGGGGGAATATATCGCTTACGGAAATAAGGCGGAGCTGATGGAAGGCCGCACGCCGCAAACGATTCGCATCATTCGTCCGATTGAGCGGGCGACGATTGTCGATTATGATGCGGCGGTCTATCTTTTGACTTCGATTTTGAATGAATCGTATATGCGAAGTCTTTTTTATCATTTGCGTCTCACGATTTGCGTACCGCCGAATGTGACGGGGCTTCAGAAACGGGCACTTTTGGAGGCGGCCGTCCAAATGGGCGTGCGAAAGACGGTTTTAATCGATCAGCCGATTGCCGCGATTTTGGGCATGGGGCTTGATACGGACCGGATGACGGGTGCCATGACGGTCGATGTCGGCGGCGGTTCTTTCAATGTGTCGGTGCTCTCGAAGCACGGTGTCGTCGTGGCGGATTCCGGCTATGAAGCGGGGCGCGCGATGGATCAGGCGATTATTTCCCGCGTGCGTGACAGATATAAAGTGGAAATAGGAAACGAAGCGGCCGAGCGCGTGAAAGAAATGCTTGGGATTCGCCGCGATACGACGGGAATGACGGAATTTGCGGAAACGGCCGGCATTTCTCTGGTGACGGGGATGCCCGTGCACGTATCGGTGACGGGGGAGGATGTGGCCGAAGCCGTTCGCCCCGTTTTAAATGTACTCTATGAAAAAATTTTGGGTATTTTGCAAAAGACGCCGCCCGCCATTTTGGCCGATGTGCACGATCACGGGATTTTACTTTGCGGCGCCGCCTCGCAGCTTCCGGGGCTGGATGCGATGATTACCCGATTGGCCGGGATTCCCGCTTATGTGGTGGAGACGCCGATGTACGTCAATGCGATGGGCGCCGGTTACGCACTCGATTATATGGATTACATGCGTGATAATCTTTCTGATTTGCGCTGATTTTGTTTCTTTTATTTCCGCTAAGGAAGCGCTGATTAAAGCGTTATCTGATTTTACGAAAAGCATATTTATGCAAGGCAAGGAAAAGGATGACGAGAATAGTAAGCTATTTAAGGAATCCTTTGACGCAGCATTGTATAAATATGCCGCAAAATCAGATTCTTCGATTTAATCAGTGGTTTCCTAAATTTCAGGTAGGAGAAAATGATCAAAAGTTTCGGAATTTCAAAACCCGGTCTGGTACGCACGGTGAATGAGGATTGCATTTTTTGTTCGGATGCGTCCTTTTTCATTCTGGCGGACGGTATGGGCGGCTATGAAGGCGGTCGAATCGCGAGCACCCTTGCGGTGAAGACCGTGAAGGAAAATTTGGAAAACGTGCCGCCATCCGCCTATTCCGAGGATGCGCTTCGCGATGCGGTACTCTTTGCCAATCGCGTGCTGCTTCGGAGAAAACTCGGTGACTCCGATTTGGAGCAAATGGGTACGACACTCGTCGTCTGCGCCTTTTGCGGAAACCTTCTGTATTGGGCACATGTAGGGGACAGCCGTCTCTACGTGGAGCAAGGCGGTACACTTTCGCAAATCACGCATGATCACTCCATCGTGATGCAGCTCTATGAAGCCGGAGAAATTTCGAAGGAAGAAATGCGGCATCACCCGCGCAAAAACGAAATTACGCGGGCGGTCGGAATCGCCTCACAGCTTTCCGTCGATACGGGAATCGTTTCTTTGGAAACATCGGCAAAGATTCTGCTCTGCTCGGACGGTCTTTCCACGCCACTCGGAGACGATGCCATCCATCGGATTCTTTCGGAAACGGAGGAAACGGGAGAAGCGCTTTCCGTTTCCGTCGAAAATATGGTGGAAAATGTCTATAAAAACGGTGCGGCGGATAATATGTCGGCCATTTTGATTTCTTATACATCGGATGAAAATTCTTGTGAAACGGGTGGGACGGATGAACGCCATGATTGATAAAATGCTGGATAATCGATATCGGCTTCTCGAAAAAATCGGCTCGGGCGGTATGGCCGATGTATATATGGCCAGGGACAGTGTGCTCGACCGAATCGTAGCCGTAAAAATTTTGCACAGTCAATTTGCCGAAGATAATGAATTTATCGTCCGATTCCGTCATGAAGCGCAATCGGCCGGTAAACTTTCGCATCCTAATATCGTCGGAATTTACGACGTCGGCCACGATGAGGGACTGTACTACATCATCATGGAATATGTCGAAGGCACGACGCTCAAAGAATATATCGAAACGCATCCGAATATTCCGATCGATACGGCAGTGCGCATTGCGATGGAAATCGGAAACGCTCTCGAAGAAGCACATGAAAACGGTATCGTCCATTGCGATATAAAGCCGCATAATATTTTGCTCACGGAATCGGGTAAAGTGAAAGTGACGGATTTCGGGATTGCGCGTGCCATCAATTCATCCAACATCACCATTCGCGAATCCGTGCTGGGCTCCGTGCATTATTTGTCGCCGGAGCAGGCGGCCGGGGATACCATCACCGAAAAGACGGATATTTATTCTCTCGGCATCGTCCTCTATGAAATGCTGACTCATCATCTTCCCTTCGATGGGGAAACGGCCGTCAGCGTCGCCTTGAAACATATTCAGGACGAAATTCCGAGCCCGTCCCGCTACAATGCGGCCATTTCTCCCATGCTCGAAGAATGCCTCATGACGGCGCTTCGTCGTGACCCGGAGAAACGATACGCCTCGATTGCCGAATTCGTGTCCGCGCTCAAAATGGCGCAGGGATTTACGACATCCGTGTACCAGACGGCAAAGCAGGACTACACTGCGACGCAAAAATCGGCGGAGAAACCGAAACGCACGCGCCGTCCCATCATGGAGCAGCCCTCGCGTCTCGTCGATTTTGTGACGAATCTTTCACCGCGCATGATTTGGATTTCGGCGGCGGCTCTTTTCATTGTCGCATTCGCCTGGGCATTTTTCAATTTCGGAAATTTCTGGAGTACGAATGAAATTTCCGTGCCCAATGTCGTCGGGAAACCGGTGGAAACGGCCGAATCCATTTTGAAAAAAGAAAATTTGCGCGTTTCCATAGACGAAAGTCCGAGCGACAAAGTGCCCGTCGGTCATGTCATCGCTCAGACACCGGAAGCCGGAAAAGGCGTGAAAGAGCAGCGCATCATTCATTTGACGGTGAGCCGAGGCGGTTCCGTCCTCCTCGTGCCGGATCTCAAAGGGCTCACGGTGGAAGAAGCAAAGAAACATTTGGAAAAATACGGATTGAAACTGGGCGCCGTGGAGAAAGGCGAAGACGCCAAGAGTCCTTCCGATGTGATTATTTCTCAAAGCCCTCTTTCCGGGGCCAATGCGGACAAAGGTGCCATCATCAATATCGTCGTCAATCAGAAAAAATCCGTCGTCCCGCATTTGGTGGGGATGACGCTGAAAGAAGCCAAAGCGGCGCTTGCCGAAGTGGGCATGAGCGTCGGGAAACTTTCCGCCAAGGGCGAAGGTTTCAAAGTCGATGACGAAAACAATAAAGTCTTCTCGCAATTCCCCGATGCGGGCAATCCCGTCGGGACGAAAGCGACCGTGGATTTAATTCTCGAAAAAAATACGGGTTTTGTTTCTAAAGAAAAGAAAGGAACCGTCAGCATTACACTTCCGAAAGACGGAAAAAATCGCCAATTGGAAATCATCGTGACCGACGATAACGGGAAACGGACGATTTACAGCGCAAATCCGGGCGCCGGGACATCCATCGAAAAAGATGTTTCCGGTGTCGGCGATACGGTGCGCGTCCAAGTCTTCGTCGACGGATCTCTCGTACAGGATCGGACACTGTAATGCGGGGACGAATTCTGAAAAATCAAAACGGCTATTTTTCCGTAGCCGATACATCCGGGACGCTTTGTCTTTGCCGCTCGCGCGGACGTCTCAAAAGGGAAACGGATGTCTTGGTCGGTGATATGGCCGAATATGAAATTCCCGGCGGGAGCGATGCGCAAATCACGAAAATCCTGCCGCGCAAAAACAGATTGTATCGGCCGCCCGTCGCGAATATCGATACTTTAGTCTTCGTCGTCGCCGCGAAAACGCCGGATTTATCGCTCTACGTGCTCGATAAAATGCTCATTTTGGCAGAAGATGCGGAAATTTCCCCGATGATTTGCATCAATAAATGCGATCTCGCGCCGGATTTGGCAAAAGAAACGGCGGCCGTTTACGAAAAAGCCGGTTACACAGCCATTGGCACGTCGACCGTGACGGGGGAGGGTATCGAAGAATTACAATCGCTCTTATCCTCCGGCGTCATCGCGTTTTCCGGACCCTCGGGCGTCGGGAAATCCAGTCTTTTGAATCTTTGTCTCGGACGCGACACATTTGCGGCGGGAAGCGTCAGCGTCAAAACGGGACGCGGAAAAAATACGACGCGCCACGCCGAGCTCATTGCATGCAAAGACGCATTTTTCATGGATACGCCCGGATATACGAGGCTTTCTTTGGAAACGGTGAATCCGGAAAATCTGGCGTTTCTTTTCAAAGAATTTCGGAAATATATCGGCACTTGCCGTTTCAATAATTGCAGGCATATCAACGAACCGGATTGCCGCGTGCGTGAGGCCGCGGAAACGGGGGAGATTTCTCCGTCTCGCTATCAATCGTATCTTCGCATGACGGAGGAAATTCTGAAAAAATAAAGGAGAAGATTCTGATGAAAATCGCACCGTCTTTACTGTCCGCCGATTTTTCCCGTTTGGCCGATGAATTGCATGATATCGAAGTCGGCGGCGCCGATTTGGTGCACCTCGATGTCATGGACGGACATTTTGTGCCCAATCTCACTTTCGGCGCGCCGGTCATTGCCGCACTTCGCCCGCACACGACGCTTCCTTTCGATGCGCATCTCATGACGATGCATCCGGAAGCGTATTTTGATGCGCTGGAAAAAGCGGGTGTCGAAATGATTTCCTTTCACGCCGAAGCCGTCATTCACGCCGATCGCCTTGTACACGACATCCAAGATCGCGGTATCAAAGCCGGCATCGCCCTAAATCCGGGGACGTCTCTTTCCGCTTGCGAAGAATTATTGCCGATTTTGGATTTCGTCCTCATCATGAGCGTCAATCCCGGATTCGGCGGGCAAAAATTTATTTCGTATACCTTGGATAAAATCAGAAGGCTTTCCGCCATGGCCGAAAAAATCGGGCGCGCGGATTTGGAAATCGAAGTCGACGGCGGCGTCACGAAAGACAATATTGCTTCTCTCAAAGACGCGGGCGTCACGATCGCGGTCGCCGGCTCCTCCGTATTTGGAAAACCGGACCGCAAAGCGGCGATTTCCGACCTGCACGTTTGATTCGAGCGAAAGGATATAAAAATGCAATCCGATATCATCGGTCATTACGTATCGCCGTCGGGCATACGCCTCAATGTGTGCGATACATCCGGAGCTGCCGGGCAGGCGGGTGACATTCATCGATTGCCGCCCGCATCGGCACAAATCTTAGCCAAAATCATGACGGGGGCGGCGCTCCTTGCCGTCGATTTCAAAAATCACGAAGGCATTTCATTGAAATGGGTGACCGGAAGCGCTTTGGGCGCGATTCACGTCGATGCGTACGATGGAAAATACGTGCGCGGCTACATCGACGAGGCGGAAGCCGGCCTGGGACATGTGCCGAATGCGGAAACGGAAGCGTTTCTTGTTTCCCAAAAGGCGCAACTTTTTGTCACGCGCTATTCTCTTTTGAAATTGCCGTACACGAGCGCGGTGAATTTGCACCCCGGCGATATTTCCGCCTGCCTTACCGAGTATTTGAATACCTCCGAGCAAACACTTTCGGCCGTCAAACTCGATTTGAAGACAGACGAAAAAGGAAATATTTCCCGCTGCGGCGGTTTTTTGGCCCAGCTTTTGCCGGAAGGAAATTTAGAAACTTTCGCATCCCTTTTCCGCGATTTGGATGCGTGGGATGTGACGGAGGACGGCGCGCTCGGGACGGAAACGCTTTTGGAAAAAGGAAAATTTGAGAAACTCGGCGCAAATCCGATTTCGTTTCATTGTACCTGCTCGGAGGAGAGGATACGCGATTCGCTCGTTTCTCTTCCGGAATCGGAAAAAGAAGAACTTTTGAAAGAAGAAAGCATAGAAACGGTCTGTCATTATTGCGGGAAAAAATACAGAATTCCGCAAGATACATTGCGGGCCTGGTTTAAGGAAGAAAGGAAACCCCATTCATGAGTAAAATCGCTTTTATCGGCGGCACCGGCGTCTATGATGCCGGTATTTTGCAAAATGTGACGTCTCATTTAATCGGGACGCCCTACGGTCAGGCGGCGTACAAATCCGGTTTTTTTGACGGAAAAGAAATTATTTTTTTGGCGCGTCACGGTGTGCGTCATACGATTCCGCCGCACAAGATAAATTTTCGCGCCAATATTTTTGCGCTCAAAATGCTGGGCGTTTCCTGTATCGTTTCCACGACGGCGGTCGGCTCTTTGAATCCCGAATACAAAACGGGCGAGCTCGTCCTATGCGATCAATTTATCGATATGACGAAATCGCGCGAAAATACGTTTTTTGACGGGGAGCGCTACGGTGTCGCGCATTTGGATATGACGTCTCCTTTTTGCGAAACGCTTCGCGCCGCAATTTTCGAAGCCGGAAAGAAAGCGGGCATTCCCATCCATCCGACCGGGACGTATATTTGCACGGAAGGACCGCGTTTTGAGACGCCGGCCGAAATTCGCGCGTATCGGATGTGGGGCGCCGATGTCGTCGGGATGACCTGCGTGCCCGAGTGCGTGCTGGCGCGTGAGGCGGAAATGTGCTATGCGACGATTTCCATGGTGACAAATATGGCGGCGGGCATTTCAACGACACCGCTGACACATCAGGAGGTCGTCGATTGTATGAAGAAAAACGTCGCCGGTTTCCGAAGCATCATTTCCGAATTGTCCGCGACGTACGATCCGGAGACAAAATGCGGCTGCCACAGCGCAGCGGCGGCGTTCGGAGGATTTCACGTATGAGTTTTCGGGCATTATCTTGGGAAGGCGACGCACTTCGCATTTTGGATCAGACGAAACTTCCCAATGAGACTCTCTACATCACGGCGAAAACGTCCGGTGTCGTCGCCGATGCGATTCGCGCTTTAGCTGTACGGGGAGCGCCGCTTATCGGTGTCGCGGCGGCCTACGGCGTCGTGCTGGCGTATCGGGAGAGTGGGGGAAATACGGAAAGTTTCCGCGCTCTTTGCGACAATTTGCGGAATGCGCGACCGACAGCAGTCAATTTGGCATGGGCAGTCGGTGAGATGGAAGAAGCGTTTCGAAAAAATCCGACGGAAGAAACATTGCTTGGCCGCGCGGCCGAAATTGAAAAGGAAGACAGAGAAACTTGCCGAAAAATCGGAGAAAACGGTGCGGATTTATTTGTCGGCCGTCAAAATTTACGATTACTCACGCATTGCAATTCCGGAGCGCTTGCGACAAGCGGCATCGGGACGGCTTTCGGCGTCTTGGCGACGCTCCATGCGCGCGGACAGGTGGAGTGCGTCTATGCGGATGAGACGCGGCCGCTTTTGCAAGGCGCGCGTCTTACGGCGTACGAACTCATGGAGGGAGAAATTCCCTGCTGCCTCATTTCCGACGACATGGCCTCTTCCGTCATGCAGCATAAAAAAATCGACGCCGTCATTACGGGCGCCGATCGCATTGCGAAAAACGGAGACACCGCCAATAAAATCGGTACGTCGGGGCTAGCCGTTTTAGCCAAATATTACGGCATTCCGTTTTACATCGCCGCGCCTTTTTCCACTTTCGATTTTACGATTCAAACGGGCGCCGAGATTCATATCGAAGAGCGCGGCGCCGATGAAGTGAGAAAAATAGGGGACACCTATATCGCGCCGATTACCGTGCCCGTCTACAATCCGTCATTCGATGTCACGCCCGCGACACTTATTGACGGGATCATCACCGAAAAAGGTGTGCTGCGGCCGCCTTATGAAATTTCCATTTCCGAATATGAAAGGAGTCTTTCTCGTGAGTGAATCTGTAATTTGCGATATTTCCTTGGCGGATGAGGGGAAACAGCGCATTCGCTGGGTCGAAAAATTCATGCCCGTCTTGAATGTGCTTCGTAAAGATTTTGAAGCGAAGAAACCGTTTGCCGGTATTACCGTTGTCATGTCTATTCATTTGGAAGCCAAGACCGCGTATTTGGCATTGACGCTGGCCGCCGGCGGCGCCGATGTGATTGCGACGGGGAGTAATCCGCTTTCGACGCAAGATCCCATCGCGGCGGCTCTTGTTTCCGAAGGCATCACCGTCTACGCGACGCACGGCTGCACCGAAACGGAATATTTCGATTATTTAAATCGGGCGCTCGATCACAAGCCGCATATTATTATCGATGACGGCGGCGATTTGGTGAATTTGCTCCACACGACGAGGCAGGATGCCAAAGAGCGGCTCATCGGCGGATCGGAAGAAACTACGACGGGCATTCACCGTCTGCGCAATTTGGAAAAAGCAGGGAAACTCACGTTTCCGATGATTGCCGTCAATGATTCGTATTGCAAATATCTTTTCGATAATCGTTACGGGACGGGGCAGTCCGCCTGGGACGGCATCATCCGCAGCACGAATCTTACCGTGACGGGAAAAACGGCCGTCATCGCCGGTTACGGTTGGTGCGGAAAAGGCTGCGCGATGCGGGCGAAAGGGCTGGGTGCGCGCGTCATTGTGACGGAAGTCGATCCCATCCGCGCCATTGAAGCGGTTTTCGACGGATTTGATGTCATGCCGATGGAAAAAGCGGCGGAAATCGGAGATATTTTCCTCACCGTGACGGGAGATATCGACGTTATCTGCGAACCGCATTTTATGAAAATGAAAGACGGCGCCATCTGCGCGAACGCCGGCCATTTCGATGTGGAAGTGTCCCGCAAAGATTTGGAACGAATTTGCACGTCGCATTTTGAAGCGCGAAAAAATATAGAAGGGTATGTGCTGCCGAACGGGAAGACCGTATACCTCATGGCCGAAGGCCGCCTCGTGAATTTGGCGGCAGGCGACGGTCATCCGGCGGAAATTATGGATCTTTCTTTTGCGATGCAGGCTTTGGCGGCAAAATATTTACTGGAGCACGAAGGCACGCTTTCGCCGAAACTCTATCTCCTTCCGCGTGAAGTCGATTACAAAGTCGCCGCCGTGAAACTTTCTTCCATGGGAAAGACCATCGACACATTGACGGATGCGCAAAAAGCGTATTTGCAATCGGAATAAAAAAGTGAAGAGTGAATGGGGAATAGGAAATGGGAAAACCTCCCATGAGCGGATTTTCGCTTGGTGCTACAATTGTGCATGAATTCTCCGCTACACTTTTCAAACGTCATACTTTTGCGGCATATGGCATTATTCCGCAAAAGTATGACGTTTTTTATTGCGCAGCAAAGAAATATTCGCTATAATAGCGAGAGAAATTCATAAGAAACAAATCTCTTCGGGGTAAGGTGAAATTCCTGACCGGCGGTGATGGAGGAAACTCCGAGCCCGCGAGCATTTTGCAGATCCGGTGTGAATCCGGAGCCGACGGTGATGGGAAACGATGGTTTCCGTAAGTCCGGATGGAAGAAGAGGAAGATTTTTTTGCATGGTACCGCCCCCGAAGAAGGTATAGACTTTGGAGGTGGTTTTTTGTTTTCCGATGAAGATATAGGATATATGGTGCGTGCGCTGGAACTTGCCACGCGCGGCCGCGGTTTCACAAGACCCAATCCCATGGTCGGCGCCGTGCTTGTGAAAAACGGACGCATTGTGGGGGAAGGTTGGCATCGTGAATTCGGTGGGCCGCATGCCGAGGTGGAAGCGGTGGAAAGCTGCCACATCAGCCCCAAGGGTGCAACGCTCTATGTGACGCTTGAGCCTTGCGCGCATTACGGGAAAACGCCGCCCTGCGCCGATATGCTGATTAAAAACGGTATCGGACGGGTCGTCTGTGCCATGATGGATCCCAATCCGCTCGTCGCCGGAAAAGGAATCGAGAAACTCAAAGAGGCCGGGATTCCGGTGACGGTCGGCGTCCTTGAGGCGAAAGCGCGAAAACTCAATGAAGCCTTTATCAAATATGTGACGGAGAGAAAACCATTTGTCATTTATAAATCGGCGATGTCTCTTGACGGAAAAATCGCTTGCAAGACGGGCGATTCAAAATGGATATCTTCTGACGTGTCCCGGATGGATGCGCATCGTTTGCGCGGAGAATGTGCCGGCATTTTGGTCGGCGTCGATACCGTCATGGCAGACGATCCGCTTTTGACGACACGAATCGAAGGACTTCCCGATCCCGTGCGCATCGTGGCGGATAGCAATCTTCGCATTCCGCTCGCTGCCAAATTATTACATGAAAAAGGCCGCGTCATCATTTTGACGACGGAAAAAGCGCCTCGCGAAAAAAGAATCGCGCTGCAAAAGCTCGGCGCGGATTTAATCATCGCGGATACGGGAAAAGGCCGCGTGGATCTGGCCATGGCGATGACGGGGCTTGCGATGAGCGATATCGATTCCGTGCTCTTGGAAGGCGGGCCGACGCTTGCCGCGGGAGCCTTTGAAGCCGGCATCGTCGATAAAGTGATTTCCTATGTGGCGCCGATTTTAATCGGCGGAAAAGAAGCACCGGGCGCTTTGGGCGGAAATGGTGCGGCGCATCTTGCCGATGCGGTGAAACTTCACGATATTTCTTATGAAATGAGCGGGAGCGATGTGAAAATCACCGCGTATACGGACAGGGAGGCAGCCGATGTTCACGGGAATCATTGAGGAAATCGGTACCGTTTCCGCCGTTTCCAAAGGAAATCGCACATGCGAGCTCTGTATTTCCTGTAAAAAAATTTTGGACGGGACGCAAATCGGAGACAGCATTGCCGTGAACGGGACGTGTCTGACGGTAACGCGCTTTACGGAGGCGGGATTTGCCGCCGATGTGACGCCGGAAACGTGGCGCCGCACGTCTTTTGCTTCCGTTTCCGCGGGATCTTGCGTGAATCTGGAGCGCGCGCTGACTTTATCGGCAAGGCTCGGCGGGCATTTGGTTTCCGGGCATATCGATGGGATGGCGCGCATCATCGAAAGGATGCCGGTCGGAAATTCGGTGGAAATCCGTTTTGCGGCGGACGCCCATCTTATGAAATATATTTTGGAAAAAGGATCGGTCGCTTTAGACGGCGTAAGTCTTACGGTCGCCGGGCGTGACGATGCGTCGTTTACCGTTTCTGTCATTCCGCATACGGGGAAAGAAACGACGATTTTGACGAAACGCATCGGCGATATCGTGAATTTAGAATGCGATATGGTCGGGAAATATATTGAGCAACTTATGAAACATAATAATAACGGTCTCAATGCGGAAACGCTGAAAAAATTGCTTTAAGGAGGAAGTATGGAATTTCAATATGATCCCATTGAGGATATTGTGGAGGAAATCAAAAAGGGCCGCATCGTCATCATGCAGGATGCGGAATCGCGCGAAAATGAGGGCGATTATATTTGCGCCGCCGATTTTGCCACGTCCGAAAATATGAATCGTATGGCCTCGGAAGCCAAGGGCGTCATTTGTATGCCGATGGCGGGAGAATTGGCCGATGCATTATTTTTGGGGCCGATGATTCGAAGAAATACGGATAATCATCAGACGGCGTTTTTGGAATCCATTGATCATGTGGAAACGGGGACGGGTGTCTCGGCGGCAGAGCGTGCGTTCACATGTCGAAAAGCGGTGGAGCCGGGTGCCAAGCCCGAAGATTTTCGACGGCCCGGTCATCTTTTCCCGCTTCGCGCGCGGAAATGGGGTGTATTGGAGCGCGCGGGGCATACGGAGGCGACAGTTGATCTTTGTCGTATGGCGGGTCTTGCGCCGGCCGGCCTTTGCTGCGAAATCATGAATCCCGACGGCACGATGGCAAGGAAACCCGAGCTTTTTGCTCTGGCCCGCGAAAAAGGAATGAAAATCGGAAATATTCAGGATCTTATCATCTACCGCAGAAAACACGAAAAGCTCATCGAGCGCGTCGCGGAGGCGAAAATGCCGACGCGTTACGGCCATTTCAAAATCATCGGCTATATCAATCGTTTAAATGGGGAGCATCATGTGGCGCTCGTCATGGGGGATGTGGCCGACGGGGCGCCGGTCCTGACGCGCGTTCATTCCGAATGCCTCACGGGGGATTGCTTCGGCTCGCTTCGCTGCGATTGCGGGCAGCAATTCGATGCGGCGATGAAAGAGATTGCGCAAGAAGGACGTGGCGTTATGGTTTATCTTCGACAGGAAGGCCGCGGCATCGGGCTCATCAATAAAATCCGTGCGTATGCTTTGCAGGATCAAGGCTACGATACCGTCGAGGCGAATTTGGCGCTGGGCTTTGCCGCCGATTTACGAGATTATATGGTCGGCGCGCAAATTCTTCGCGACTTGGGCGTGGAAAATATTCGCTTGCTCACGAATAACCCCGATAAAATTTACGAAGTTTCCGATTACGGCATTCATATCACCGAGCGCGTCCCGATTCAAATGGAAGCGTGCCGGGAAGATGCCGCATATCTTAAAACGAAAAAAGAAAAAATGGGTCATATGCTTGATTTGGAGGAGGACAAAAAATGAAAATCATTTCCGGAATGTACAATGAAAAAGAAATTCGCGTCGGTATCGTCGCATCTCGTTTCAATGAAATCATCGTAAATAAACTCATCGGCGGCGCCGAAGATGCGCTTTCGCGTCACGGGGTCGATACGGATACGGTGGAACTTGCATGGGTGCCGGGTGCTTTTGAAATTCCGCTTACGGCAAAGAAAATGGCCGAATCCGGACGCTACGACGCCATCATTTGCCTGGGCGCCGTCATCCGCGGGGAAACGGATCATTATGAACATGTGGCGACGGAAGTCACAAAAGGCGTCGCACAGGTATCGCTTGCAAGCGGCATTCCGATTCTTTACGGCGTCCTCACGACGGACACCATCGAGCAAGCCCTGAATCGTGCCGGACTCAAATCCGGAAACAAAGGCTTCGAATGCGCGATGGACGCTCTCGAAATGGCGAGCCTTTTCAAAAAATTGTAAGAGAAGCACACACAAAATCAGACTTGTCCGATTCTTGTTGTATAATAAATCCGAAGAGATAGAAAAAACTATTTCTTCGGATTTTTCCTTTTGTCGTGCATGCTTTGCGTCTTTCGTGAATGGTGGTGAAAATAAAATGAGTTCCTTGCTTTTCTTAGGTTTGTTAGCTTTTGATTCCGGTTTTGCAACATTTATGGGTTGCATCTTATTAATTTCACTTATTTTAGGAGTTATCAGACTATTTTTTTATATCATTTATCAAATCATTCGTCTTATTTGGAAATCTCTCCCACCGTCCTTCTTTGATGCAGTTTTAAATAACGTGAAAGAAAGAGAAGCAAAAGTTGCAAGAGGAGAAACGTGCATTCCGCCTTTTGTTTCTTATCAAAAATTGTTTTTAACATTCATAATGGTTATTATATTCGGAGGCGCCGGTCTGATTTTTTCTTTATTAATTGTATTTTGGTTAACTCCATTGGGTTTACCGGATCCGATTTTAAAAGGAATTTGGATTTTAAATGCAACAGTTTTATCTGTTTTCTTCTCCATACGAAGTGTGCATTATGCATGGCCCGAATATGAAAGCTGGGTAAAGAAGAAATATTTTTCCAAAAAACAGAAAGAAAGGCGGGGAGAAGCTACCGATACCGAAGAAAAAAAGAATGTACAAAATCACCTAATGGCGCTTGTAGGCGAGCCAAGAGTTTGCAAAAACGAGAATGCTTTTTCTTCGTCACCGATTCGAGCAAGGAGAAAATATCATTTTAGTATCGCTGAAATGATAGTAAGGTTTGGCGTTGCCTGTGTATTTGCTGTTGTCGGTGGTGTCGGTGCAATTCTGGGTTCATGTATTTTTGCAATTTTGGGTACACCAAATGATTCACTGATATTTATCACGAGATTTCTTCTTTGCCTTTTGCCGACATGTTTGTTTTTCCTAAGTTTCAAATATACTTGAAAAAGCTGATTTTATAATTTACGGCGGATTTCGTTTTGTTTTCAAAAATTTAAGTTTTGAAAGCGGCGCAAATCCGCCGTTTCCTCTTGCAATAATCGGTAAAAACATATATACTAATGCGGTAGAACTCATCAAGAGCAACCGAGGGAACGGCCCTTTGACGTTGCAGCAACCGACCGCTTGCGGGAAACGGTGCTAACTCCGACAGCTCCGGCTGGCAGATGAGGGCGCATGTCCCTCTTTCGGAGGGATTTTTTTGTGAATATTTTTTACCGAAATAGATGAGAATTGTCTTTTTTTTCTCAGAGGAGGCAGCAGCATGACAAAGAAAGCGTTTTTTACATCCGAATCTGTCACGGAAGGGCATCCGGATAAAATTTGCGATCAGATTTCCGATGCCGTATTGGATAGTGTCCTGGCGCAGGATCCGTACGGACGTGTTGCCTGCGAGACGACGGTGACGACGGGGCAGGTGCATGTCTTCGGCGAAATCACGACGACGGGACATATCGATTTTCCGAAAATCATTCGCGAGACGATTCGGGGAATCGGCTACGACCGGGCGAAATACGGATTCGATTGCGATACGTGCGCGATTTTGGTTTCTATGGATGAACAATCGCCCGATATCGCGATGGGTGTCGATCAATCGCTCGAAGCGAAAAAAGAAGAAGCCGATAAGTACGATATCGGCGCCGGCGATCAGGGGATGATGTTTGGGTACGCGACAAATGAAACGCCGGAATTTTTGCCGCTTCCGATTGCGATGGCGCATCGTTTGTCGCGTCGCTTGACGGAAGTCCGCAAAAACGGGACGCTTCCGTATCTTCGTCCGGACGGAAAGACGCAGGTGACGGTGGAGTATGATGACGGGAAACCGGTGCGCATTGATGCGATTGTCATTTCTTCCCAGCACAGCGAAGACGTTTCGCATGAGAAGATTGAAAAAGATCTGATTGAGCAGGTTATTGGCAAGGTCATTCCGGAAAAATATTTGGATGACAACACAAAATACTATATCAATCCGACGGGACGCTTTGTGATTGGCGGGCCGCAGGGCGATGCGGGTCTTACGGGTCGTAAAATTATCGTCGATACGTACGGCGGTATGGCGCGTCACGGCGGCGGGGCATTCTCGGGAAAAGATCCGACGAAAGTCGATCGAAGTGCTGCCTATGCGGCGCGGTATGTGGCGAAAAATATCGTTGCATCCGGTCTTGCCGATAAATGCGAAATTCAGCTGGCGTATGCAATCGGCGTCGCGCGCCCCGTTTCTATTCTGGTCGATACATTCGGTACCGGGAAAATCGATGATGAAAAAATTGTCGAGCTTGTAAACAGAAATTTCGAGCTCCGTCCGGCCGGCATTATCGATATGTTGGATTTGCGCCGCCCGATTTACAAGCAAACGGCCGCCTACGGTCATTTTGGCCGCACGGATGTGGATTTGCCGTGGGAACATACGGATAAAGCAGAAATATTACGCGCGCAGGCCGGCATCTAAAAGTTGCTTGACAATGGCGCACCGTTTCAGTAAGATAGGCATAGAATCATATCTGTTTTAGATGTTTTAAGGAGGAAGAATTATGGCTAAAGTCGCAATCGTATATTGGTCCGGTTCCGGGAATACCGAAGCTATGGCGCAGGCTGTGGAAGAAGGGGCAAAGAATGCCGGAGCGGAAACTCTGCTTTCTTTTGTAAGCGATACGAATGCCGCGGATATTGCCGCATATGATCATATTATTCTCGGCTGCCCGGCGATGGGAAACGAAGAACTCGAAGAATATGAATTCGAGCCGTTCTTTGCGGATCTCCTCCCGAGTCTTGCGGGCAAAGTCGTCGGCATTTTCGGTTCGTATGCATGGAATCAGGGCGATTGGATTGAAAACTGGAAAGCACGCTTGGAAGAAGCAGGTGTTTCTTTGGCAGCCGATCCAGTCAAAGCGTACAGCATGCCCGATGATGAAGCGCTGGATGCATGCAAAGCTCTCGGCGAAGCCGTCGCAAACGCTTAATCCGATGAAAGCGTTCTCTTTTGAGGACGCTTTTTATTTATGAAAAAGAATGCGGAGGGATGAAGATGGGAAAGAAAACCGCTGTGATTTATGTATCGTCTACGGGAAATACGGAGGCTATGGCCGAGGCCTGCGCCATAGGTGCCCGTCGTCATTCCAATGAAGTACTTTTGGCTTCCGTTTCCGAAGTTACACCGGAGGATATCGCCTCCGGTTACGATTGTATTTTGCTGGGAAGCCCCGCGATGGGGGTCGAAGTGATTGAAGAGAGCCAAATGAAACCTTTTACGGAGGCTTTGAAACCGCTTATAGAGGGAAAGCGGATGGGCGTATTCGGCTCCTGCGGTTGGAGTCGCGGCGCGTGGCTGAATTCCTGGCAGCAATCGCTCAAATTTGCGGGGGGAATATTTCCCGCAAAACCGGTATTGGCCTATGGATTTCCGGATGAGGAAGCCATGAAACATTGTGAAGATTTGGGAGAGTGTGTCACGAAGGAAGAGTGACGAGTTTTCAAAAAAAGGAGATTTTTTCCATGGATTGGGACAGCAAATTTTCAAAGAATGTCAGTGTCGTTCCGCCGTCGGGCATTCGTAAATTTTTTGATTTGGCAAATACGATGGAAGGCGTGATTTCGCTTGGTGTCGGCGAACCGGATTATGCGGCGCCCGATAAAGTCATCGATGCCTGCGTAAAAAGTTTGAAAGAAAAGAAAACATCATATACGTCCAATTTAGGGCTTCTCGAATTGCGCGAGGCCATTGCGAAACTCTTTACGACCCGCTACGGCGTCAGCTACGATCCGAAATCGGAAATCGTCGTCACCGTCGGCGTTTCCGAAGCGATTACGATTGCGATGACGGCGCTTTTGAATCCGGGCGATGAAGTGCTTATTCCGGATCCGGCGTATGTGGCGTATCCCGCTTGCGTTCAATTTGCCGGCGGCACGCCCGTTCTCGTCCCGACCTTTGAAAAAGATGATTTCAAATTGACGGTCGAAGAGCTGGAAAAGAAAGTCACGCCGCATACGAAAGTATTGCTCATCGGTTATCCGAATAACCCGACCGGCACGGTGATGACAAAAGCCGATCTGGAAAAAATCGCCGCTTTTGTGGAAAAACACGATCTTATTGTTATTTCGGATGAAATTTATTGCGACCTCACCTACGAAGGGCAGCATACTTGCTTTGCGTCGCTCCCCGGCATGAAAGAGCGCACGATTGTCCTGAACGGTTTCTCCAAATCGTATGCGATGACGGGGCTTCGTATCGGCTATCTTTGCGCACCGGCTAAAGCGGTGGAGCAGATTTACAAAGTGCATCAATACGCGATTCTTTGCGCATCGATCACAAGTCAGTACGGCGCTATCGAAGCGTTGGCTACTTGCGAAGAAGATGTGAAGGCGATGTACGATGAATATGCGGCGCGTCGCGTCATGATTTATGAAGGCCTCAAAGAAATCGGTCTCCATTGCTTTGAACCGAAAGGCGCTTTCTATATTTTCCCGGATATCAGTGTGACCGGCATGACGGATGAAGAATTCTGCGAAGAACTTCTGAAAGAAGAAAAAATCGGCGTCGTCCCGGGTTCTTGCTTCGGCGTACAGGGCAAAAATCACATCCGCATTTCCTATGCGGCCAGCCGCGAAAATATCAAAGAAGCGCTCAAGCGCATCGGCGCTTTTGTCGCTCGTCACAAAAAATAATTTTGAAATTTTGCAAAATCTCTCCGTTTTCGTGCGGGGAGATTTTTTATTTTGGTGTATAATATTTTTGTATGAAAAATATATCTTGAGGAGGATATCATATGAAAAAAGGGAAACTGTACGGGATCGGTGTCGGTCCCGGAGACTCAAAACTTTTGACGGTGAAAGCCGTGGAAGCAATCCGAAATTGCGACATGATCATTACGCCCAAGACGGAGAAAAAAGAGGGGTCGGTTGCGTGGAATATCGCCAAGCCCTACATTCCGGAGGGGACGGACATTTTGCCGATGGTCTTCCAGATGAATACGGATATGGAAGCCGTGGCGCGGCAATGGGAAGAAAATCGCCGCATCATTTGCGAGAAACTGGATGATGGGAAAAATCTTGTATTTCTCACCTTGGGCGATCCTATGCTGTACAGCACCTATATGTATATTTTCCGCGCGCTTGAAGGGACGGAATACGAAGCGGAAAATATTCCGGGGATTCCGGCTTTCGTCGGTATCGCCAATGCAATCGGGATGCCGCTTGCCGAATGGGAGGAAACGGTACTCATTCTTCCTGCGACGGCCTCTCCCGAAAAAATCGATCGCGCTCTTGCGGCGGCCGATCATGCCGTCATCATGAAAGTGTATAAAAACTGGGCGTATATTCAAAAAGAATTGCGCAAGCATCATTTGATTAAAAATGCCGTGATGGTATCGCGTGCGGGTCTTCCCGATGAAATCATCGAAAGGGATCTGGACGCGCTCTCGGCCGATTACAAACCGAATTATCTCAGCACGATTTTGACGAAACGAGATAGTGAATAATGGGAAACGAAACATTTCCCCGCATCGTGCTGGCCGGCGTCTCGAGCGGAGTCGGAAAGACAACGATCGTGACGGGGCTTTTGCGTGCGCTTTTTGAAAAAGGTCTTGCCGCGCAGCCTTTCAAGGTAGGGCCCGATTATATCGATCCCGGTTTCCATGCGAAAGCCGCCGGACGCGATTCGTACAATTTGGATACTTGGCTTGTCCCGGAAGATCGGCTCGTTTCCACATTTCGGACGCTTGCCGAAGGCGCCGATATTTCCGTCATTGAAGGCGTCATGGGGCTTTTTGACGGCGGGGGAAAGGGCGTTTCTTCTTCGGCGCACATTGCGCGTCTTTTGCATGCGCCCGTCATTCTCGTCATGAATTGCCGATCCATGGGGCAGAGCGCGGCGGCCGTGGCCTTGGGATACAGAAATTATGCGCCGGATTTACATCTGGCCGGTGTCATTTTAAATCAATTGGGCTCGGATAAGCATGAAGCCATCATTCGAGAAGCCATGGCCGAAATCCATATGCCCGTCTTAGGCGCTTTGCACCGCGATGAATCTCTCCAAACGCCCGAGCGGCATCTGGGACTCACGCCGGTCACGGAAACGGAAACGGATGCGCTCATCGGCCATATGGCGCGCGTCATGAAGGAGCGACTCGACATCCCCCAAATTTTAGAAATTGCCCAATCGGCACCGTCTCTTCCGGAAACGGAAAAAGCGACTGTTTCAAAAAACTATCACGTGCGCATCGGGGTCGCCAATGATGAAGCATTTACATTTTACTATCCGACGAGTTTAGCGGCTCTCTCCGATCGCGGCGCGACATTGGTGCTGTTTTCTCCGATGCGGGATACGGAAATTCCCGATGTGGACGGACTCATTTTTGGAGGCGGTTTTCCGGAAATGTTTTTAAAAGAATTATCGGGAAATATTTCTATGAAAGAATCTATTGCAAAAGCCGCAGCCGGCGGCATGCCGATTTATGCCGAATGCGGCGGGCTCATGTATCTTTGCCGTCAAATCGTCGGATTTTCAGATGAAATGTATGACATGGTAGGTTTGGTGCCGGCCCGATGCTTGATGCAAAAAAAACTTCGGCGCGTCGGCTATGTGACGGCTAAAGCATTGCAAAAAAGCGTTGCGGCAGACGTAGGCGAGACGCTTTTGGGGCATGAGTTTCATTTTTCCGAGCTTGAACCGGAAATTGAAAATTTCCCTTGGGCCTATGAACTTGTCGGCACAAGGCAGAAAGATGCACATCGGGACGGTTATGCGGCGGAGAGTGTCCTAGCCTCGTATTTACACATGAATTTTGACGGAAATCCGGCGGCGGCAGGCCGTTTCCTTTCCAATTGCGAAATGTATCGAAAATCAGAGCCATAGGAGGATTGCTATGAAAGAACAGGAAGGTCTCATCCTCATCAATACGGGAACGGGCAAAGGAAAGACGACGGCAGCGCTCGGCACGGCGATTCGTGCTTGGGGAAACGGACAGCGCGTTCTCATTTTGCAATTTATCAAAGGCGCCTGGAAATACGGAGAATTGGAAAGTATAGCGGCGCTGGGACGTATCAACGGAAATATTGAAATCCGCTCTATGGGAGACGGTTTCGTTTACCATAATCATGAAGAAAATGAAGAGGAATTTTTGCGTAAAAAAGAAATTGCCCAAAAAGCGTGGGAGACGGCTCTTCGCGAAATCATGAGTGACAAATGGGATCTCGTCGTTTTGGATGAAGTGAATTACGCCATTCATTTTGATATGTTGGATGTGGAAAAAGTCGCGGATATGATTCGTCATCGGCCCAAACGCTTAAATCTTATTTTGACGGGACGCTATGCACGGCCGGAACTCATAGATTTGGCCGATACGGTGACGGAAATGAATCCCATAAAGCACGCTTTTGAAAAAGGCATTCGCGCGCGGCGCGGCATAGAATTTTAAAAATCGATACCTCGCAAGGCATATCTTTTCATGCTTTCGGGGTATTTTTTAATTTTTTTATTTTGTGGTAAAATACGATGAAATAGCCGAAAGGGCTTATTGACAAAGGAGTGATTATCATGAATAAATTTGTAAAAATGGCGGGAATAGCCGCTGCCGGCACAGTGGCGGCCGGACTTACCGCATGCGGCGCCGAAAAAGCACCGGAGGCTGCCGCGCCGCAGCAGGGGAATGGGAAAGCCTTGGTCGTTTACTATTCCGCTTCCGGTTGTACAGCGCGTGCCGCCAAAATCATTGCCAATGAAACAGGTGCCGATCTTTTTGAAGTCAAATTGGCCAATCCGTATACGGATGCCGATTTGAACTACCGCGATTCTCAAAGCCGCGTTTGCCGCGAGCATAATAATCCCGATCTTCGTCACATGGAACTGGCGCAAAAGACGCCGGAAAATTGGGACAGCTATACCACCGTCTTCGTCGGCTATCCGATTTGGTGGGGGATCGCCGCGTGGCCGCTCTCTTCCTTCGTAGAACAAAATAATTTTGAAGGCAAGACCGTTATACCCTTTGCAACGTCGTATTCTTCCGGTTTGGGCGAAAGTGGAGAGCTTCTCCAAAAAGCGGCGGGAAAAGGAAATTGGAAACGCGGAGAACGCTTCTACAGCAATGTCGATGAAGCCGAGCTTCGTGCTTGGGCGAAAAAAGTATTTTGATATTTCTTTTAAAAGAAAGCATGGTGTGAATGATTTCATGCCGTGCTTTTTTTGCTTGGATTTCATCGGCAAACAATTTCGGTGCGGTTGTCCGATATGAGTTTTTTATGTTAAAATATGATTGTGTATTTATATGGTTTTCACCGTCTCAATCGTTTTTTCAGAGGAGAAAAGCATGGAGAATCGGATTGTGCTTGTTATGGGTGGCGCGCGCAGCGGGAAAAGTGAATTTGCGGAAAAATTGATGCATAAAACGTCCGGTCTGCGCAAAGGATATATCGCAACCAGTCAAATTCTGGATGAGGAAATGCGATATCGCGTCATTGTCCACAAAGCACGTCGTCCGGCATCGTGGAAAACGTTTGAAGTCATGCATGAAGCGGCACCGATGATGAAGGAAATTCTTTCCGAATCGGATGCGGTGCTTTTCGATTGCATCACGATGTACGTGAGCAATTTGCTCATGGATCATATCGATCATCGCCGTGTGGAAACGCTTGGGGTGGAGGATTTGGAGCAGCTTCGCGACATTCTCACGAATGATTTGGAAGCAATGTTTTCTTTGATTTCCGAATATCAGGGAAAGGAAATCATTTTTGTGTCGGATGAGCTCGGAATGGGAATTGTCCCGGGGAATGCGATGAGCCGTGTATACCGGGATTTGGTCGGGCTGGCGAATCAATATATCGCCCGGCGTGCCGATTCGGCCTATTTATCCGTCGCGGGCATCACCATCGACCTGAAAAAGAGCGAGGTGCATTTGTAATGGCAAAATATGCCATGTTTCAGGGGACAAGTTCGCATGTAGGGAAAAGTATTTTAACGACGGCCTTTTGCCGTATTTTGAAACAGGACGGTTACCGTGCGGCGCCTTTTAAAGCGCAGAATATGGCGCTCAATTCCTATGTCACCAAAGAAGGCGGGGAAATGGGGCGCTCGACGGTGGCGCAGGCGGAGGCAGCCGGATTGGATCCCGTCGTGGAAATGAATCCGGTGCTTTTGAAACCGACGGGAAATTCCTGCTCACAGGTGATTTTGCTAGGGAAATCCGTCGGAAATTACAGTGCCAAAGATTATCAGGAACGTTACAGCCAAAAAGCTTGGGATTCCGTCGTGAAAGCGATGGAGTACATGAAATCGCATTTTGATATTCTCGTTATCGAAGGGGCGGGAAGCCCGGCCGAGGTGAATCTTAAAAAGAATGATATCGTCAATATGCGAATCGCGAAGACTTTGCATGCTCCGGTATTTTTGATTGCTGATATCGATCGGGGCGGAGCGCTTGCCTCCATTGTGGGGACGCTCATGCTTTTGGATGACGATGAAAGAGAATTGGTCAAAGGGCTCGTCATCAATAAATTCCGCGGAGATATCACCCTTTTGGAGCCGGCTCTTACCTTTTTGGAAGAAAAAACGGAGATTCCCGTATTGGGCGTCATCCCGTTTTTGGACAAGCTCGGCATCGATGACGAAGATTCCGTTTCCTTACAGGAAATACCGAAAGATACCGTCATGCGTGACATTCATATCGCCGTCATACAAACGCCGAAAATTTCCAATTTCACTGATTTTGATGCATTGACGCATGAGCCGGATGTGAATGTGCGTTTTGTACAAAAAGGAGATCTTCTCGGAAATCCGGATTTGATTATTCTTCCCGGTTCCAAAAATACGACGGAAGATTTGCTGTATTTGAAACGAAACGGATATGCCGAGGAAATTTGCGAAATGGCAAAAGAGGGGACTCCCGTCATCGGCATTTGCGGCGGGTATCAAATGCTGGGTATGGATGTCCGGGATCCGCTACATACGGAAAGCGAAAACGATGCGGTGGAAGGTTTGGGATTGCTACCTCTCGTCACGACAATGCGCGGCGAAAAAAATACGTATCAGGTGAAATGCGATTGCGCATCGCTTCCTTTCCTCGGAATGGATTATAATGGGCAAAATTTGTCCGCTTATGAGATTCATATGGGAGAAACCGTGCTGACGGGTGATGTGCGTTCGCTGTTTCATATCACAAAAAGAAGCGAAAATGACGTCGATGTGACAGACGGATATATTAATGATGCCGGAAATGTGTGGGGGACGTATTGCCACGGTATTTTCGACAATGATGCATTGCGGCGCGCGCTCCTCAATGCATTACGAGCCCGAAAAGGATTGGAGGCGCTTCCGATTTCTTTCCGCTATCGTGCGTACAAAGAATCGGAATTCGATCGGCTCGCCGATACGGTGCGTCGGCATTTCGATATGGAAAAATTCTATCGTATTCTGGAGGAAGAATGACGGACACGTTATGGATGGCGGCGATTCCCGCATTGGCGTTTCTGATTGATACCGTTTTCGGGGATCCGCGTTCTTCTTTTCATCCCGTCGTTTTGATTGGACGCTTGATTTCTTTTTTTGAAAATCTCCTGTATCCGAAAGAGGGTGCTTCGCACGTCTCTCTCCTTTTCCGTGGGACGCTTGTCGTCTTTTTGACTGTTGCCGTTGTCAGTGCGATGACGTTTTTCCTGACAACTTGGGCGGCGGAATTCGGCGCGGCCGCCTATGCGGCGGTGTCTGCGGTCGTACTTTATTTCACGATTACGCCGAAAGCGCTCGCGCGTGACGGTTTGGAAATATATACGCTTCTTCGTGACGGAAATCTTATCAAAGCGAGGCAGCGTCTTTCCTGGATTGTCGGACGGGATACGGAAAATTTGGAAGAACCGGATATCGCAAGAGGCGCCGTGGAAACGATTGCGGAAAATACGACGGACGGTATTTTGTCACCGCTCTTTTATTTCCTTTTATTCGGCCCCGTCGGTGCGGCTTGCTATCGCGCGGCGAATACGATGGATTCCATGCTCGGATACAAAAATGACAGATATTTGTATTTCGGACGCACGGCGGCGCGTCTTGACGACGTTTTGAATTACATTCCCGCGCGTCTTACGTTTCTTCTTTTTGTCATTGCTTCTTTTTTCATCGGTCTGGATGCCGGAAACGCGTGGCGTATCGGACTTCGCGATGCAAAAAAACATCCCAGCCCGAACGGCGGATATGCCGAGGGTCCCACGGCAGGCGCACTGCATGTCCGTCTCGGCGGATGGAATTATTATGAGGGAAAACCGGAATTCCGCGAATATATGGGAGATCCGGACAGACCCTTGGTAGGTCGTGATATTTTGCAATCACTCAAACTGATGTATGCGGCAACGGTGATGTTTATCGGATGCATGACGGGAATTTTTCTGATAGGGTAAATGATGCGTGCCTTCATAATCGGGCTCCAGTTTCTAACGAGGATTCATCTTTTTAAAGAAACGGAATGGAGCGATGAAAATTTCGGAAAAAGTGTCAAATATTTTCCGCTGATCGGCGGAATTGTCGGGCTTTGGCTTTGCGGCCTGCTTTTTGTGTTGCAATCGCTGGATTTGCCGCTTTTGACCGCATTTTTGCTGGTCGCAGCCGAATTTTTGATTACGGGCGCCATGCATGCGGACGGTCTGATGGATTCGGCCGATGGATTGTTCTCCGGCCGAACGAAAGAACGTGCGCTTGAAATCATGAAAGACAGCTTGGTCGGAAGTTTCGGCCTTTTGGCTTTTGTGTTTGTCGTGCTTTTGAAAACGGCGGCTCTTGCTTCCGTCGAAAATGAATTGTATTTGCTCTTGGTGGCAATGCCGACGGTCGGACGACTCAATATGGTCATCTCTATTTGTGAGTATCCGTATGCGCGCGAGCACGGTTTCGGAAAATCTTTCGCCACATATCGCGACAGCCATGCCGTAGCGATTGCGTTTATTTTCGCTCTTCTTCCGGCGTTGTATTTCGGATTTTCGTATTTAGTCTTAGCCGGTTTTGGCATTTTGACGGGACTTTTCCTGAATCGATGGATTGTTTCCAAAATCGGCGGCACGACGGGGGACACTTACGGATTTGTGACGGAAATTTCCGAGGTCGTCATGGCGATGGCCTATGTGATGATATTGCGGGGACAGCTATGATTCATATAGTAAAATCTCCCGGTTCTTGCGGGGAATTTATTCAGGGATATATGGACGGGTCGTCTTTTATGGTGACTTGTCCCATCGATCGATATTCCGTCGCGGAGGCGCGCGAAGGGAAATTGATTTCGCGTCTTCCGAAAAAAGCGGAATCCGCCCGGCGGCGCACATTGGAGAAACTCGGCATGAGCAGGCGCTCCGTTGATGTGCGTCTTTGTTCGGAAATTCCGCTCGGAAAAGGGATGGCCTCCAGTACGGCAGATATCAGTGCCGTGTGCCAGGCGGCTGCTTTGGCGTGTGGGCGCAAATTGACACCGGAAGAAATTGCGGAAATCGCCATTTCCATAGAACCCAGTGACGCAACCTTTTACGACGGTATCGTGCAATTCGATTATCGAAAAGGGCGTTTGATCAAGAAATTCGGGAAGGCGCCGCCCATGCAAATTCTGATTTTCGATTGCGGCGGAGAAGTCGATACGCTTCTGTATAATTCCCGCAAAGATTTGGTGGCGTTGCAAAAAGAAAATGAGCCGGAAATCCGGCGCGCCGTTTCCTTATTCGAAAAGGGAATGCAGAAAGGAAATCCGGCGCTCATCGGAGAGGCTGCGACGATTTCGGCTTTTGCCAATCAACTTCTTTTGTACAAATCGGCGTTGGAGCCTTTATATGAAACGGCGAAACAGGCGGGAGCGCTCGGCATAGCGGCCGCTCACAGCGGAACTGTGCTCGGCGTCATTGCCGCGGCGGGCGCAGATGTCAAGGAGATGAGAAATATGATTTCCTATCGCCTCGGCGATTTGGTCACATATTTAGATTGTGTGAATGTCACAAATCTGGGGATGGTGACGGAAGAATGAAAGATTTCGGACACGGCGGCGATATTTTCGTCATGGATGAAACGGAAAGAGAAACGTTTCTCGATTTTTCCGTCAATATCAATCCTCTCGGCATGTCGCCGAAAGGGCGGGCAGCCTTGGCGGAATTTTTTTCGCGCGAAACACTTCGCTATCCGGATATCGAATGTCGGGATTTGAAAAAAGCGATTGCCGCGCATGACGGTGTGCCGGCGGAGTGGATTGTATGCGGAAACGGTGCCACGGAGCTCATGTATGCGCTCATGCGTGTTTTGAAACCTTCCGCTGTCTATGTACCGGCGCCCTGTTTCAGTGAATATGCACGAGCAGCGGCGGCCGAAAAGATTCCGGCGGTTTCGTATTCTCTTGATAAAGATCACGATTTTGCGGTGACGAATTGGGATTTTCTTCAAAATCTTCCCCAAGGTTGCGTGCTGTATGCCGGACATCCGAATAATCCGGACGGACGGCTCCTTTCCGAAACCGATTTTCTGCGGCTCTCGGATGCTGCGAAAAAAGCGGAAGGGCAGTTCATCATCGACGAATCTTTCATTGACTTTTTGGACGGGAACCTTTCTTATCGGACGAAAATTTCCGAGTTTCCTCATGTCATCGTCATCACGTCTCTGACAAAATTTTATGCGGTGCCCGGGCTTCGCATCGGTTGCACATTTTCTACGCCGGAAATGGCCGAAAAGGTATCGGCGGCGCTCTGCCCTTGGAATGTAAACGGACCGGTGCAGCTCTATATCGGCGTGGCACTTTCCGATAGGGAATATATCGAGGAAACAAAAAAGTTTGTCCGGGAAGAGAGTGTCCGCTTGAGACGGGCGCTGACGTCCGTGCCACATATCAAAATTTATCCGGGCACGGTCAATTTTGTGCTTCTCTCTTTGACAAACGGCCATGATGCCGCTTGGCTCCAAAAAAAATTATTACCGCATAAAATTTTCATTCGACAATGCGGCAATTATGAGGGATTGGACGACACCTTTTTCCGCGTTGCCGTACGGACGACGGAAGAAAACGAAAAACTGCTTCATGCGCTTTCGGAGGTCTTATCATGCTGACGATTTATTTTCTTCGCCACGGGCAGACGGAATGGAATTTGGTCGGAAAATATCAGGGGACAAAGGACGTTTCCTTATCGGAAGAGGGGATAAAACAAGCCAAAGCCGCCGCCGGTTGGTTTGACGATATTCCGGTAGATGCGATTTACACGAGCCCGCTGCAGCGTGCATACGTGACGGCGGAGATACTTTCAAAACGAAAAAATGTGCCGCTCCGAATCGAGCCTGATTTCTCGGAAATTTGCTTCGGCGATTGGGAAGGGCTGACGTACGACGAAATCGAAGCCGCGTTTCCCGGCAGCATCGCCAAATTGTACGATCGACCGGATGAATGGAAAATCCCACATGCGGAGCGATTCGAAGATGTGCAGACACGCGTCATGAGAGGACTTTCGAAAATTTTGGAAACGGCCTCACCGGAAACGGACAAAACAGTCGTCATCGTAAGTCACGGAGCGGCTATCCGCATGATGCTTTGCGGATTATTGGATCTGCCGATCCGTTACTCATGGCATTTGTCGCAAAGCAATGCGAATATTTCCTGCGTGCATCATTATGACGGCGGAGAAAATTGGCTGTTTCTCTTAAACAGTTTGGAACATTTGAAATATAAACAAAACATTCCGCAGAATGCGATGCTTCTCGACGGAAAAACTATTTGAAAAATTTTGAAAATAAGCGAAACGCACTTCATTGTGCGTTTTTTTTAATTCGTAAAAAAATTTTATTCATGCATTGACAAAATGAAGGATGAATATTATTATTAAAAATAACTCTCAGAATAAATCTTATGTTCGGAGGAACCGGCAGTGTGAACTGTTTCCGACATGTAAAGGAGTGATATCTATGGATAAAAAATGGATGGGTCTTGCGTTAGCGGGACTGATTGCGCTCGGCGGCGGATATTATTACTATTCATCGTCAAAAACGGAAGTCAAAGATGCGTATACTTTAGGCACTGTGACGAAGGGAAATATTTCCGTCACCATCGATGCGACGGGTACGATTGAGCCTGTAAACAGCGTCGATTTGTCGGCAACCGTTTCCGGTACCTTACAGCAGGTTCTCGTCAAACAAAATGAAACCGTCACCAAAGGACAGCAAATTGCCATCATCGAATCCAAAGCCGCCACTTCCGCATTGAAACAGGCGGAAAATACGCTGGCCAATAAAGAATCATACTATAATCGTTTAAATATTCTGTATGAGCAGGGGGCGATTTCGTATCAGGATATGGATAATGCGCGTCTCGAATATTTGAACAGCCAGGCGGCTTATGATAAAGCGCAGGCGGATGTCAATGATACCATCGTTTATGCACCGATGGACGGCACGGTGATCGGGGAACCGATGAAAGAAGGCGCTACCGTTTCCCAGGGGCTGTCCAGCCAGATGATTATCGCTACGGTCGCCGATTTGTCGGAGATGGAAATTCAGCTTTTGGTCGATGAGACGGATATCGGGGAAATCACATTGGGGCAGGGCGTGGAATTTACCGTCGATGCTTATCCGAATCGTACGTTCCACGGCATTGTCGATAATATTTCCAAGAAAGAAAACGCTTCTTCGTCGTCGGGCTCGTCTTCGTCCGTCGTCTATTACACGGTGTATGTCACGATTAATCGCGATGAGCTGACTGGACTTTATCCGTCCATGACGGCGCGTGCCGAAATCAAAGGACGCGAAAATAAAGACACGCTCATCGTACCGGTCACCGCGATTCGCAGTGATACGTCCGGTTCCTATGTCTATAAAAAATCCGGAAAAGATGTCGAAAAAGTTTATGTAACAACGGGCATTACGACGAATTCCAATGTGGAAATCACGAAAGGTCTTTCCGAAGGAGATGAAATCGTCGTTTCAGGTACCGTTTCTCAGGAAAAAGTCACAAAATCCGCTAAGGACAACCGTCCGGGACCGGGGTTCTGATCATGGCCGGGAATGTCGGCGCAGCCGAGGAAGTCATTCGGCTGTCGCATATCGGGAAATCGTATTTCCTCGGAAACGATCAGGAAGTACCCGTGTTGACGGATATCAATCTGAGTGTCATGCGTGGGGAATTTGTTTCCATCATGGGACCTTCGGGTGCCGGGAAATCCACCTTAATGAATATTTTGGGTTGCTTGGATCGTCCTTCCAAAGGCTCGTATTTACTCGAAGGAAACGAAGTCGCCAATCAGACGGATGACGAATTGGCATATACGAGAAACAAAAGAATCGGATTCGTTTTCCAATCGTTCAATCTGCTGCCACGTCTTTCCACGATTGACAATGTCATTCTTCCGATGATTTACGGCAATGTATTCAAAAGCGAAAGACGGAAACGCGCTGAAGAAATGTTGAAGCATTTGGGGCTGGGTGACCGAATCGACCATATGCCGAACGAACTTTCCGGCGGGCAGCGTCAGCGTGTGGCCATTGCCCGTGCACTCATCAATGATCCGGCGATTATCATGGCCGATGAACCGACGGGGAATTTGGACAGTAAATCAACGGCCGATGTCATGGAAATTTTCACCGAGCTGTATCAATCCGGAAAAACAGTTCTTCTTGTCACGCATGAATTGGATGTCGCCGATTATGCGACGCGTCACGTCATTCTCTCCGACGGCGCCATCAGCAAAGATGTGAGGGGGAAATTGCAATGACGAGTATTTACTTCGAAAGCGTCCTCATGGCTTGGGAATCCATCATCGCATCCAAATTGCGCTCCCTCCTGACCATGCTGGGCATCATCATCGGCGTCGCGGCTGTTATCGCATTGATGTCTTTGGGATACGGCGTGCGCGAAAATATTGAAAGTAATATTTCCTCTCTTGGGTCCAATCTTCTGACGGTATCACCGGGGACAAGCCGGAAACCGGGCGTGCGTCCCGCTGCCGGATCCATGGAAACTTTGACGTATAAAGATTATTTGGCCGTAAAAAATCTGCCGAATATCGCACATTGCTCTCCGATGGTGCGCAGTAGCTACGTTGTCGTCGCCGGGAATAAAAACTGGACGACGACCGTCTACGGCGTCACTTCGGAATATAAAGACGTTTCCAGCCTGGACGTCACGGAAGGGCGTTATTGGACGGAAAAGGAATTCGAAGCACGCGCCCGTGTTGCCGTCATCGGGAAAACCATTGCGGAAAATTTGTTTGGGACAGAAAGCCCCATCGGGCAAAAACTTCGTATTAATAATGATCCGTTTACCGTAATCGGGGTATTGGAAGAAAAAGGTTATTCATTTTCCGATCAGGATGACAGAATTCTTTGCCCGTTTTCCACCGTGCAGGAACGCATGATGGGGATTACGTACCTGAATTCCATCACGCTCACCACCGTTTCTTCCGATGTCATGAGTCAGGCGGAAACGGATATCACGAATCTTTTGCGTACGCGTCATCGCCTCCTGGCGACGGCCGATAATGATTTTTCCATCAATAACTCGCAGGATATTTTGGAAACGATGGAAAGCACCACGCAATCGCTTACGATTTTCCTCGGAAGCATTGCCGCCATTTCTCTCATTGTCGGCGGTATCGGCATTATGAACATTATGCTCGTTTCCGTCACGGAACGTACAAAAGAAATCGGTATCCGAAAAGCGCTGGGAGCCACGTATGAAATGATTATCATACAATTTTTGATTGAAGCTGTCACCATCAGTATCGCGGGCGGACTCATCGGTGTCATTTTCGGGATTATCATGGCGAAAGTGATTCCGCTCATTGTCAGCATGAATACCGTCATTACGGCGGCACCGATTGTCGGTTCCTTCATGTTCTCCGTCGCGATCGGTTTGATTTTCGGCTTGTATCCGGCCCGTAAAGCCGCCAAACTGAATCCTATTGATGCTCTTCATTATGAATGACAGATTCGAAAGGAGTGCGTACAATGAAATTTCGTATCCTTGCAGCGACGATTCTTTTAGTTTCACTTTCTTTTGGAAACGGTGCCCGTGCGGAATTCACTTCTTGGCAGGACAATCAATATGATTTTTCGAAAGTCAAGACGATTTACGTGGCACAGACTGATATGACCGATGCCGAATTGGACAGTCTTGCCAAAGAGAGAACGCTTGCGGAAGAATTGCCAAAAAAATTGGCGACCGTAAAAAATCTCACGATCATCGTGGAATCGACAAGAGTTAAAACGGATATGTTTGCCGAAACGGGCAAGGAGCAGAAAGCGGAAACCGTTTCTCCGGAAACCGAAGTCAAAGCACCGGAAACCGAAGAAATATCAAAGACTGCCGAACAACCACAAACGGAAACCGATGAAAACTTGACAAACGAGAAAAAAAATGAAAAATCCGTCGCAAAACCTGCTGAAAAAATCACACTTGCGGAAAAAGTCATTGAATCCGGTGCCGAAATTTTCATCCGGCCTCGTCTTCATACGTATGGGGTTGCCACGGAACTCATTCCGGCGCATACGGAATGGCGGACCCGCCGCATAGAGCGTTCATGGGTTGATAAAAAAGGACATGTCCACAGAAATTATTACACTGAAAGTTACCCCTATTTTGTACCGGATACGTATGTCGGTCATTCTCTTGTTTCCTGCTCATTTGAATGGTATGATGTAAGTACGGGAGATCTCATCGCCACGAGTGAGGATTCCCGCGACAGAAGGTATTCGGACGATCCCTTCGATGTCTATCAAAGAATTGTGGATCGTTTCGTCAAAAATCTGAAGAAAACATTTAAAATAGGATAGACGGCAAGGAAGCCATGTCGGATTTTCGGATCGGCATGGCTTTTTTTTATGAAGAGGAAACGAAAAAAGCCGTCGCTTTGGAAAATTCCGTCGTCATGATTGCAGATTTGGTGCTATGGTCCATCGCTTATGCCGTGCCGTCGGAATCTGTCGGCGCACCGTCTTCATCCGTCGCAGCGGCCTTCTACGTATGGCTTCTTCCGCTTTGGCATCGGTTCCGTTATAAATAAAATCGTTCCCGTTTCTTTGGTATCTTTCCTTATTTTCCCGTGGTATAATATAAATTACTATATTATGCAATTTTTATTTTGTATGATTTGAAGAAACGGAAACGGAAATCTTATGTTTATAGACAAAGCACGGATTATTGTGGTTTCGGGTGCCGGCGGTGACGGAATGGTTTCGTTTCGCCGGGAAAAATATGTACCTCGCGGAGGCCCTTCGGGTGGGGACGGCGGTAAGGGCGGATCCGTCATTGTGAGAGCCGCCGCCAATATCAATACGCTGATGGATTTTCGTCGCCATCGTAAATTTGCCGCCAAAAACGGCGAAACGGGCGGCTCGAAAAATATGTACGGCGCATCGGCCGAAGATGTGATTATCCCGGTGCCGCCGGGAACGATGGTGTACGACGTCAAAACCGATGAGCTTTTGGCCGATCTCACGCATGTGGGGCAGGAAGCATTGTTAGTGAGAGGCGGAAAAGGCGGTCGCGGGAACCAGCATTTTGCGACGTCCTCCGTGCGTGCGCCCACGTATGCGGAAAAAGGGGAACCGGGCGAAGAAAAAGAAATTCGCCTGGAACTCAAAGTTTTGGCCGACGTCGGTCTTTTGGGTTTCCCGAGCGTAGGGAAATCAAGCCTGATTCGGAAAGTATCCGGCGCGCGGCCCGAAGTGGCGGCCTATCATTTCACGACATTGGAGCCTCATTTGGGCGTCGTGGAACTTTCCGATGAAAGAAGTTTTGTTATGGCCGACATTCCGGGTCTTATCGAAGGCGCCAGCCAAGGCGTGGGGCTCGGATATGAATTCTTGCGTCATGTCGAACGCACGCGCGTTCTGATTCATGTTTTAGATGCGGCGGGAAGCGAAGGACGCAATCCGATAGAAGATTTCCGCGCCATCAATAAAGAATTGGAAATTTACAGTACGCGATTGGCCGAGAAAAAACAAATCGTGGCCGCCAATAAAATCGATCTTATCGAAGACGATAAACAATTGGAAGCACTGAAAAATGAAATCACGGATGCCGGGTATGAATTTTTCCCGATTTGCTCTCTTTCGGGGGAAGGCGTCAGACCTCTTATGGAACGTGCTTGGCAGGTTCTGGAAGAAACCCCGGCACTTCCGGAATTTGTACCCGAACGTACAGTCGTCTATGATGTACCGAAAGACGAATTTGAAATCACGGTGGAAAACGGTGTGTATTTCGTACGCGGAAAACGTGTCGAAAAATTGGTGAATATGACGGATTTCGACGATGCGTTTCAGCTTCGACGTTTTGAAAAAGCATGGAAATTTATGAATTTGGATAAACTGCTGAAGAAACACGGCATTTCGGAAGGGGATACCGTCGATTTGTACGGGATGGAATTTACGTTTGCCGATCAGAAACGAGATGAGGAATAAAATGCTGAAAGGGAAACAAAAACAATATCTGAAATCGATTGCGGTGAATATGCCGGCAGTCGTGCAAATCGGAAAAGAAGGCTTGACCGACACGGTGATTCAAAGCGCGGAAGATGCCATCAAAGCGCGTGAACTCATCAAAATTAAAATCAATCAGAATTCTGCGGAGGAAATCGACGATACGGCTCGCGTATTGGAAGAGGCACTCGATTGTGAGATTGTACAAATCATTGGACACAATTGCGTGCTCTTCCGTCAAAAAGAGGAGAAGTCGCATTATGAATTGCCAAAGTAAAACTCGGCGGGACATCATTTTGTCCAAAAAAAGAATTGTCGTAAAAGTGGGGACGAGTTCGATTTTATATCCGGACGGGAAATTTAAATTTCGCTTTATCGACCATTTAGCGCGCCAAATTTGCGATCTCATGAATCGCGGGTGTGAGGTCGTGCTGGTGACGTCCGGTGCAATCGGTGTCGGATTCCCGATTTTGGGATTCAAAGAAAAACCGTCGCTTCTTCATGAGAAACAAGCTGCCGCCGCCGTGGGGCAGGGCTTCCTCATGAATGTCTATGAACGCTCTTTCCAAGATTACGGGCGCCATGTGGGCCAGGTACTTTTGACAAAAGGCGATTCGCTCAATCCGAAGCGGTATATGTA
>CAVHIJ010000004.1:23762-40885 GCA_963635945.1 bacterium | reverse complement strand
GTATCGCCATTAACGAGTCTTTGATCACCGGAAGCTACAGCACCTTCACCGGCAATGGCGATGGAAAGATCGGATAAATTCGTATCATTGAATTTGAGTTTCGCCGTCTGGACGTCACCTGCCGTCGCCGCCGTCGCTGCCGTCGCTTCTTTGATGAGCTGGCCGACATTGGCCGCGTCTGTCGTATTCTTCCCCGCTGCGACTCCGGAAATCGTGCGCGCCGTGCCGTCCGTCTTTGCGACATTGACAGTCGTGACATTGTCAAATTTCGTATCATTCCCGACGAGAATCTTTGTCGTATCCTCTGCCGCCACTCTTACAATCTTGGCCTGCTCCGCCAAAGCATTATCAAGTGCCGTAAGATTCGTCGCTACCGTCACCGTCGTGCCGTCCTGCGCACTGATATACGTCCCCTTGGCCGTCTTTCCAATCGCCTGATCCAGAGTCGCCAAATTCGCACCCGCATCCTGTGCGGAAATATAATTGTTCGCCGCGCCGAGATTGGCACGCGTTTCATGATAAAGATCAGTGCCGGAAACAAAACCGGTATCCGTTGCCTTCACTTCGCTCATGCGCGTGAAAGTCGCCAGCGTCGAGCCGTCATTGGAGACAAGTTTCTTGCCCGCATCCGACAAATCAATCACATTCGTGCCCGAAGCCGTCGAGACCGCTTTCGCATCCAGCGCGGCAAGGTTAGTTCCGACAGTGCCGGCTGTATTCAAAGTCCCGTCGGCATTCAAAGTCGAGGTGAGATACGTCCCATTCGTCTGCGTGGGCGCCACAGTATTCACCTGCGAAAATTCTACCGCTTGACCGGCTGCCGTGCCGCCTTTGAGTCCGGAAATAGTACGGGTCCCCCCATTTCCGATATCGATATCGGTGACAGCATCATACGTAGTTTCGCCCTCCGGATTCAGCCCGACGTAAATCTTCGTCTTATTTTCCGACCCGACACGGACAATCCCGCCGCCGCTTAAAGCTCTGTCAAGCGCAAGCAGATTTTCCGCCGTCGTATTCGATTTCTTTACATACGATCCGCTCTCGGTCACCTTGAGCTCTTTATACAAATCCTTGCCGGACACGAAACCTTCATCCGTATCGGAAATTTTGTCCATCTTTTGGAACGTCGCCAAGACCGTCCCGTCATTGGTCGCAATCTGATTGTGCTGGACAGACTTCGTGCCGACCATCTCACGCGTCTCCGAAGAAAGCTTGATTGTCTTTCCTTCCGCCGCGATCTGATCCCAAATCGCCGCCTGCGCCGTGGCCGTGCCCTTGGAAACGCCGCCGATCGTCCGCGTGCCGCCGGCAAGTGTCCCGACGGAAACCTCTGTCACTCCTGAAAAATCCACATCATTTCCGATCAAAATTTTAGTCGCAGATGTTGCCGTTGCATTATTTGTCTTAACAAGTTTCGAATGTTCGTAGAGCGCGGTATCGAGTTCCCTCAAATTGGAGGCGACAGTGACCGTACTCCCATCTTGTGCCGAAATATACTCTCCCTTCACCGTCTTTCCAATCGCTTTGTCCAAAGCTGCCAAATTCGCGCCGGCATCCTGCGCGGAAATATAATTATTTGTAGCCGGGATATTCAATCGCGTTTCATTATACAGATCCGTACCGGAAACAAAACCGGTATCGGTAGAAGAAACAGCGGCCATCTTTTTGAATGTCGCCAAGACCGTCCCATCATTGGTCGCAATTTGATTTTTTTGTACAGTCTTTGTCCCGACCGTATCCCGCGTATCCGTCGAAAGTTCGACCGTCTTCCCTTCCGCCGCAATCTGATCCCAAATCGCCGCATCTTTGGTGGAATCGCCCGCCGTCACATTCGTAATCGTACGGGTGGATGAAGTAGAGGCACCGACGGAAACGGAATTGACCTCGCTTGTGACCGATCCGTCCCCCAAGGCGACCGCATTATTCGACGTCGCCTTGGCACCTTGGCCGATTGCAATCGCTTTCGTCCCACTTGCGGCCGATTGCTCGCCGATGGCAATAGAATCGGCCACCGAAGCATTAGCGCCTTTGGAAGCCGTGTCACTTCCGCCGATGGCGATGGCATTTTTGGCTCCAGCACTGGCATACCGCCCGGCAGCAAAAGCCTGCGCACCACCGGCTACGGAATCACCGATAGAAACAGCATAATCAGCCGTCGCCGAAGCGCTGTATCCGAAAGCGATGCTGTAATCTTTCGTCGCCGATGCGCTGTCTCCGATGGAAACGGCGGACACGCCCGTCGTCGTCGTGGTCGTCCCGCTGCTTGTCGTCGTAGTCGTCGTCTCCCCGGCTACAGCGCTTTTCCCGAAAGCCACCGCATTTTGAGCAAGCGCTTTAGCCGTATCCCCCATTGCAACCGACGAGGCGCCGGAAGCAAGCGCGCCCGATCCCGATGTCGCATTTCCACCGATGGCTACAGAATTTGTCCCACTTGCCGCCGCATATCGACCGATAGCTATCGCCTGAGAATTGGACGCTGCGGAATCACCAATGGAAATCGCGTAGGTAGCCGTCGCAGACGAACTGTACCCCAAAGCTGTCGCATAATCCGCCACGGCAGATGATGTGCCGACCGCCGCCAAATTCCCGATTGCCGTACCGCCCGTACCGTAAGCTTTAGATGTATCCCCCACCGCTACGGAACTGGCACTGTTTGCCAAAGCACCTTTTCCGGACTCCGCATTTCCGCCGATGGCCACAGCGTTTGCCGCGGCGGCTTGCGTATTTCGCCCGCCGGCAAAAGAATTATTGCCCGTCGCCTTGGCATTCGGACCGAGCGCCGTCGCATAAGTCGCCGTAGATGTACCGGCACTCCAGCCCACCGCCAGGGAATACTCCCCATTGACCTCTACGCAGCAACCAATAGCAATAGCACGCTGCTTCGTCGCATTGGAACAATCCCCGATTGTCAAAGAATGCTCACCGGTCGCCGTCGTATCATACCCGATGGAAATCGCCTCCGTAGCGGTCGCCTGAGAATACGCACCAAGTGCGATCGCGTAGGACTCCGTCGCCTGAGCGCCCTGATCGGATGTGCTATACCCGCCAATCGCAACGGAATTGGTTCCGCTTGCTTTCGCATAGTGACCAACGGCTATCGCCTGAGAATTGGACGCTACGGAATCGCCAATGGAAATCGCGTAGGTAGCCGTCGCAGACGAGCTGTACCCCAAAGCTGTCGCATAATCCGCCACGGCAGATGATGTGCCGACCGCCGCCAAATTCCCGATTGCCGTACCGCCCGTACCGTAAGCTTTAGATGTATCCCCCACCGCTACGGAACTGGCACTGTTTGCCAAAGCACCTTTTCCGGACTCCGCATTTCCGCCGATGGCCACAGCGTTTGCCGCGGCGGCTTGCGTATTTCGCCCGCCGGCAAAAGAATTATTGCCCGTCGCCTTGGCATTCGGACCGAGCGCCGTCGCATAAGTCGCCGTAGATGTACCGGCACTCCAGCCCACCGCCAGGGAATACTCCCCATTGACCTCTACGCAGCAACCAATAGCAATAGCACGCTGCTTCGTCGCATTGGAACAATCCCCGATTGTCAAAGAATGCTCACCGGTCGCCGTCGTATCATACCCGATGGAAATCGCCTCCGTAGCGGTCGCCTGAGAATACGCACCAAGTGCGATCGCGTAGGACTCCGTCGCCTGAGCGCCCTGATCGGATGTGCTATACCCGCCAATCGCAACGGAATTGGTTCCGCTTGCTTTCGCATAGCGACCAACGGCTATCGCCTGAGCATTAGATGCTTCGGAATCACCAATGGAAATCGCGTAGGTAGCCGTCGCGTAAGAACTGTAGCCCAACGCCGTCGCAAAAGTAGCACCCGTACCGATTACTTGCGCAAGACTACCTAAAGAAACAGAATGCACTGCCTCAGTTTTTGAATTCGAGCCAAAAGCAATCGCACTTTCAGCACTTGCGTTCGAATTATACCCAAATGCGTACGAATAATTACCGCTGGCAGCACTCGAGCTATCACTACTCCCACCGATTGCTACCGAATTCGTCCCACTTGCCACCGCATTTCGACCGATAGCTATCGCCTGGGGATTACTCGCCGAAGAATCCCCCAAAGAAATCGCATACGATCCCGACGCAGACGAGCTGTACCCCAAAGCTGTCGCCTGCGTATTCGTCGCCTGTGCAAAAGACCCGACGGCCGTCGACTGTAAACTACTTGCTTTCGTATTATTCGTAGAGTCGGATGTTCCACCGATAGCTACCGAATTCTCACCGCCAGCCGAAGCATAATAGCCAGCCGCAATCGCATTCGCCGCACCGGCGTCGGAATCACCAATGGCAATGGCATACGACCCATGCGCATATGCACTATATCCTAAAGCCGTCGCAGCTGCATACCCGGTGAAACTAGTTGTAGAGTTATATGTCCCGGTTGTCGCACCGCAACCGATAGCCGTCGAATGACTTCCTATTGCCTTCGAAGCATATCCATATGCTGCTGAATCATAATCTGCTACACTGCTTGTCCCTATTGCAACCGCATCACTACTAGAAGTATTAACAACAGTACCTCCGCCTGCAACATACGTTGCAGTGGCCTCCACTTCCGTCACTCCGCAAAATCCCATTCCGCACAGTGCCAATATGGCCATAGATAACCGCCGTAATTCTTTTTTTCTCCCCAATCCCATTTTCATAAAATATTATCTCCTTTTTTGTGCCACAAAACGCACATACAAAAAAACTCGCAGCTAATATTCGGACTCCGCTGCAAAAAACTATAAATTTATATTTTTACTATAGTACCCCCCCCTGGGAGGGTTTGTCAAGTACTTCTTGTATATTCTTTTGGAATAATTCATTTCGGAAATCGTATAAGGGCCTACTGCTTACGGCTTTTAATCGAAGTGCTGCGCGCCCCATTTTCCGTTTCCCGTTTCCCCATTTCCGATGATTTGGGGATCCCGAAACAAGTTCGGGATGACGAGAAGGAATATGCTAACGGCGGACGGCTTTCACGGGTACGCTGTGCGGCATTTTTTATAATCAGCGTCACGGATTGAGCTTATAGTTTCCTATCCGAACCATGGATTTGACCGGCTCGAAGGAACGGCGATGAATGGGGGTGATGCCGAGCTCGGCGATGGCGGCCATGTGCTCGGCGGTGCCGTATCCTTTATTTTGCGCAAATCCGTATCCCGGATAGATTTTATCGTATTCGTCCATGAGTCTGTCGCGGTGTACTTTGGCGACGATGGAGGCGGCGGCGATGGAGGCGCTCCGGGCGTCGCCGGAAATGAGGGAATGTGTTTCCACTTTGAGATGAAGCGGCATCGCATCGACCAAAACGGCTTCGGCCGGGACGGAAAGTTCGCGTACGGCTTCGTACATCGCCATCATGGTCGCTTCGTAAATATTGTACGCGTCGATATCTCCGGGTTCGAGGCTCACTATGGAAACGGCTGTCGCTTCCCGATGGATGAGCGCAGCCAGTTCTTCGCGACGTTTTTTCGTGACTTTTTTGGAATCATTGAGTCCTGCGGCAAACCAATGCGGTTTCAAAATGACGGCGGCGACGGTGACGGGGCCTGCCAAGGGTCCGCGCCCCACTTCGTCGATACCGGCGACGTATCGGATACCTTTTTGATACAATTTCGATTCGAATGCGTACAAATTTTCGACGCGAAGGCGTTCCTCATTATCTTTTTCGAGGCGACGCATGTAGGCGGCCAAAAGTTTTTTTACGCCGTCGCGTTCATCGTCCATAATGGCGCTCAAAATATCGTCCGGCACGATGTCCTGTTTCAAAATTTCTCGAATTTCGGAAATTGTCATATGTTTTCCTCCGGAATGGCATCCAAGGTAATACGGCCGAGTTTACCGTTTCTGAAATCGTGGATAATCGCTTCCTGCGCGCGGTCGAAATTAACGCCGCCGCCCGGCAAAATGCAGCCGCGGCGCCGCCCGACCTGCTCGATTATAATTTGCGGATCGACTGTGAAATCTTCGATGCCGTATTTTTCGTGCAAAAGTTCGGGTTTTCTTCGTACCAATGTTTCCACGAGCGCCGGTACGATTTCGTCGGGATCGAAGACGTCGCCGGCGATGGCGCCGGTCGCAGCCAATCGCATCGCGGCTGTCTGGTCTTCGAATTTCGGCCAGAGGACACCGGGCGTATCGAGCAAATCGAGCCCGTCCGCAAGGCGCACCCATTGCTTGCCGCGCGTGTGTCCGGGCGTATTGGCGGTGCGCGTCGCTTTGACTCCGGCCAGGCGATTGATGAGCGTGGATTTTCCGACGTTCGGAATGCCCAAAATCATGAGACGGACGGAGCGGCTTTTGAGTCCGCGGCGCTGCCATTTTTGAATGACGGGCTGCGCCGTCTCAATAATGGTGCGGACGAGAAGTTTTTTGCTTTTTTGATCGGTGGAGTCGAGCGGAATAGCCGTAAGTCCTTTGGCGCGATAATACGCCACCCATTTTTCCGTTTCCGCGGGATCGGCCAAATCCGATTTGTTCAAAATGACGATGCGCGGCTTTCCCGCCGTGAGTTCGGCAATCATGGGATTGGCGGAGGATTGCGGAATCCTGGCGTCCAAAAGTTCGCACACCAAATCGACGGCTTTCAGATGCGCCTCGATCATGCGTTTTGTCTTTGTCATATGTCCGGGAAACCATTGTATCAGCATGCTTTGTCTCCTTTAAAAAAACACCCCGATGATCGAGGTGTCGCGTTTCTCCGAATCAATCTTTGTTTCCGATTTGTTTTTCCAATTTTTTCACGGTTTTAATTAAATCGGGAAGCCGTCCCAGGAGGGCTTCGATTCTCGCCCATTCAAGACGCTTGCGAATCGGATATCCGACGTAGGTGCCGGGCTCGGTGATGTTTCCCAAAACGCCGCCTTTCCCGCCGATGGTGACATTGTCGCAAATTTCAATATGCCCGGTGATGCCCGTCTGCCCGGCCAAAATGCAATGATTCCCGACTTTGGAGCTGCCCGCGATACCGGTCTGCGCAATGACGAAACAATCGGTGCCGATTTCCACATTGTGCCCCAAGTGAACGAGATTGTCGATTTTCGTGCCGCGGCGGACAATTGTACTATTCATAGCGCCGTTGTCCACGGCCGAACCCGCACCGATTTCCACATCGTCTTCCAGAATCGCATTGCCGAGCTGACGGATATGCGTATGATGCCCGTTTTCATCGGTGGAGAAACCGAAGCCCTGCCCGCCGATGACGGCATGTGCGCGAAGAACAACACGATCGCCCAAAACGCTGTTTTCATGAACGACGGCACCGGGATTGAGTTCGCAATTTTTCCCGATTTTCGCGTTGTGCCCGATATAGCAATTCGGATAAATGACGGTCCCGTCTCCGATTTCCGCATTTTCTTCGACGACGGTGTATGCCATGATGCACACGTCTTTTCCGATTTTGGCGCTTTCCGCTATGACGGCTGTCGGATGAATGCCGGAAGGAAAGTGAATTTCCGGATGAAACAGATCGATGAGGCGACCGAATTCGCGGCGGCAATCGGCGCATACGATGAGTGTCTTTGTATACTGTTTCGGCAATTCATCCACCAAAATGGCACCTGCCTGCATTTCTTCGATGTGTTCGGCATAAATCCCGCGCGCAAACGTGACATGCATAGATCCTGCGCTTTCGGCGCTGCGCACGTCTTCAATCACTGTATCTTTATTCCCGTAGACGGTACCGCCCACATATTTTGCCAATTCTTCGACTGTCTGTTTCATAAAAATTTCCTTATTTCTTGTCTGCCGTCTTGGCCGCACTGCCCGTGCCGTCAATCCGTTTCAGCACGTCTTCCGTAATATCGATGGCGCCGCTCGGCACGGCCATTTTATGCATGACGATGCCGACATTCTTTTCTTTCGCGACGGCGGCCGCCTGCGTCTCGATGAGGGATTTCACCTGATTGGATTTACTTTGAATGAAAATCTGGCGTTCCTGCTGCGCTGCCGCAATCTTCTGCTGCATTTCGGCTTCGGTCGCCGTCTCGCTTTCTTTCATAAGACGATCCGAAATTTCTTTTTCCTTTTCGGAAACTTCCTTCGTAATCGCTTTAATCTTTTCGGATTTCAATTGCAAAATTTCATAGTCGACGACGGCCGCTTTTTCTTCGCTTCCACAGCCGGCCACGCCTAATGCCAATGCGGCCAATCCGATGCATGCCGCTTTTTTCCACATGGATGCCATACTGCCTCCTTATTTCATAAGTACGATTTGACTTACAATTTCCGCCGTGACGTCTTCCGCTTTCAGGTTGACATCATATTCGACAAAAATCATATCGATTTGTTTCTTCTTTGCCACGTCGGCCGCTTTGCTTCTGACGTCAAACAGAATGATATCGTGAACGACCGCCATTTCTTTTTGTTTCGCCCGGAGCGCATCCGCCCAAGCTTTATTGAATTCATCCGCCGCCGGAATCCCGAATTTTTCCAAAGATTGCATGGCGCTTAGATGATTTTCGCGGATCTCTCCGGAAATTTGCGCCGCATATGCGGAAAGCTCGGCTTCGGCCTCCGCTTTTTTCGCCGCGGCCTGTGCTTTTTCTTCTTCCGTCCACCCGACGGTATTGATTTCCGTTCGGCGTCCGTTCAAAAGTGTCTGCAATTCGCTTTCGGCCGCTTCTCTTTGCGAACCGGACACGCCCAATACTTTGAGCTTTATCTGCAAATTGGCGATTTCCGTATCTCCGTCGCCCGCTATGGTATGCGAATCGGGATCCCCGGCATGCCGTGCGCTGATTTCGCGATACAGATTTTCCAATTGCTGATTGAGGGATGTTTCCTTAATCTTCATCCGCACACGAAATTCGTTTTCCGCGGAAAGCTGCGCCAAAGGTGCGGCCGCCTGCTCCTGCTGCATGGCAAGATGCATGATTCTTTCCTGATCGCTCCGATATTTGGCGAGCAATTCTTCATATTCTTTTTGCAGGCGAAAATAATCCGAATACCGAGGATGCGCTTTGACGAGAGTTTCCAAATCCGCCACGCCGTATACCGGACCGGCCTGTTCGGCCGATTTTTCCGTATCGGGCATGCATCCGCATCCACCTGTGAAAAGCGCGCATCCCGCAAAAAGGACGCAGAGCGCTTTTCTGATTTTTTCGCCATACATGGTCTATTCCTTATTTTTTCTCGGTGGAAGCCGCTTTCGTATCCGCAGTCTTTGCGGCGGAATCGGCCGTCGCTTTCGTCATGGAAGTGGTAACGTCTTTCGTGATATCGACGCCGCCGTAAATGACTGCGCTCTTTTCGACGACAAGGGAAAGTCCTTTCTTATCGGCCACGGATTTCACGGCCGTATTCACTCTTTCCTGCATTTCCTTTTCGATGGCAATGCGCTTTTCATTGAATTGCTGCTGCATTTCCATGTAGATGGGCTGCTTTTCTTCATCGGTCATGCCTGCGGTCTTCGTATCGAAATCTTTCTGCATGGACTGCGCAAGTTCCTGCATTTTCTGCTGATATTCCGTCCCGATATTCGGATTGGCGGAAATAACCTGTTGCTGGTCGACGACCCCGATATTCGAGGACGGTGCCGCGCTTGCGGTATCACCGGTCGCCATCAGCGCCATGGCAGCCGTCGATACGATAAAAACGCCGGCCAAGCCGAAGGAAACCATTTTTACCATCTTTTTGTTACCCAAAATCTGCATCATGATGCTCACTTCTCCTTATTTACAAATTGGCGATTAATCTCAGCCATTTTTCATCTTTTTTACGGTATACGTATTCCAGTGCCAAATAATTGTGCAAACGATAGGATACCGCGAATTCATTTTCCCGTTTCTTAATATCCCGATCGAAGCGGAATGCCCATCGATCGCCGAAACGTTTTGTCCCGAAAATGTGACTTACTTTATTGACGAAATCGAATTTATATCCCAGCTCGATGTATTTCCCGAACCGGTGCGCATATCCGCCGTACACATTCCAATCGAGAGGCCCCGGATAGAAACGCGCCTCACCGAAGAAGAGATCGTTCTTTCCGGCAAAATGTCCCAAAAGACCGTCAACGGCGGTATTTTTATTTCCGTTGCGCCCAATGTCGAACCAGGCCTCCGTCCGTATCAACCAGTGATCCGTCAAAGCGTCGACTTTGAGATCCGTCCGGTTTCCGACGGAAAGTTCCGTCCGAATTTGCACGCCATACCTTTCGATAAAAGGATTTTGCGAAAGGTGATGCGACAATTCGTCCTCGACATCTTTTTTGTGTCGAGCCACGAAGGAAACGGGCAGCCCTTCCAATTCGCGCATCAGCGTTTCCGTATCGGTCACGGCGCGATAGAGAAGCACACGCGGGACCGTCGTTTCTCGAAAAGTTACTTCCGCCGTACGGACAATATCGCCCTGCGGGACGAGGGAAACGCGGACAAATGTATGCTCACCGGATGTGACATCGAAAACCGCTTCAAATTCGGGAAGATTGGCCGAGAGCACCTCGCGCCCCGCCGATTGGGAGACACTTTCGGCCCAGCCGACGGAATCGACAGGGAGCCCGATTAAAAGCGCCGCCATCTTTTCCGATATCCCGATGACATCCCTTTCGACGAGACGCCTGGCGAGCGGTGACAGATTGCCGTAATCGACAGTCGTTTCCACATGCTCCACAATACGTCCGATCGGCTGAAGCGTCACGTGAATATCCGTATGCGTCCCGTACCGGGCATCCATGTTCGTGACGACATACCCCACGACGACACGATTAACGATATCCGAGAGGACCTTATCGTACATCACCTGATTGGAACGGAAAATACCTTCTTCCTTACCGATAAGCACGCGCCCGCCGATCGCCTCGATACTGGCGGAAATACGGCGCCCGACCGATTCGGGAATTTCCCCTTCGGCCCCCGCAACGGAGACGGACACCGTTTCCACCGGTGCGGCTCGCACAGGAAAAAACGAAGCACATGAAATCAAGACCGCCAATGAGAGACCGATCTCAAAAATGCGCATCCCGTTTCCACTCCTTCGAAAAAATCTCCTAAACCATTCGCATCATGCAAACTGCGTACAATCAGAACTGTGCGCCGAAGCTGAAGTGGAATTTCCCTTTGTCGCCGCGGCCGTAATCCAAGCGAACCGGTCCGATCGGCGTCTGTACGCGAAGACCCACGCCGTAGGACCAATGAATTTTATTCGAATCCGTGTACCACGGAATTTTCCCTGCATCGATACTCCACGCATTACCCATATCCGTGAAGAGTACGCCTTCAATCTTCTTGGCCACGGGAATACGATATTCCAGCGTCGCGGCATACATACGTTTGCCTTTAAATTGATAATCTTCAAAGCCGCGGAGTGTATCCGATCCACCCAAATTGAAGAGAGAATTATACGAGGAATCCCCCTGAATGAAACCGCCTTTCAAGCGAAGCGCCAGCGTGTGCCCGTTGGACAATCCTTTGTAGAAACGGCCTTCGAGCGAGAATTTGTAGAAACCGAATTTGCCGCCTAAGCCGTGGCCCGCATACTGTACGGTGGCCGACAAGCGCCTCCCTTTCGTCGCTGCAAAATAATTATCGCGGTTATCGTACACATGAGAAAAGGTGAAACTATTGGTACGACCGAAGTTATTGAAAATGGCCGCTTGCCATTCCGCCTGCTTCGATGCCGGTACCTTCCCACTGAAGCGGAAACCGTCATAATCGTCGTAACTTTCTCTCATCGTTTCAAACGTAAAATAATTCTTGCGATATTCGCTCGTAACGCGTGCCCAAGTGACATTGAACCCTTTACGGCGTTTGTAATACGTCGCAATCGTATCGCCGTCCGCATCGTAATCTTCGAATTTTGACCGACGATCGAAAATGGAAATGCCCAGGGAGTCGCCGTTCGAGTTAATCCACGGCCGCGTATAGGAAATCTGATAGTTCTTGCCATGAGAGCTTCCGCCGAATTCCCAATGGAAATTAATCTTATCGCCCGTACCGCGGAAATTGTTTTCCCCAAGCTCCAAAATCCCCATCAATCCGTCGGATTTGGAATATCCGGCCCCGATTGTCGCCACCCCGGTGCGCTGCTCGATGACATCGATTTCCGTGATGACATTATGCTCCGTACTTCCCGGAATCAGACGCATATTGACATCTTCGAAGAACCCGAGATTGTACAGACGCTCCATAGAACGGCTCGCCAGGAATTTATTGAAAGGCTGTCCTTTTCTGAAACGAAGTTCGCGCAGGATGACATAATCGCGCGTCTTATCGTTTCCTTCCAAAATAATATCTTCGATGATACCTTCCGCCAGGCGAATGCGAAGCACACCCTGCGAGGAAATATTCACTTCAGGAATGGAGAAAAGAATGAATCCCTGCTGATAATATAATTTTTCTATCGCATTGAGGCGTTCGCGCACCATGGTCGTATTCAGCACGGAATTCGGACGGATGCCGACAATTTGTTTCAAATATTCCGTATTAAAAGCGGTACATCCCGTAATTTCCACATCGGTGATAATCGGATTGGCTTTCGTCACATATGTCAATTTCACGCCTTCCGGCACATTGGTCAGCTGCGGAGAAATTTGCAGAAAAACACCGGCAGATCCCAATGCGGCCACATCGCTTTGCACGCTGTCCAGCGTAAGTGTATCGCCAACTTGCGTACGGAGAAGCGGCATCAAAGAAGCCTTCGCTTCATCGGGTACATTCAAAATGTCGACGGACGTCACCTTCTTGCCTTCCGAAGCTTTGACGACAGCCTCGTCATTCGACGAAAGGTACAACGACGGATCATCGGCGTTTTGCGTCAATGCAATTGACTGCGAAGCCGTTTTCGGTACGGCGCTGTTGTCGATTTTCGATTCCGCATCGAGAGCCGGTGCCGGCTTGGTGAGCGATATCATGGAACTCTGCGAAGCCGTGCTGTCGGCCGAAGTCACGATGGAATCTTTCGTATTCTGCGACGGCCCCACGCCCTGATCGACAGCTCCCGCCGACACAGAGACGGCACTTGTCGCCAAAACGGCCAACAACAATTTCTTGCGGTAATTATTCATTCAATTTTCCTCCTCTATACACACCCGGAATACAAAAAACATCCCAAGGAAACTCATTCTTTGAAATTGAAAATATCAAATCCGTTCCTTTCCGTTTCTCCCGATGACGGCTGAAACCGACCGACGTTTACTATATTAGTTCATTATATCATGATACGCCTCGACATGCACGCATAAAAACAGCCGCAAAGCGGCTTGAAATTTCTATTTGTATCATTGTCCGCGAAGCGCGCGGCCGGCCTCTCCCACGACAGAAGCGATTTCCGCTTCGCTCATGACGGGCGCGGGCACGGATTCCTCGGCCGGTGCGGACACTTCGGCCGCCGTCTCCGCCCCCTCAATCGGAGCCGGTATCGCCGGAGCCGCGGGGACTTCCTTCGTTTCTTCTTTTTCTTTGGAGAACATTTGCATGACGGCCGCTTTCGCACGCGCCGTGACTCGCGCATCGTGCGCTTTAAGTTCATAACGGATGAGCGCCGCACCGCCCACAATGGCAAGCGCCGCAAAAAGAGCCAAACCGCGTTTGCCCCACACACGGATCGGGTGCGGCTTTTCCGTTTCCTTCAGGCGTTGCATTTCCGCCTGCGCCATAATCAAATTGATTTCGCCGGAAATATCTTTATGGCTCGTATATGAATTTTCCGCTTTTTCGAGCCATTTGCGAATCGCGCGCACGCGTTTCAATTTATCCTGCATCGCCATGCCGCACACCTCCTTTCCGTCCGGGGAATCGAATCGATTCCGCACTTTTCACAATTTCCGTTATATTTTATAATCCCGATTCAAATTCTCTTTTGAAACACGAAAATTTCCCTTCGCACAAAATATTTCAAAAGCAATCGCCGAATTTCTTTCGTTTTCGTCCCTACTTAACATATTTCTAATAAATTCAAAAATTTTCTCTTTCCTCTTCCCCCTTTCCCATTCCCCCTTTCCATTCGTCATTCTTCATTTTCGATGATTTGGGGATTCTGAAATAAATTCAGGATGACAGGAATAGATACGCTGCCGGCCTCGGCACAAATGTGACAGCGCCACCCACGCCCCTTCCCTCTTTCCTCTTCCCCGCATTAAAAAAGCCTCCCGAAGGAAGCTTTACGGATGTACATCATACAATTTTATTTTTTCAAAATGGATTTCAGGAACGCTCTCGTCCGTTCACTCTTCGGATTTTCGAAAATTTCTTCACTCGTCCCCTCTTCTTCGACGTAACCGCCGTCCATGAAGAGCACTTTATCGGAAACGGATTTTGCGAATGACATTTCGTGCGTCACGATAATCATCGTCATTTTTTCTTCGGCCAGCTGCCGAATGACTTTCAGCACTTCGCCGATGAGCTCCGGATCGAGAGCCGATGTCGGTTCATCGAAAAGCATAATTTCCGGGGACAGCGTGAGTGCGCGGGCAATGGCGACGCGCTGCTTTTGGCCGCCGGAAAGATTTCCCGGATAGACATCGCGTTTCTCGGAAAGTCCGACTTTTTCGAGGAGCGCTTCCGCTTTGGGCAGTACGTCTTCCCGTTTCATTTTCTTCACGTAAATCGGCGCCGCCAGCAAATTCTCCATGACGGTCATATGCGGAAACAGATTGAATGATTGGAATACCATGCCCATTTTCGACAGAATTTTTTGCTGCTCGGCGGGCGGTGCGTAGGTGACTTTTCCGTTTTGCTCGGAAACAAGCGTATCTCCGTCGATGCGAATCGTCCCGCCCTGCACGGTTTCCAAAGTATTGAGGCAACGCAAAAACGTAGATTTCCCCGCGCCGGATGTCCCAATGATGGAAACGACTTCCCCGCGCTCGACCGTGAGCGATATATCGTGCAAAATTTCCAAATCTCCGAAGGATTTTTTGATATTTTTCATTTCAATGAGACTCATGGCACACCTCATTCTTCATAGACGGCATAACGCGCTTCGAGCCAAGTAAGCAGTTTCGTCAGGACAAAGGTGCAAACGAGATAGAAGACGGCCGCGACGAAAAAGGCGGTCGTATCGAAATCGCGCTGCACGATGGAACGGGTGACGCGCATGAGATCATTCATGGCAAGGACATAGACGAGGGACGTATCTTTGAGAAGCGTAATCGTTTCATTTCCGAGAGGCGGCAGGACGCGCTTGATGACCTGCGGCAAAATGATGTGCCACATGGTTTGCCGATATGAAAATCCCAAGACTTTCGCGCCTTCGTATTGCCCGCGGCTGATGGATTGAATGCCGCCGCGGAAAATTTCGGCAAAGTATGCGGCGTAATTGGCGACGAATGCGATGATGGCCGCGGAAAAATCATTGAGCTGAATGGAAATGCCGGGCAGCATGGGGAGCCCGTAATAAATGAAAAGAATCTGCAACATGAGCGGCGTCCCGCGCATGACGTAAATATAAAATTCCGTCACACGGCGAAGGAGCCCCATTTTCGAAAGTCGGAAAAGGGCGAGCAAAATGCCGAGCGGAAATGCCAAAACGTACGTCAGCGCGAAAATTTGCGACGATACGAAAAGTCCCGAAATCATACCGGGAATGATGGCGGAAATATAATCCATACGTAATCTCCCACAATTTCATATATCGGAAAAATACGGGGGAAACGAGATGTTTCCCCGGTTTTCCCTTTTGGCGCCATATGCGCCGAAAAGCCTCTGAGCGGAGACTCACAGGCTTTTCATATTTATCCTAAATCATTCCGTTTCACGGGGGGGACCGTACCGCGGAAATCTTTGGGAACCACTGAACCGAAAACCGTATTATTTTTTCTTGATGGTGAGATCGGTGCCGAACCATTTTTCGGAAATCTTCGCCGCTTCACCGTTTGCTTGTACTTTCTTGAAACCGTCATTCAGAAGTTTCACGAGATTTTCGTTTCCTTTCTTCACGCCGACCGCATATTCTTCATTAGCGACGACGCCCGGCAGGACACGGAACACGCCCGGTTTCTTCTGCATGTAGTAATTGATGAGAACGCTGTCACCCAGGATGGCATCCATACGACCGGATTCGAGATCCATGAAGCAGGAGGAGAAATCCGGATACAGTTTCCACGTGCCGAAAGATTCTCTGATTTCCGGCTTTTTATTCATGGCCGTCTCACTCGTGGAACCTTCCTGCGCGCAGACGCGGAGGCCTTTGAGCTGCGCGGAATCTTTAATGTCGGAATTCGCCATGACGACGAAAACCTGCGTATTATTCAGATACGGATCCGTGTAATCGAGGACTTTCTTGCGTTCTTCCGTCACGGTAAATCCATTCCAAATGCAATCGATACGTCCGGCGGTGATTTCCGCTTCTTTCGAAGCCCAATCAATCGGCTTGAATTCAATCGGTACGCCGATTTCTTTGGAAACCGCTTTCGCCATGTCGACATCGAAACCGACGATGGTGCCGCTGTCATCGCGGAATCCCATCGGTGCGAATGTATCGTCGAGACCTGCGATAATTTTTTCGGGCTTTGCCGGAGCCGGTGCTTTTTTATCGCCGCCGCCGCAGCCGGCCAATGTACCGATAACGACTGCGCCCAAAATTCCCGCCAATGCTGCTTTTTTCCAATTCATGACAAATCTCCTTTTCAAACTCGTCTTTGATTCTGTATTCCTTTAATCAGCTAAAGAATTGCTTATGTTGCACATTGTACACGAGGAAAGAAAACTTGTCAACTTCTTTTTCAAAAAAAATTATTCAAACAACATTCCGGCGAGTTTTCCGTGAGGGCCGGCCATAGGGATTTTTCGCATATCGGCCGCACTCACCCACGCCCACGTGCCGTCTTCGGGTACGCAGGCATCGACAGCGCAATACGCGCGCATGTGCCAAATGCGATGCGTGAAGACATGTGTGTGCTCCCAAATTTTTTCGGAAAGCGTCGTATGAAGAAACGAAGCCAAGCGCTTTTTGCCGGTTTCCTCATCCGGATCGAGAACTGTGGGGAATTCCCACATATGCGCAAGCATCCCCTCGCCGCGAAGATGTAAAAGATATTTTCCGTCCTTTTCGACGACGACGCAGGCGGCATAAAATTCCGTTTGCGGCTTTTTTCGCATGCGATTCGGAAGGATTTCCGCAAGATGTCTTGAAAAAGCAAGACATTCCTTTCGAAGCGTGCAATCTACGCAGCGCGGATG
>CAVHIJ010000004.1:21341-23752 GCA_963635945.1 bacterium | reverse complement strand
TCGGAATGCAAATATCGGCGCCAAAATCCATAAGCGCTTCATTGAAATCGCCCGGCCGCTCTTTCGGCAGCACGCGCCGCACCGTCTCCGTCACGAGACGCCGCGTTCCCGGCTTCAAAATATCATCTTCGACGGCGTAAAGTCTTGCGATAATGCGAAGAACATTCCCGTCGACGGCCGGGGCAGGCATTCCGAAAGCGATGGAAGAAATTGCACCCGCCGTGTATTCGCCGATACCGGGGAGCGCGCGTATCGCCGCTAAATCCCGCGGCATCACGCCGCCGTACTCCCGTGCCAACATATCCGCCGCTTTTTTGATATTTCTCGCGCGGCTGTAATAGCCGAGCCCCTGCCACGCATGAAGAATTTCCGCTTCTTCGGCCCTTGCCAATGAGGAAACAGTCGGAAATAGGCGCATCCATGTTTCAAAATACGGCCGCACCGCTTCCGTCCGCGTCTGCTGCAGCATAATTTCCGAAATCCAAACGGCGTAGGGATCGCGCGGCGTTGTCCGCCAAGGTAAATCTCTTTTATTTACCGAAAACCACGCCAGCAACAAATCCGGCCACATTTCCCGTTTCATAAAATTTCCGAAAACTCCGTCCCCGTCACATGATCGCCATCTTCGGCAAACCAAACCGTACCCTTGATTTTCTTTCCTGAAAGAATCATCGGAAACCAAATTTTATCCGCTTCCCACATATCCTCATACGGCAATTCTTCCGGTAAAAACCAGCGCGGCTCCATCTCGTCCGTTGCGCGCGGCGTCCCTTTCCAAATTTTCAGAAAATACACCATGCCCCCATGCGACCACTTGGGATCAGACGGCTGCGAAAAATATAAATCAGCCGCAAATTCCAAATCACACGTTTTTGCCGAAAGACCGCATTCTTCGAAAAGCTCGCGCACGGCACATTCGGCCATCGTCTCGCCGTCTTCGATTTTTCCGCCAAATCCGTTCCATTTTCCGAAACCCATGCCGCGCTTTTTCCGCCCGAGCAAAATCGCACCGTCCTCCCGCACCGGATAGACCAAAGATGTATCCCGCATTTTCCGTTTCCTTTCTTTTCTTTTTCCACAGTATACCGACTGCGTCCCCACACGTCAAACGTCCCATGCCTTTCCCGTATGTACGGAAATAATCGGAAAGTATTGGAAACGGACGCCCATTTGCGTTACAGTAACGGTAGCAATATCCGATTGGTTTTTCCGAGGAGGTCATATGATGAAAGAAGAAGCAACAAAAGTTTCCGCATTCCCCGTCGGTATTGAAAATCCGTACGGCGAATTTTTCACGGGGCAAAGTTATCTGGCGATTTTGACGAAAAATCCGGTCGTCGCCAATGTCACATTTGAACCGGGATGCCGCAATCATTGGCACATCCACCACGGCGGCGGGCAAATTCTTTTGGCGACGGGCGGTCGCGGTTATTATCAGGCATGGGGCGAAGAGCCGCGCGAATTGCTCCCCGGCGACGTCGTCGAAATCCCGGCCGATGTCAAACATTGGCACGGCGCAGCGCCCTCGGAATGGTTCAGCCATATCGCCATCGAAGTCCCGTCCGAAAACGGCAGCAGCGAATGGTGCGAAGAAGTTGCGGACGCAGACTATCTGAAATTGAAATAATTTTATTTAAAAGGAAAACGTAACCGATGAAAAAGAAAGTCATTCTTTGCGCCGCGCTATCCCTTTTGGCGCTCGGCATATTCGGCCAAACGGAGGCCGCCGAAATTTCCGAAAATCCGACAAGTTCTGTTTCTGTTTCCGAAAGGAGTCCTACTATGTCAAAGAAAATCATTCAAACTGCCGGGCGCGACGCTTTAGGCACATTTGCTCCCGAATTTGCCCGTCTCAATGACGATGTACTTTTCGGTGAAGTTTGGTCCGATGACACACTTTCCCTTCGCGACCGCTCCCTTATCACCGTCGTCTCCCTTGTCGCAAGCGGCATAACAGACAGTTCGCTTGCCTATCACATTGAAAACGCAAAGAAAAACGGCGTGACGCAAGAAGAAATGGCCGCCGCCATCACGCATGTCGCCTTCTATGCCGGCTGGCCGAAAGCCTGGGCCGCTTTCCGTCTGGCCAAAGACGTGTATAATAAAGCTTGACGAAAAGTTCCGTTTCTTTTTTCGTCATTTCAAATAAGGAGACTTAAAAATGGAAGCAAAAATTCTGACCGTATATTTTTCCCGTTCCGGAAATACGAAAAAAGTCGCGAACCTCATTCATGAAACCGTCGGCGGCGACATCACCGAAATAAAAACGAAGCGCACGTATTCGTCCTCGTATGCGGGCGCGATTTTGCAGGGCGGCCTCGAAAAATTCAAAAACGCAAGACCGGAAATTTTGCCGCTTGAAAAAAATCCGAAAGATTACGATATTCTTTTCATCGGTACGCCCGTTTGGT
>CAVHIJ010000004.1:7925-21331 GCA_963635945.1 bacterium | reverse complement strand
GTTTGGTGGTTCACCGTGGCACCGGCCATGAAATCATTTTTGGAAACATACGATCTTTCCGGGAAAAAAGTATTTCTTTTTCTCACAAACGGCGGGAAACCGGCCGAAGCCGAGCGCGATTTCAAAGCACTTTGCAAAGGGACCGTATGCGATACCCTGGACATCCGTTTCAAAGGCCGCACGCAAATCGCCTCCGATGATGCGATTTGCGCCCGGGTAAAAAAAGCCGTGAAAGGATAATATGAAACGAAAATTACTCCTTCTCTCTTTGGGCGCGGCGCTTTTTTCCGCCGCTCTCACCGGCTGCGGCACAAAAGCGACCGATGCCGTCCGCGAGACGATGACACCGCTTTCCGTCCGTCAGGTCGTCGCCGCCGATAATGGGAGCGCTCGCACGATCATGTGGCAGCTTCCCCAAGAAGTCCCGGCAACCGTGGAAATTCGGAAAAAGGGCGAAAAAAACATTTCATCCTTTCCCGCCGCCTCTCGATTTCTCGAAGGCTCAAAAGGGCAATCGGGCAGCTATATTTATGAAGTGACACTCGCAAATCTTGCGCCGAATACGGTCTATGAATATCGGACACGTACGGGAGATTCCGTTTCCGCTTGGATGCCGCTTCATACGGCGCGCGAAGAACATTTTTCGGCGCTCATTTTTCCCGATTCTCAATCGGCCGATTACAATGTCTGGAAAGACACAGCGGAAAAAGGATTTAAAGCACTTCCCGATGCCGAATTCTTCATTATGATGGGCGATCTGGTCGATAACGGGGACGATGAGTCGCAGTGGCAACGCTGGTTCGCCGCCGTGCCCGCGCTCAAAAACATTCCCGTCGCACCGCTCATGGGTAATCACGAAGCATATTCCCTCGATTGGAAAGCATGCAATCCCACGCGTTTCCTTGCGCATTTTTCCCTCCCGCAAAACGGCGATGCGGCGCTACCCGAAATGTTTTGGTCTTTTGATTGGGGCCCCGTCCATTTTGCCGTGCTCAATACGGACATGCCGGAAATCGGAGATATGTATCCGAATTTGGAAACGGCGCAAAAAGAATGGCTGGCGCGCGATTTAGCGCAAACGAAAAAAACCTGGCGTGTCGTCCTCATGCACCGCGATCCCCTGCAGTACCGCATTGCCGCGCGCCCGGAGCGCAAAGAAGGCTTTTCCGGTGAAGGCATATCTTTCATGCCCGTCATCGAAAAAGCCGGTGCCGATCTCGTCCTCTCCGCACATCTTCACACGTACCGAAATCGCGGGCATATCAAAAACTTCTCGCGGGATGACACCGGCCCGCTCTACATTTTGACAGGCCTTGCCGGTGACGTCCGGTATCCGAATCTTTGGACGGATCACGCACTCGATGTCACTGTCGCGCCGCAGCCGGAAACGGATAATTTCCTCATGATGGAAGCGGATGCGCACACTCTGACCCTCCGCACCTATCGCACAGACGGGCTTCTGCTGGATGAAACGGTATTGAAAAAATAAAATTACACAAAGCAGGCATCCCCCATGCCCCATGCCCGATTTCTACATTGTTACGCGAAACGTGATCGTCTCATCCGCATACAACACCTCAATCCGTCCGTGCATCAGTTTCACCATGTCCGCCGCCATGGAAAGGCCGATGCCGTAGCCGGCTTTTTCGCTATTGTGCGAAGAATCGCCGCGATAGAAACGCTCGAAGAAACGACTGTAATCGACGCCCTTCCCGGCCGCGTACGTATTGGACACGTCCAGCACGGCGCCTTTTCCGTTTTTCTTTTTGGAAAGCACGACACGAATCGTCCCCGCGTCATCGCAATATTTCGCCGCATTGTCGAGAAGAATATTAATGAGCTCCGCCAAAAATTTCGGCTCCGCTTTCGCCGTGACATTCTCCGCGATGTCCGTTTCCAAATGTTTCCCGTCCCCTTCGATTAAAGAAAGGAAACCTTCCGCACCCTGAGAAACCGTATTCGTCATATCCGTATCGACGAGCACGATATCTTTGGGAGACGTTTCCCCCACTTTCGAAAGCATAATCAAATCATTAATGAGAAGCGTCAAGCGGCGCACCTGTTTCAAAATATTGCCCGTCCATTCATTCTTACCGCCAATGAGTTCCAGCGCTTCCGCATTGGCCGAAATAATCGCGACCGGCGTCTTGAGCTCATGGCCGGCGTTCGTAATAAAACGTTTCTGATTTTCCGCATTTTGAATGAAAGGCGCCATCGCGCGCTTAGAAAAAATCGTCATGACGCCGACGAAGAGAAGCACGCAGCCGAGCCCGAAAAGCGCTTCATATTTGAGCGCGGTCTGCAGCGCCCGCACATCACGCGTGCAATCCAAAATGACGACGAGCACATCATCGCCCGATGGCGCGACGCGATAAACGTAATGCGCTTTTCCCTTTTCGAAATATCCTTCCTCATCGCCCGAACGCGACGCTTTGAGCGCCGTTTCCAATGCACTTTTCGCATCGAATGCCGAAATGTGATTCACATTGACGACTTTCGCCGTGCCCTCCGCATCGAGAAGTACGGAGAAATAACGAATTTGATAATAAAATTCCGGCACATTTCCGGACCAATCGTCATCCAGAAGCCAGCCTTCGCCGACGGGGCGCTTCTCTTCGCTCAGGACACCGTTATTTTGCACCAAATGATCCAGCACGGAATGATTTTCTTCCATCAACATAAAATGAAGCATCCCGTGGATGACGCCGATGGCGACTGCCACAATGAGGAAAACCGCCGCCGTCGCGACCGCGATAAATTTCCGATGAAGAGATTTGATCATCGCATCCATATCAGCCACCCGCGAGCACAAAAGGCCCGTCCTTTTCGCCCCGAATTTCCGTCACGGCACCGACGGCCGCCAATTTTTCTCTCAAAAAGGAAACGTACATCCAGACAATCTCCGCGGAAATGCCCGGCTCGTCATCCCATACGCGGCGCAGAATTTCCTCTGTTTCCAATTCTTTTCCCGCATTCATCATGAGGAAACGCATAAATTTTGCCTCTTTGCTGCCGAGACGCACGGAATTTTTCGCGGAAAGCTCCGATTCTTCCAAATCGAATGTCACATCGCCCACCGTAAGCTCCTTTTGCGTAAATTCGCCGGCGCGCCGCACAAGCGACCGGATGCGCGCCAAAAGTTCGCCCATTGCAAAAGGTTTCGTGAGATAATCGTCCGCCCCCGCATCGAGACCCGTGATGCAATCGTCCAATTCCGTTTTCGCCGTCAGCATGATGACGGGCGTCACATCCCCCGTTTCCCGAATTTTTTTCAGGACGGAAATACCGTCCGCTTTCGGCATCATGATATCCAAAATGATGAGATCATACGCGCCCGACGATGCTTTTTCCCACGCCGCTTCCCCGTCGTAAGCCGGATCGACTTCGTAATTGAAATGTCGCAGCACCGCACATTCCGCATCCGATAATGCTTTTTCATCCTCTGCGAGTAATATTTTCATGCTGTTATCCCTTCCGAATTAAATTTCGAATCGTTTGCATCGAGACATCACAGGACGCCAATTCATCGGCGCAGCGCTTGAGTTCACGCCCGATTAATTCCGCATTTTCCACCTTGTGCTTATATTTCATTTCATGCTCCAGCGCCGCCCACGAATCCATCGCAATCGTCCGAATCTGCACTTCTATGAAATAATGACCGCGCGCCGAATCGCCGGGCGCCTCCACATCCAAAATCATGTGATAACTGCGATAACCGTTCGGTTTCACATGTTTCACATAATCTTTTTCCGCGACAACCGTGACACCGGGCAGGCAGCGGATTTTTTCGATATTTTCATAAATATCATCTATGAAACGGCACACGATGCGAAACCCGACCGCATCGCGCACATCTGTCACAGCGGCATCGGCCGTCACGGGAAAGCCTTTTCGCGCCAGTTTCTCCGCCATGCTTTCATCACTTTTCAGTCGATACAACACATGCTCGAAAATGCGGTCCTCTCCGTTGAAACTTTCGATCTGCGCGGCCGTATTCTCCATGACGGAGGAAAGGCCCGCGCGATACTTTCCGTATATATCCAATTTTTTCTCCTTTTCGGAAACTTTTTATTCCATTATTATTATTATGCAGTATATCACGATGCGCACACGTTTACAAGAATTTCGCAAAAGCTCGGAAAAGCGCGGCGTCGTCTGTCAAAAACGGATACTTTGTGATATAATGAAACGCGTCACGAGGAAGGGTGTCCGAGCGGTTTAAGGAAGCGGTCTTGAAAACCGTCGACTCTTCGCGGGGTCCATGGGTTCGAATCCCATCCCTTCCGCCAATAAAACAAAGAGGCTTTGAAAATGCGAGCACACATTTTCAGAGCCTCTTTTTCAGTGCAAAGAAACAGGAATATGCGCAAAGCGCATCCCAATCGCATCAACGCATGACGCATCAACACTTTTGCCTCATGCTCGAAATTTTCAGAATCCGAATAAATTCATTTGTTCTTCTTCCGGCAGCCCTTTCAGAATGCCGAGGGCATCCATCGTTTCCACGATTGTCTGCGAGACTTTCGCGCGTTTCTTCAAATCTTCTTTCGATGTAAAAGGCGCTTCATCGCGAGCGGCGACGAGAGATTTTGCGACCGTATTTCCCATAGCGGGGATGCAATTGAACGGCGGAAGCAATTTATCGCCTTTTATGATAAACTCCGTCGCGCTGGAATCTTCGAGACTGATCGGCAAAAATTCGAAATGACGCAAATACATTTCCGCGCAGACTTCCGTGACGACGGCGTTCTTTTTGTCGACATCTGTCGGATTATCCGCCGTATTCACGCGAGCAAGCTCCGCTTTTTGCGCGGCGAGGCCTTTGAGATTCACTGCGGCATTGAATTTTCCTTCTGCGCGTATCGTGAAATAGGATGCGTAAAAAGCGAGCGGGTAATTGATTTTGAACCACGCGATGCGGAAAGCCATCATAACGTAGGCGACGGCGTGCGCACGTGGGAACAGATAGGATATTTTTTTACAGGAATCGATGAACCATTCCGGCACTTTCGCGGCACGGATTTCTTCTTCATTGTGCGAATTTCCTTTTTCGAGCCCCTTCCCTTTACGGACATTTTCCATCGTTTTGAAAGAGGTGAGCGGCTCCACGCCGTGCTCCATCAAATAGTTCATGATATCGTCGCGCGTGGAAATGGCTTCTTCAAGTTTCACCGTGCCGTTTTTGATGAGATCTTGCGCATTTCCGACCCACACATTCGTGCCGTGGGAAAAGCCGGAAATGCGGACGAGCTCGGAGAAATTTTTCGGTTTCGTATCTTCGAGCATTTTGCGGACGAAGAGCGTGCCGTATTCGGGAAGACCGATGCTGCCGACGGTGTTTCCTTTGTTTCCTATGATTTTCGCCAATTCATCGGGCGTATAGCCGAGCGCTTCGGTGCTGCCGAAAATGGAAACGGTCTCCGGGTCGTCGAAAGGAATTTTCATCGGATCGACATGCGTAATATCCTGCAGCATGCGGATGACTTTCGGGTCATCGTGCCCGAGTATATCGAGTTTCAGCATGCGCCCGGAAATGGAATGGTAATCGAAATGAGTGGTAATTGTGCCGGGCTTGCGGGTCCCCGTTTCGTCTTTTTCATATTTTTTATCGGCAGAATATTGGAGCGGTGTGAAATTGTGAATGTCCATGTCGCGAGGGCAGACCATGATGCCCGCCGGGTGCTGACCGGTATTCGTCTTGACGCCGATGACGCCGCCGGCGATTTTTTCCAAATAAATATCGTTGCAGGAAAGCCCCATGACTTCCGCATATTTTTTCGCGACACCGTACGCATTCTTTTCCTGCAAACCGGAAATGGTTCCCGCGCGGAATACATTGTCGCGTCCGAAAAGTTCTTCCGTATATTTATGCGCATCGCCTTGGTCATCACCGGAGGAGAAATTGAGGTCGATATCGGGGACTTTATCGCCGTCGAAACCGAGGAATACGGCAAACGGGATATTGTGCCCGTTTTTCTGCAAGGGCGTGCCGCAATGCGGGCAGGGACGGTCCGGCAAATCAAAACCGCCGCCGACGGAGCCGTCCGTATAAAATTCGGTCCAATGGCAATGCGGACAGACATAATGCGGCGCCAGCGGATTCACTTCCGTGATGCCGGCCATAGCCGCGACAAAAGAGGAACCGACGGAACCGCGCGAGCCGACGAGATAGCCGCGATCATTGGAATGCTTGACGAGTTTGTGTGCAATGTAATAAAGGACGCCGTACCCGTAGCGGATAATGGGCGTGAGCTCCTGTTTGAGGCGCGCTTCCACGATCTCCGGCAAGTTTTCGCCGTAAATGGCGCGCGCATTGGCATAACACATTTCAACCAGCGCATCATCGGCGCCCGTAATTTTCGGATTGTAAGATTTTTCTTCTTCCGCCAGCGGCTCTATCCATTCGCATTCGGCGGCGATTTTTCGCGTATTCGTCACGACGACTTCATACGCTTTTTCGGGCGGCAAATAGGAAAATTCATCCAGCATTTCTTTCGTCGTGCGGACAAATACGGGCGGATGCGAATCGTCCTTGCCCGGTTTCACCCATTTGGCGAGTAAAATGTCGCGATTGATACGATCTTCTTCGAAAAGGAAATGCGCATCCGATGTAGCGCAGCAGGGAATCCCGACGCGATCCGCGATTTCGATGATTTTCCGATTGTGGTTTTGTAAATCTTCGATCGTCTTCACATCCGGATGACTGTCGTCCGTCAGCAAAAATTCATTGTTTCCGAGCGGCTGCACTTCCAAATAATCGTAGAATTTTGCGATTTTTTCCAATTCTTCATCGCTTTTCCCATCGAGCACGGCGCGGTAAAATTCGCCCATAACGCAGGCGGAACCGTAAATGAGCCCTTCGTGCATTTCCTCCAAAAGCGGCTTGGGAATGAGCGGACGTTTCTTATAGAAATTCAGGCAGGAAAACGTGACGAGGCGGTACAAATTGTGAAGCCCCGTCATATTTTTCGCCAAAATAATGATGTGACTGTATTTTTGGCGATCGGTATCGATATCCTCCGGAATGGTCTCAATCATGTACCCTTCCATGCCGTAAATAATTTTTTCTTTATATTTTTGCGCATATTCCTGCAATTTCGGAAACGTCTGAATCACGCCGTGATCCGTAATCGCAATGGCGGGTGCACTCCATTGTGCCGCCGTTTTCACGGCCGATTCCGCATCGATAAGCCCGTCCAAACTCATCTTCGTATGCAAATGGAGCTCGACACGCACCTCTTCGGCATCGTCATTGTGCTCAATAACTTTTACCTCGCCCTCTTCCATTTGATTGATATTCAAAGTGAGGCGGCCGCTGTACGAATCGAGGCGCAAATTTCCGCGGATTTTGACAGTTTTCCCCTCTTTGAGATGCGCATCCAAAAGAGCGCTTTCCTCGGCGGAATCCGAAAATTTCTTGCAGCCGATACCATTCGTGTCATCGGCGACGCGGAAAATGTACAGTTTCTTTCCGTCGCGAAGTTCGCGCGTATCGTAGGAAACGAGCGTCCCTTCGATGACAACGCCGTCCCCTTCCTCGCGCAGAGATGAAATTTCGACTGGCTCTCCTTTAATATGAGAACGGCCGATTAAAATCCCGTTCCATTTTTTGTCGGACACTTTTTCGCGCGGCGTCAAAGCTTCTTTCGGAAGGACATCGGCAAGGCACGGCAATTCTGCGGGCATTGCAAAAGAGGGAACACTTTGTGAAACGGGCTCCTCCGGCTCGGGTATCGCGGGCGTCACCGTTTCCATCGGGACGAAAGGACGCACGGCATGCACTTTTTCCGAGACATCTTCCCCATTGATGTAAATTTCATCCGCGGCGGCCAGCCCTTCTCCCATGCCCAAAAGAACGGAAAGGGCTGCCTCTCCGTTCTCGGCTTGAATATACATGGCACGGCTTTCCGTATCGATTTCCATTAAAGTGACGGGGCCGCTTTCCGTCCTGCATTTCAGACGATATTTCGACATATGATTTCCTCCGATGATCTTTTATCGGCTTTGTTCCTTTTGTGTGGGGGAAACGGGCGGTGCAGGCGGCTGCAGGGCTTTCGTTTCCGCGTTTTCTTTCTTCTCTTTTCCCTTCTCGGGCGCCGGTTTCCGTCCCAGCGCTTTATCTTCGGCCTCTTTCATTTTCGCCGCATCTTTATAAATATAGACATCATCCACCGCTTCGTAGACGGAACGGAAAGAATCGTGGTACGTGCGTCCGTCCGCCCAGGAAACGCTTTGGCAGACCGTGACGTCGTACCCCAAATTTCCTTCTTCATGCACGACCGCTTCGGCCTGCGCCGCATCCGTCTTAAATACTTTTTTATTCGGAAGCGTCTCACAAGACACTTCATACACGGAAGCTTCCGTCGGCACATCGACTTCATTTCCCAAAATGTACGCCGTAATGGCGCCCGGCTCATACACGGTATGGATGTACACGGGTTTCTTTAAATGATTAAGGAAACAGAAGTCCAGATAATTATCCGCGACCGTCGCATCCTGCCCGATGGGAATGTAAGCGACCGGTGCGAAATGGCAGGTGCGCGTCGTGACGGCAAGCCCCGCGCGGAGCACGGCCGCAAAAAGCGTAGAGCTCACCTGACAGACGCCGCCGCCCGCATCGGGCACCAATTTCCCTTCCAAAAAAACGGGCGCATCCAAATATCCGTTTTCACGAGTGCGAAGTCCCGTCGTGGCATTGAAAGAAAAATCTTCGCCCGGTTTCAGGATTTTCGCATCAATCATCAACGCCGCATGTGCGATATTGGCGCAGCGATTTTCCGAACCGCCGAAATACGTCGTGTAGACGCCGAGCACGCGATTGATATCCTTCGTAAGCTCGGCGGAAACGGCCGTGAATTTTTCTTCGGCGACGGGAATTGCGACATCACCCTCGCTGCGGCCTAAAATATATTTTTCCGCGGCCTCCGTCAATTTTTTCGCATCGATTTTGAGATACGGTTTCCCCCCGTTGAATTTCACGATGCCGTCGCCGCCGATAACAGGACGCGGCTCTTCGGGCGGCGTCGAATACCGCTTCACCACATCGGCGACCTTTGCGACGAGCGCATTTTTATTGTACGTCACCGCCAAATCCTCTTTCCCGCCGGAAAGGAGCACGCGCCATTGCACTTCCAAATCTTCGAAGAAATTTCCGCTCCGCCCCAATTTCATAAGGCGGTCCGCCTCCTTCTCCGCGTCGATGCCGACGGAAAGATCCTTAAAAGACCACATTTCCTTCACAGTTTTATACGTGAGAGGCAGCGATTTTTGCGCCGTTTTTTTATTTTTCTCCGACAAAAGAGCGACCAATTCGGCGCGGCTCATACCGGAAACGACTGTCCCATCCACCGAAAGACCGTGCAGCATACCGCTCGTCCCGTTAATGAGATACGGCGCCCCGACGAACCCGATCACACCGACTGCCAATACAGCTCCCGCCAACCATGATTTTTTCATTGAAAAGACTCCTCACCGATTTATCTTTATATTTTATGCCTTCTTTTTCAGGCAGAAACGCAGCAAAATATCCTTGATTTCCGTATCGACGCCGCGCCGCGCCGCATATTGCACACGGAAAATATCTTCCAAAAAATCGGACGCTTCCTTTTCGGAGACAAGCTTTGCCTCCGCTTCGAGCGCGCGCAATTGCCAGGCACCCCTGGGCGCCAAAATTTTCATTTTTTCGGAAACGGGCACATGCATGCGATTCATTTCCTTGAGCATTTTAATTTGACGAAACTTCGATGCAATGAATCCCGTATTTTTCAAAATGGAATCCGTATCCGTAAAGACGTGATCGGCCGCATCAATAACCGCCGCCGCATCGCGCGCCAAAAGCTGCTCCGTAAAGCGGAAAACGCCGCGATCCATATAATCCGGGAGCGCCGTTTCCAAAAGTTCTTTTGAAATATCGCGCTCATCTCCGGCCATCAAGACCAGTTTTTCACATTCCGTCATCAGAAAGGGCCTCGAAAGCTGCGACCACGAACCCAGCACATCCGTCAAAAATGCACGCGCCTCCGGCGTCAGCCTTTTCCCCTCTTCGGAAAGACGCATGTCCATGAGCTCGACACCCGCTTCCGGTTTCAAAAGCGGACATTCCAAATCGGACGCGATTTTAAAAAGCTCTTTCACCGCCTTGAAACGTTTATCCGGTTTCCCTTCGCATACGATGACGACGAAAATGTCTTCCGAAATTTCTTTCAATTCGGCCAGAAACGTCGGAAAAATATCTTCATCCTCTTTGCGAAGCGCACGTTTCAAAAAATACGGCGCATTCCCGACGACGGCCGTCTGCGTTGAAAAAAGGGACAGCCCGCCCAATGCATAGCGATAATCCGCCACAGACGCCCCCGGCTCCAAAATCGTCGGCTCCGGCACGTTTCCTTTAAAATAACGCGTGAGCAATTCCGTTTTTTTCTCTTGGACGAGCACGGCATCTTCGCCATGTACGATCCACACGTTTTTTTGCTTTACCGTCACAGATTCACCCACTCCCCGCGCACCAGACCAAACGCCGCCATGCCGTCATTTCCGACATCAAATACTTTCACATCATGCAAAGAAAAGAAATCGCGATCCTCCCCCGCCGCTTCACCGCGGCCGCCCGTGTACACATACCGAGTAGGAGAAATCGTATTCATTTTATCACCATTCACCCCGGAAAGAAACGGTTGACTTCCGCCCATCCAAAAATCGATCTGTCCGAGCCCGGAAACGGCCGTCGGAGCGCCGCCGTCAAAATAGAAACCGCAAGCATCGCTTCGAATGACGACATCGCCGCCGCTCGCGGAAATTTTCGTCCCGTCCGAAAGCATAATGCCGTCTTTCGGAAAATATGCGATTTCGGCCTCCGGATGCGCACGCAAAAATTCCGCCGCCCGCGCCGCTTTTTCTTTGCGGATGAAAATGTGGCGAATCGGCATGTCGAGCGCAAAGGCAGAAACGCCGGCGCCGTCCGACATATCAAGAACCATCACATCGGCCGAAAAAATACCGTAATAGCCCAGGACGGAAAGCAATTCGCGCCCGCCCGCATTTCCCGGCGCGCCGCTATCTTTATAATACAAAATTGTCCCGGCGTCTGCGGAAAGCGCCGCACCTTTTGCGTTTCCTAAATCCGGCACAATAAAAATTTTCTCCGGCATCCGCCACAGACCGAAAGCGAAAAGCAATACGCCCGCGCACAAAAATCCCGCCGGCACATATTTTTTTCGATATAATCCCGCCGGCCACGCGAGCACCGCCGCGTAATAAAAAATCATCCATTCCGTGCTCATCGCGCCCAAATACAGCACCGAGCCCGGCAAACCGGATAAACAAAAATTAAGGCGCATCGCCGCCCAGAGAAAATAATCCGTGACGAAAAGGAGACCGCCGGCAAACGGCGCAAAGACGAAAATAATGACAGAAGACGCAAGTCCCAAGAGAATGACCGTTTCCAAAAGAGGCGCCACAAATAAATTCGACGGCAGGAAATAGACGGGAAACCGATGAAAATCATAGAGCACGACCGGCACCGTCAAAACCTGCGCGGAAAAGGCGAGTGCGATGCCTTCCGATAATTTTTTCGGAACGCGATGCGCCGAAAGCCACGCCGCCGCATTTTTGTAATAGAGTAAAAGCCCCGCCGACGCTAAAACGGACAATTGGAAACTCACATCGAAAAGATAATACGGATCGAAAGCAGTCATCACGAAAACCGTCGCCGCCAAAAGAAGAATGCCTTCCTTATCGCGACCGAATAAAAGAGCCGTGACGGCGAGCGCCCCCATAAAAGCCGCGCGCACGACGGGCGCCACAAATCCCGCGAGCGCCGCATAGCACACCATCAAGACAAGCGAAAACCCCATCGTCGTGCGGTCAGGCAACCCGAACCATTTCCCCGCAAGCACACAAAATCCGAAAAGGAGCGCCATATGCGAACCGGAAACAGACAAAATATGCACGAGTCCCGTCGTCGTGAAAGAATCCAAAACACCCGCCGGAAGCTCCGTATAATTGCCGCCGAAAAGAAGAGTCATCAAAAGCGAAAGCCGCGCCGTATCGACATACGCCGAAAATTTTTCGCGAATGGTTTCCCGCACGGAATACGCCGCACGCGTCAACGGAAACTCATCCGCCGTCCCGATAACTTTCACATCCGCCGGACTTTGCGTGTACAGCCGCCCGATGCGATTTTCATCTTCATAGCGGCTCTCCCAATCCGGTTTCCCGGGATTTTTGTAAAAACGAAAACCCGAAAGCTCGCCCATCGCCTCTATTCGCAGATCCGGAGCCGGAATTTCCTTTCCCTCCGGCACATACAAATACGCATCGCCGGTGAGATTTCGTTCTTCCCCATCCGAAAACGTCACGGAGAAAAGTTTCACGGGCGAGCGAATGTATCCGTCCCCGACAAGCCCTTCTCCCGACGTCACGACGGTAAAAGTCCCCTCCGTCCCGATCATGCCGTGAGAATTTGCGCGCCACACCGTTTCCGCCAAATCCATCCGCAGCATCCCGGCAAAAAGCAGCGCGAAAATCATGCACAAAAATGCGGCGCGCGCCCCTTTCATGCGCATGCAAAAAAACGACCCGGCGCCGCATAAAATACAGCTCCCGGCCGTCATAAAAAAAGGAAACGCCGTCTCCTTCCCGAAACCGATTCCGCAGACGAACGCAAGCGTCGCCCACAGGAGTAAATATCGCCCGTTCATACCGTGATCCGATCCGCCAATTTCGCGAAACGACCTTGCCCGATGGACGGCACTTCCATTAAATCTTCCGCTTTTTTGAAACCGCCATGTTTTTCACGCCACTCCACGATTTTTGCGGCCGTCACTTCCCCGATACCCGGCAGCGAGCGCAGCTCCAAAAGAGACGCCGTATTGATATTGACGCGCGTTTCCCCGGGCACCGAAGGTTCCGTGCGCTCCGGCGCAAGCGGCACGTAGACGCTCATACCGTCTTGAAGGAAACCGGCCATTTCCACTGTTTCCTCCTCCGCATAAGGAAGGAAACCGCCCGCTGCGGCGACCGCTTCATACACGCGCGATTCCGCCGGCATTTCGTAGACGCCGGGATTTTTCACTGCGCCGGCCACATAGACGAAAATCCGCGGCGCATTTTCACGCTCCTCCGCCGCCGTATTTTTTACGACCGTCATCGCAGGCTCCCGCGACGTTTCATGATAGATGAAACCGCCGAGACCGACAAGCAGCACAAAAAGCGCACCGAAAAGCCAAAGTACGCGCCGATCCGCCCGAAACCGATCCCACCGTTCCATAGTTCCTCCTTATGTTTGAAAAAATCCGGTGCCACATTTGTGCAAATATCAGGCATGGGACAAAAGTGTTGATGCGTCATGCGTGGATGCGCTATGCGCATATTCCTGTTTTAAAAGTGCACAGTGCACAGTGCACAGT
>CAVHIJ010000004.1:0-7889 GCA_963635945.1 bacterium | reverse complement strand
GCTATGCGCATATTCCTGTTTTAAAAGTGCACAGTGCACAGTGCACAATGCATAGCCAAGCGGTGTCGCTCCGCGACAAATCCTGTTTTATGCCGGCAAAGCCGGCGAGGCGCTTCGCGCCGATTACAACAGAATTCGCCGCAGGCGACGCCTGAATTGCTAATTGCTCATTGCTCATTGCTCATTGCTAATTGCTAATTGCCAAGAACGCTCCCTTCGTCTTCATCTCCAGTCCCGCCGTGCGCTCGGCGAAAGCGTCTATGTATTCGACGCAGGCGCGGAAGGCTCCTTTCGTCACGGGGACAGAGAGAGTCCCTCTCCCGTCGTAGCGGCGAAAGGCGAGGAGAAGCGCCCGTGCCTCTTCCGAAAGGCCGTAGCTTTGCATCGGATCTTCTTCCGCCGGATCAAAACCCGCAAGAACTAAAAGACGAATCGCCAGAATAAAAGAAACGAGCGTCGGATTTTTTCGAGAAGCTTCCGCGGCCGCCGTTTCCAGCGCATAAAAGACATCCTCATCGGCCGTCCCTTCCGGAAACGCAATCATCGCGATTTCCGCCGCGTAGTACCATTGCGCGATTTCTTCGTACGATTTCGACGTCATATCGAGCAAAAGGCGCCCCTCGTATTGCACGAGCATCCGGCTTTCAGGCGATACCGCAAGCGTATAGCGAAGATGCGCATACGGAAACAAAAATCCCGGGCCGTATTTTTTGAGCGTCCCCTTGCTCACAAAGCAAGAAATCTGCCCCTCCGTCGCCGAAAAAAGCCGAAGCAGGCGTCCGCCCTCTCCGGCTTTTCCGACTCTGAGAACGACACCCGTGCCGGTGACAAGTCTCGGTTTCACGTTTCCTCCTCTGCGCTCTCTTCCATTTCCGCCTTTTTCTTCTCCGCTTTGACGCGCGTCACGCGGAAACCGTCCATTTTCAGCACGCGAAACATCCAGCCGGCGTATTCGACCGCATCGCCCGCTTTCGGAATGCGTTCCAATGCGGAAAAGACATAACCGCCGATAGTATTGGCGCCGCCTTCTTCCGTAAATTCGATATCAAGCAAATCTTCCACATCGTCCAAAATAACCATGCCGTCGAATTCAAAACTGCCGTCGTCATACCGCACGACGGAATCAGGATTCGTAGCTTTTTCCTGCTGAATCTCACCCACAAGCTCTTCCATGATATCTTCGAGAGTGACAAGCCCCGCCGTCACCCCGTATTCATCGACGACTACCGCAAAATAAATGCGCTTCGTACGCATGAGCTGCAATAATTTCGATGCCGGCATCACTTCCGGCACGACGAGAATATTGCGCATAATATTTTTGATGTTATTCTTGCCCAGATGCAGATTCTCGAAGAAATCTTTCACGTGAATGAAACCAATAATGTTGTCCTTATCGTCCGTGCACACGGGGTAGCGCGTGTGATGTGATTTGGAAATGACATCCCGCATTTCTTCCACGCTGTCCTCATAGTAAAGACACGTCATTTCGCTACGCGGGATCATGACATCGACCGCGAGCAAATCAAAGAAGTCGAAGGAATTTTTCAAAAGGAAATTTTCCAAGGCGGAAAGTTTTCCGCCGCGGTGACTTTCCTCCACGATGTTTCTGATTTCATCTTCCGAATACGTGAATTCGACTTCGTTCGTATACGGAATCTTCATAAGACGCAGACATTTTTTGATAATCCAAAGCCCCGCCGACGTGAAAGGCGCGAAAATTATCCCGATATGGCGCAATCCCCACGCATGGTCTGCAATGCTCTGTAAAGGAAACACAAGCGCCGCATCGCCCGGAATGCGAATAGCGAAAATCCAGTACAAAAACATCGCTACAGAATAGAAAATCCATTCGGCGATGATTTCGATCCATCCTTCCATTTCCACGATATCGCGAAAGACGTTTCCCGTTTCCCCGATAAAAAGCACAAAAAACGCCGCCGCCAAGACGCCCGCAAATTGCACGCCCGCCAGCGTTTTCGTGGGATCTTTGTAAAAAGGTTTTATTTTTTCAATGAGCTCATCCGGCTGATCTTCGTTGTTTTCCACATAACTTTTTCTGACGCGCGCCAACGATGCGTACGCGATGCTGCAAAAACGTCCCAATGCAGCCGCGACAAGCGCAAGTGCAAAAGAAAGAGCCGCCAATTCGATTTGCGTGTCTAAGGGCACTGTGTCCATATCTTATTTTTTCTCCTTGTAACCGAGTTCCCGCAGGACATAATCTTTATTTTTCCAATCACGGGTGACTTTCACCCACAGATCGAGATACACGGGCGCGCCGATGATGCCCTGCAATTCTTCGCGCGCCTCTTTTCCGACAATTTTGAGCAAACCGCCGTCTTTTCCGATGATAATCTTTTTTTGCGAATCGCGCTCTACATGGACGGTGCAACGGATGTAGACCATTCCGTTTTCCCTTTCATGAAACTCTTCCGTATAGACGCCGATGGCATGCGGCACTTCATCACGCGTGCGAAGCAGCAATTTTTCGCGCACGACTTCCTGCGCAATGATACGCTCCGGCTGATCCGTAATCATGTCATCTGGGAAATATTTCGGCCCCTCCGGCAAATATTTCACAATAGATTTCGTGAACGCATCCAAATTATCCCCCGTCACCGACGACACCGGAATGATTTCTTTAAAAGGATAAATATCGCGGTATTGCACGATTTTCTTCATCAGTTTTTCTTTTGAAATCAAATCGATTTTCGAAAGGACAAGGAAAACAGGAACTTTCTTCCCCTCGATGAGTTTCAAAATGTAGCGGTCGCCTGCGCCCAGTGGATCGTCGCATGCGCACATAAATACGATGAGATCCACTTCATCTAAGGCATCCACCGTCGATTTCCGAATCACTTCGCCAAGCTTCGATTGCGGCTTGTGCATCCCCGGCGTATCCAAAAAGACGATCTGCGCATTTTCCCCGTTCCAAACTCCCGTGATTTTATTGCGGGTCGTCTGCGCATGAGCGGAAACAATGGAAATTTTCTCTCCCAACACCGCATTCATCATCGTGGATTTTCCCACATTCGGCCGTCCAATCAAAGCAACGAAACCGGAATGAAATTTTGTTTCCATATCAATCCTCACTCACAATGCGTGTGAGGCCGCAGGCGGACAAAATATCTTCCTCGGCTTTGCGCATTTCCTTTTTCTCTTCTTCTTCGTAATGGTCATATCCTAAAATATGAAGGAAACCATGCACGGAAAGGAACGCGATTTCCCGCTCGCGGCTATGCCCGAATTCTTCAGCCTGCTCAGCGGCGCGGTCGATATTGATCACGATATCACCCAGGCAAAGAGCTTCTTCCGGCAATGTTTCTTCATCGCCTTCATTCAATGCAAAAGACAGCACATCCGTCGGCGCATCGACATTTCTATACTCTTTATTCAATTCGTGAATCACCGGCCCGTCGCAAATAAGCACACTGATTTCCGCATCTACCGGCACATTTTGCAATTCTGCACCTTTATTGAGAACATAGCGCACAAGCGTTTCCAATTCTTCGTGATAGAAACGCATATCACTGTAATTAATCGTGATTTCCATATTTTTCTCCTTTGAAATCGGGCGTTTCGGCTCTTGCGCCGTGTTTCTTTCTGTCTTCTTCATAAGCATGAATGATGGCGGCGACCAGATCGTGGCGCACTACATCTTCTTCGCCGAATGTGACCTGCGCGATATCCGGCACGTCCTTTAAGACGCGCACTGCATCGACTAAACCGGAACGCACATGCGGCGGCAAATCTATCTGCGTCACATCCCCGTTCACCACCATTTTCGAACGAAATCCGAGACGCGTCAGAAACATTTTAATTTGTTCGATTGTCGTATTTTGCGCTTCATCCAAAATGACGAATGATTTTTCGAGCGTCCGCCCGCGCATATACGCCAGAGGTGCCACTTCGATGGCTCCTTTTTGCTGCAAATGTAAAAATTCCTCCGGTCCCAGCATCGCCAAAAGACCGTCGAAAAGAGGGCGCAGATACGGATTCACTTTTTCCTGCAAATCCCCCGGAAGGAAACCCAATTTTTCCCCCGCTTCCACCGCCGGCCGCACCAATATGATGCGCTCGACATCGTGATTTCGTAAATAAAAGGCTGCGAGAGCCACCGCCAGAAACGTTTTCCCCGTTCCCGCAGGACCCACCCCAAATGTAATGGAATGGCGGCGAATCGCATCCACATACCGTTTCTGCCCGGGCGTCCTCGGATGGATGGGACTTCCGTTTTTCGTCACATTCACCGTATCCGCCTCAAGCTCTTGCATGACGCCTTCGTTTCCTTCATCAAAGAGGCGAAGTGCCTGCTTCACATGCTGCTCGGAAAGCGCAATCCGCCCGCGCACCATACGCAGCAACTCTTCCACCATATGCACGGCTCTTTCCGCCGCTTCCGGCTCGCCTGCGATGCGGATCACATTGCCGCGCCCGGCCACTTGGCAACCGTAATGCGCGCCGATGAGTTTCAAATATGCGCTTCCTTTTTCTAAAAGATGCGTCGCTTCGCGAAAATTCTCCACGACAATCGTCCGTACCGTTTCCTCGGAAATAAAACATCACTCCTTTTTCATCATCGCATATGTTATGAAAATCCGATATTCGGAGACTTATTTTTTCTCCATTTCTTCCGCGATGCGAAGCGCCGTCGGTGTCACCGCAAGTCCCGCGCGGCTCGTCTCGCGCAAAGATTCCGGAATGAGCTTCCCGATTTGTCCCATCGCCTCGATCACCTCATCGGCCGGAATCACGCTGTGAATCCCCGAAAGAGCCATTTCCATCGCCGTAAGGGCAATCACCGCATCGAAACCGTTTCGCTTCACACAGGGCACTTCGACGAGGCCCGCCACCGGATCACACACGAGTCCCAAAATATTTTTAAGCCCCAAAGCAATCGCATCTTCCATCTGCCGCGTCGTACCGCCGAGTAAATCGATCCCGGCAGCCGCCGCCATCGCAATCGCCGTACCGCATTCCGCCTGGCATCCGCCGACTGCCCCGGCAATAGAGCCTTTTTCCGCGACGATTTTTCCGACCGCTCCCGCCGTGAAAAGCGCACGCGTATATTCATCATCCGTCGGATGAATGTCATAACCGATCGCCGCCAAGACCGCCGGCACAATCCCGCAGGACCCCGCCGTCGGGCACGCCACGATGCAATACATTTTCGCATTCGCCTCCGCGACGGCCAGCGCAAATGCAACCGCACGTTGACAAAGCGGAGATAAAAATCTCATCTTCGCACGCATAAATTCATGCGCATCTCCGCCCACCATACCACTGGGCGATTTTGACCGATCCGCCAGCCCGCGGCGCACGGAATGTCTGAAAACGGGGACAGTTCCCCGCATTTTGGCCCATGTTTCCTCATACGACGTCCCCGACGCCGCCGCTTCCGCACGACACGCCACAATCCCCGGCGAGCACGAAAGCCGTTCCGCCTCCGCAAAAATTTCCCGTATGCTGTGATAATCCTTCATTCCGATTTCCTTTATCTCAAATAATATCGAAAGCCATGACGCGCATAATATTTTCATTACAAGAAGCGACCTCGGCCTGCACCTCCGCCGTCAATTTTTCATCCGTGTGAATAATCATGACCGCTTCATCCCCGCGCCCCTTCCGGAAAACGCGCATATTGGAAATATTGATATTATGCGCCGCCAAAATCCGGCACACACTGCCGATGACACCCGGTTTATCATTGTGATTCGTCATGAGCGTGTATTCCTCACCCGTGATTTCCACCGGACTACCGTCGACAGACGTCACCAAAATGCGCCCGCCGCCGAGAGATCTTCCCACAATATCGACCTTGCGGCCGCTCTTTCCCGTAACGTGAATTTCCGCCGTATTCGGATGTCCCATATCCTCATCGGACACCGAGAAACGGATGGGAATCCCCATTTTTTCCGCCGTTTCCAAAGCGCTTCTGATTTTATCCGAAGACGGAAGATAACCCAAAAGACCGGCAACCAGCGCTTTATCCGTCCCGTGACCCTTCCCCGTTTCCGCAAAAGAGCCGAAAAGCGTGATCTCGGCCGCCGCCACATCCTCGCCCAAAATTTCCCGTGCCATACGACCGATGCGCGCCGCCCCCGCCGTATGCGAGCTTGACGGCCCGATCATAACCGGCCCTATAATTTCAAAAATTCCCATAGCCGCTCCTTTTTAAATCCAATGCGACAAATCGAAATCCTCATTCATTTCCACACGCAAATACAATTGCGCGATATACATCCCCATCAGTGTCAGCGACGCACGGCGCAGCATACTCTCATCCCACGCCTCAGCCAAATCCGTCCATGCCGAGTCGATCTTGCCCAGAATGTGCTCCATTTCCTTTCTGTCATACGTGACCGGCCGCGAATGAAAAAGCGCCGACAAAAGCGTACGCGTATTTTCTTCGGAAATCTCGCAACGCGCAAAGAAATCCGGTAGCATTTCATCATCAATGACCGCCGGTTTCATATACGTCGGATAGACACTGGGCACAAAAGCATCCTGCGGCCAATCCGCCCGAATCGCCTTAATTTCCTGCGATTGGCAGCCCCGATACGAAAAGACGAGCGGATAAAAATCGCGCAGAACCTGCCCGAAAGGCATATCCTTATTTTCCAAAGAAATGCAATGTAAATATTCCAGCTGCTGGTACCCGCCGTATTCGCCCGGCAATTCGGAAACGAGCGGCTTCACATACCGCTCCGCATAATTGCGAAACGCCTGCGGCGACGTATTTTCCGTATTTCTCGAATAATAGAAAAGAAGAAGCAGCGACAGCGCCCGACAAGACGCCAAATCCATCCGCGGCAGCGCCTTCAACGCATCGTAGGCAAGAGTCGCCCGCGTTTCCGTCTTCTCCCCGATCAGCACATCCTCGAAAGCTTCCGCGCAAATCCCCAAAATTGTCTTATCCGGCAGCATCACATACGCGCGCTGCGCATTTTGAAGCGCCTCACGTACCATGAGCTCCTGCAACTTATCCGCCGCCTTGCGCCCGACCAGGCGCGACGCCCGTGAAATTAAATCATGCGTCACCGTGCGCGTATCATCGTACGCCGTGCGAGACACCGCTCCGTATTGATTCAGGAAATGACGCACGAAATACTCTTCCAGCTCCTCCGGCGTGACCTCCTCATCCATAATCTGCGGCGCAGCTTCCTCGGCAAACGCCCCCTTCGATTTCTTCTTCACCGGCACAATTGCCGTCTTTTCAAGCTCCGCCGTCTCTTGCTTCAAAGCACTTCTGTCGAAAACGACCGTCTTCTCAGGCGCCGTCTCCTCCTTGGAAACGACCTCCGCCGCGCCGATTTCCTTCGAAAAATCATACACACGCGTCTCGTCGCTCACCGATGATGTGCCACTCTCATCTCGATACACCGGAAGCGGATCCTCAAGGACATCCGCCGGCACATCACTGAAAAGCGCACGGATTTTCTCCGCAAAAGCCCCATTCGGGAAACCGGACGTCTTTCTCCCCTTCTCACGGTCCCTCCCGCCCGCATGCGAAACCGGCGCCGCCCCGTCATCCTTCCCGAAAACAAACAGACAAACGCCGAAAAAAACCGCCGTCACGGCCAAGACAACAAATATCGTAAAATATACAGAAAGCATACCGATTCCCTTCCGTCAATTTTTTTCTTATATTTTATAAATGGTATCATAATTCCGCTCCCTTTGGCAAGATTCAAGAGTGAGGAAACATGCAGAACGGAAAAGGGGGAAGTGCAGAGTGCAAAGCAAAGATATATCGCTTCGCGATGATTTTTTATGCCGCCGAAAGCGGAGAGCGAGCGGAGCGCGCGTCTGACATCTTATAGTCTGACAGTCTCATCGTCTTCCCGCATCAGCGCATCCACACATCTACAATCTTTCTTCCACGCAAA
>CAVHIJ010000003.1:30340-42644 GCA_963635945.1 bacterium | reverse complement strand
TCTTTTTGTATTACTAAGGGAATCTTTTACTCTTCATAAATTGCAAAAATACAATTCATAGGAAAAATGTAATGTATTCATAAAGCTTTCTGCTCTATTTTTTTGCCTTGTTCTCTTCTGATTATCGAAATATTTCTGCCCGGCTCAATTTCTTTTCTTTATAATTTCTTTATAATTTGCCGGTGAAAACTATATATTTATATTCATTCCGATTTGTAGTAAAATATAGCAGCGTTTTCATTCGAAAATTTTGTATTTCGATCCGACCGTGCGCCGGATCACAAGGAGTTTTTTATGAACGACGAACCGATTTTTACCGATCGCTCGCAAACGTATAAGACGTATATGTATTTGTACGGAATTGTCGGATTTTGCTTGGCGGGCTATCTCTTCATGGCCGTGCGGTACATGATGAATACCGGACGTATCCCGTGGCTGGATCTTGTCACGCTGGCCATTGTTTCCGTTTTTATTGCCGGCGTTTCCAGCGGACGCTCCACGTATGAAATTTACGACGACTGTCTCGTCGTCACCTATTCGAGCCTCTTCCGCGTAAGGAAACTCCGGATTCCTTACGACGCTATCGACGGCACATTTCATTTCAAAGTGGAACCGATCAAAACGCTCGCGTACAAAAAAACGTACCGCATGTACGGCAGCTTGGATAAGCGCGATATCTGGTCACTCGTGTACAATATTCCGGACACGGATCACGTCTCACGCATTTTGATGAAAGCGTCGGAAGAATTTTGGCAGGAGCTGGAAAAGAAACTGCCCGGTCTCATCCGTATTCCGCAGGAAGATGTGCTCAAGCATGCCTATTATCACATCAGCGGCGCGGCGGCCCGCGGCATCGGACCGGACGGAAAACCGCTCAAACCCGTCGAAACGGAAGAGGATGACTATGAAGAAGCGGATGAGTACGACGATTACGATGACGAAGACATCGAAGACGCGGACGATATCGAAGACAAAGACGTGACAGATGAGGAAACGGAAGAAGATGTTTCCGAAGATTCCGAAAAAGGTTCCGAAAAAGAAGAAAAAGAAATGTCCCTCGCGGATCTCCGCAAAGAAATAGAAAAAGAATAATTTTTGTAAAAAAAGACCGCGGCGTCATCATGCCGCGGTCTTTTTTACAGTGCACAGTGCCCGATTTTTCCTCTGGTCGCAGATTCAAAATCCTGCTACAATAAAAGAAATATTTTTGTGCTTGGAAAAGGGCATGATTATGAATACGAGAGCAGCTCAAATAAAAAAACGGCCGAATATATACTCGAAGAATCACCCGAAACGTAGTACAATACAAAAATCACATAAAATTTTGAAAAGGAGTACATATTGTCTCTTCGTCATTTACTTTTAAATGCCGCGATAGCCGCGCTCTATGCGGCGCTCACCGTCGCGCTCGCCCCCATTTCCTACGGGCCGATCCAAATCCGTCTCTCCGAATGCATGACGCTGCTTGCTTTCTATGGAGGAAACCGGATTCCCGGCCTCGTCGCCGGCTGCTTTCTCGCCAATTTGGGAAGCCCCTTCGGCGTGACGGACATTATCGTAGGCACCTTTGCGACCTTTGTCTCCGTCTATGCGATGCGCTTTTGCCACAGCCTTTTCACGGCCTCGCTCTGCCCTGTCATCGCAAACGGCATCCTCATCGGCGCCGAACTCCTGTATCTTTCGGAAATCCCGCAAGATCCCGTTTCCGTCATCCTCACGATGGCCTACATCGCCGCCGGTGAATTCGTCGCCGTCGGTCTCATCGGCCCCATTCTCTTCCGCATCCTCCTCAAAAACCCCATCATTGAGTCATATATAAGAAATGATATATAATATATAATATTAAGAATCCCAATACGCTTTACGCATATTCCGTTATGTTCAATCTTTAACCGCTTCACGGAGGCAACTATGGCATACGAAAAAAATTCCGATAAAAAATTTGAGAAACGCGAAGAAGCGGCCGCCCTCTCCGTGGGACAAATGCCGCCGCAGAGCATCGAAGCCGAGCAATCCGTCCTGGGCGCCATGCTCCAAGACCGCGACGCCGTCGTCGTCGGCGAAGACCTTTTGCGTGCCGTCGACTTCTACCGCGAAGCGCACGCCGTCATCTTCAATGCCATCCTGTCCCTCACGCACAAAGGCATCGAAGCCGATATTCTGACCGTCACCGAAGAACTGCGCCGCATGGGACGCCTGGATGATGTGGGTGGCATGATCTACGTAAACGAACTTCCCACCCATTGCATTTTGCCCAAAGCCATCCGCCGCCATGCGGAAATCGTCGCCGATAAATCGAAACTTCGCCGCCTCATCCACGCTGCGAATAACATTGCCTCCGCAGCGTATGCCGGTGCCGATGAAACACTCCAAATCGTCGACGATGCGGAAAGGCAAATCCTCGAAGTTTCCAAAGACGACCGCAAAGGTGATTTCATCCCCATCGGAGAAGCCGTCCAAAAAGAACTCGCCGAAATCAACCTGCGTTTCCAAAATAAATCCGGCATCACCGGTCTTCCCACCGGATTTCATTCCTTCGATACCCTCACCGCCGGTCTCCAAAAAGGCGACTTCGTCATCCTCGCCGCACGCCCCTCCATGGGCAAGACCGCATTCTCCTTAAATATCGCGAAAAATGTCGCCATCGCCGCCAAGCGCCCCGTCGCCTTCTTCTCCCTCGAAATGCCGCAAAGCCAGCTCGTCCAAAGACTTCTGTGCTCCACCGCATTAATCGACAGCCAGAAACTCCAGACCGGACGCCTCACGACCCAAGACGAATGGAAAAACTTGGCAAAAGCCGCCAGCGTCCTCATGGAAGCACCGCTCTATATCGACGACACCTCCTCCGTCACCGTCGCCGACATCCGTTCCAAAGCGCGCCGCCTCAAAGCAGAAACAGGCCTCGACCTCATCGTCATCGATTACCTCCAACTCATGCAAAGCAGAAACATCCGCGGCAGCGACGGACGCCAGCAGGAAATTTCCGATATTTCCAGAAACCTGAAAGGTCTGGCGCGTGAACTTTCCGTCCCCGTCATCGCCCTCTCCCAGCTCTCCCGAAGCGTCGAAGCCCGCCAGGATCACAGACCCTTCCTCTCCGATCTTCGCGAATCCGGGTCACTTGAGCAAGACGCAGACAAAGTCGCTTTCCTCTACCGCGAGGCTTACTACAATAAAGAACTCCAAGCCGACGACTCCGCGAAAAACCTCACCGACGTCATCCTCGCCAAAAACAGAAACGGCCCCGTCGGCACCGTCCAAATGTACTTCGCCGGCCAATTCACCCTCTTCTACGAGACCACCGACCGTGAAGACCCCGAAGGAACCTAAAACACCCGCGCCATTGCAAAAATACGGAAACTGTGGTAAAATATCACAATCGATACGGAAACGAATCGCGTCCGTGCGGGTGTAGTTCATCGGTAGAACGTCAGCTTCCCAAGCTGAATGTAGTGGGTTCGATTCCCATCACCCGCTCCAAAACGAAAAGTCCTCTCAAAAACGAGAGGACTTTTTTTCGTACAAAAAAACACCCCGCAAGAATGCGAGGTGTTTCTTTATGTAAAAATTTAGGCAAAAAGCTCATCCGGAAGAACTTTATTTTTCCCTTCCTCAATGGTGAAGACGGAAGCCAAAAGTTTCTTGGAATACGGATCCTTCGCTTCCCGCAGATCATGTATAGCCTCGACGACTTTGCCATGTTGCATGATTACGATATTATCGCAAAAACTATTTGCCAGAGCCAAATCGTGGCAAATGAAGAGATATGCCACATGCGTTTCCTTCTGCAACCGTGCCAATAGTTCCAATACCGTTTTTTGAACGGACACATCCAGTGCCGATGTCGCTTCATCACAAACAATGATTTCCGGCTCTAAAACAAGCGCACGTGCGATAGCTATACGTTGCCGTTGCCCGCCGGACATGTTATTCGGATAGCGATCCGAAAATTCTTCCGGCAAATCGACAAGACGCAACATTTCTTTTGCCTTCGCATCCACATCTTTTTGGGCAATGAGTCCGTAATTTTGAAGCGGTTCGCAAATGATTTCACGGACACGCTGTTTCGGATTGAAAGCTGTAGACGGATCTTGGAAAACCATTTGTATAGATTTTCGATGTTCGCGAAGTTCCGCCCCTTTCAAATCGGTGATATCGTTTCCGTGAAATATAATCTTCCCACTCGTCATGGAATACAAACGCGTCAGCATTTTAGCAAGCGTCGATTTCCCGGAACCGGATTCACCGACAATGCCCAGTGTTTCCCCTTTATGTAAGGAAACGGTCACATGATCGGCCGCAGTGAGATGTTTTCCGTCTCCCAAATCGAAGACCTTGCAAATATCCTCCATGCGAAGAATTTCTTCACCGTATTCTTTCATGCGCTCGCACCTCCCATTTCGGGAACCGCCGCCAGTAGCATCCGGGTGTACTCTTCCTTCGGATGATAAATGACATCCTCCGTCTTCCCGTATTCCACCATGCGTCCGTGTTTCATAACCATGACATAATCGGCCATGTAGCACGCGACCCCCATATTATGCGTGACGATAATAATCGCCGTATCCATCTTGTCGCGGACATTCATCATTTCTTTGACGACAATCGCCTGATTGGTGACGTCCAAAGCCGATGTCGGCTCATCGGCCAAGAGGAGCTTGGGCTTCATGGCCATCGCCATCGCGATACCGACACGCTGACGCATTCCGCCGGAAAGCTCATACGGATAGCATTCCAAAATATGTTCGGGATTCGGGAGGCGCACCATTTCAATCATGGAAATCATGAGATCATGGGCTTCCTTCTCATCCTTTATCCCATGAACGGCCAGATATTCCCGAAATTCCGTACCGATCGTACGAATGGGATTCATCATGGCGCCGCTATCTTGGAAAATCATGGAAACGGCCGTTCCGCAGAGGGCGCGATGCAGTTCGGGAGTCTGTTTCTGCGTATCTTCTCCCTCAAAGATGACCTCCCCTTCCGCGATATGACCGCCGCCGGGCAGCACGTGTTGAATCGCACGAATGACAGTGGTTTTCCCTGAGCCCGATTCGCCTACGATGGCTAAAATTTGCCCCCGGTCCAGATTGAATGTGACGCCCCGGACAATAGGATCCCGGTCGCCGTAAGCAATTCCCAGGTCTTTGACTTCAAGCAGCATGAATCTCTCCTTCTGCGGTCATGACCGACCACAACACAGTTTATTTTTTATATCCGTCCGGATTATTTGGCCGGGCTGATTTCTTTCGTGATCCAATAATAGTCGCAAGGTTTGATGTTGGCATTCTTGACGGACTTATTGGAAATCATGTTCGTTTGCGGATATCCGAAGACAATCGTCGCGGCATCTTCCTGGATAATCTTTTCCATCTTGATGATGATTTCTCTGCGTTTCGCCGTATCGAATTCAGATGCGAGCTGATTAGAAAGGGCATCATATTCCGCATTGGAATAGCCGGAGCCGTTCTGCGGATTCGAACCGTTTACATTGGTCTTCCAATACATATTGATGAAGACTTCGGGGTCGCCTGCCTGTTCGGCCAGGACATTGGAAATCAAGAGATCGTAATCGCCGCTCGTGCCGATACCGTCCAAAACGTTGTAATCGACATTCTTGAGATTGACTTTAATGCCGACTTTCTTCGCATCCGCCTGGGTCGCTTCCGCAAAGAGCGGCAGTTCTGCACGACCGGAATAGAAAATGAAATCAAGTTCCAAATTCTTTCCGTCTTTATCGACATAACCGTCGCCGTTCGTATCTTTCCAACCGGCTTCCTCAAGGAGTTTCTTTGCATTTTCCACATTCGTCTTATCCGGGTAGGATGCATTGAGTTCATCAAAGCCGAAATCAACAGACGGCGGAAGCAGCGGGCCGCCGGGCGTAAAGGTATCTTTCAGGAGCACTTTGCAATAGGTCTCGCGATCGAGCGACTGCAGAAGCGCTTTGCGGACTCTCTTGTCGGCCATCGGCTTCCCTTCCTTGACGGAAACACGAGCCAATACGTCACGAATGGAAGAAATCGCAGATGTCGTATATTTGGAAGTGTCGGTAAAGAGCTGCATATCACCGGAAGCGATATTGACCGCCACATCGATTTCCCCTTTCTGGAGCGCCATCGCGCGGGTATTCGGATCATCAATCGTATTGACGACTGTATGCTTAAACGGAACGGTATCATAATAGTACGGATTGGCATCAAGTTCCGTCTTTGCTTTGGAGAAGGATTTCACCATGTACGGACCGGTGCAGACAGGACCCTGCTTTGCAAAATCTACTTTGCCATCGGAATCTACATCGACAATGATGAAGAGCGGGTCGCCCAGCATCCCGGGAAGCGTTGCGACCGGTTTCGTAGTATAAATCGTCACATTCTGACCGTCCGCCACAATGTGATCGAGTTCAAACATCGCTTTGGCACGCGGTGCTTTGGCAAACGTACGCTCAATCGATTTCTTGACCGCTTCGCCCGTGACCGGAGCGCCGTTCGAGAACTTAATATCTTTAATCTTGAATGTCCAAGACATCTTATCATCGGAAACTTTCCAGCTTTCGGCAATCCACGGTTCGGCATTCATCTTATCATCAAAATGAACCAAGCATTCGCCGATGCCGTAGCGCATAACCTGCCAACCGAAATAATTATCGGTCGGTTCCAAGCTATCGGCAAAATTCGTGACGCCTACCGTCAGAGTCTCCTTCGGTCCCTGCGCCGTTTTCCCGGAATCTCCGCAGCCAGCCAAGCCAAATCCCAAAAGAGCGGCCGCCGCCACAATCGCACAAGTCTTATAAATCGGTTTCATTACATACGCTTCCTTTCGTTACTTGAAATGGAAAATAAAAAATATACCGACAGCCTCCATCTGCTGCCATAGCAACCCCCATCAGCCCTCGTTTCTCGGATCAAGGACATCACGGAGAGAATCGCCCCACAAATTGAAAACAACAACGGTCAAAAAGATCGAAAAGCCCGGGAAAAACATGAGCCACGGTGCCGTCTGCAATTGCTGGCGACCTTCATTCAGCATGAGACCCCATTCCGGTGCCGGCGGCTGACTACCAAATCCCAAGAAAGAAAGGCCGGCCAGCTCCATCATCATGGCGCCTACATCGGCCGCCGCCGTAATGACCATAAGCGGCAAAATATTGGGAAGAATATGCACCCACAAAATATGCAAAGGAGATCCGCCGGAAACAACAGCCGCATCGACAAATTCCCGTCTTTTTATTTTCAAAACCATAGAACGGGAAAGCCGGGCATATTTCGTCCACGTGACAGCCGTAAGCGCAATCATGGCATTCACAAGCGAGCCGCCCAAAATCCCGGCAATGGCAATCGCCAAGATAACGCCCGGGAAAGAAATCATCATATCGGCAATACGCATGATGACTGTATCCACGATTCCGCCGAAATACCCGGAAAGAACGCCCATCACCGTCCCGACAATAAAGATGCAGCAGACAAGCACAATAACCGACGTCAAAGAATAACTGGCTCCATACAGAATGCGGGAAAGCACATCGCGCCCCAGCTTATCCGTACCGAAAAGATGCGCGGCAGACGGTGCCTGATTGGCATCCCTCATCACCGCCGACAGCGGATCATAAGGAGAAATAACCGGTGCCAAAACCGTAATCGCCAAAAGCAAGAATACTAAAATCGACGTCAGCCGAAATGATTTATTTTCTTTAAACCCTTTGACCAAACTTTCCATTACGCGCGCCCTCCCTTCCGAAGTCTCGGATCCAGACGTTGGTAAGAAAGATCCACAACCAAATTAATCATCATATACATCAAGGCAATCCACAGAACAATCGCCTGCACCGTCTGAAAATCACGATACGTAATCGCCTGCACGACCATATAGCCGAGACCCGGCCAAGAAAATACAATTTCCACAACCGCTGCGCCGCCCAGAAGCGAACCAAGCGCCAAGCCGAAAAGCGTCACAAGCGGAAGCAGCGCATTGGGAAGAACTTCACGCCAAAGGATATGACTCTCAGACAATCCGCGTGCGCGCGCGCCCATCACATAATCCTGATGCAGCTCTTCCAACACCGTCGCCCGCACCTGGCGCGTATACTTCGACGCCATAACAATCCCAAGCGTACACGTCGGCAAAACCAAATTCTCAAAAGAAATCGAACCACCGACAATGGGGAAAAAAGATAACTTCAAAGCAAAAATCCAGAGAAGCATAAGCCCCATCCAGAAATTCGGTACGGAAACTCCGGCAAATGTACATCCGCGAACCAAAAAATCAAACCATGTATTCTGTTTCACGGCCGTATAAATTCCAAGTGGAATCGAAAATACCAGCATAAAAATTGAAGAAGACACCGCCAGAATGACAGAGGCGGGAAGCGCTTCCATCACCGCATCGATAACCGGCTTCTTCATCATAAAAGAAAAACCGAAATTCCCTTGCAAGACTCGTCCGAGCCAATCTGCATATTGCAAAAGAAACGGCTTATCCAATCCCAATTCATGCCGAAGAGCGTCAATTTCAATCTGACTGACGACAATATCCTCGTTCCCTGCGATCATCTGCCGAACCGGATCCCCCGGCGCCAACATGATCAGACAAAACGTAATGAAGCTGATACCGATCAGAACGAGAATCATCTCTCCCAATCGCATCCCCAATTGCTTCATCGACAAACTAACCACCTCCCATGATGTATAGAAATATTTCTTGAAAAACTTTCCGTAAAATCCATCCGTACCGGCCTCTATCCTTTTGGACGACAAAATCTCGAACAGATGATATCAAATCTCAATTCAAAAATCAAGGGGAAATTAAAAAAATCTTTCAAAGATATTAACATTCCATAAGCGCAATATTACATGACATAAAATCATAGCTATTTCTCAGCTGTCTTTATTGTTTTTCCGTTATTTTCACCGAAATACAAATTTTAGATTGAAAATTGTCTTAACTTTGTTATAAAATAAGCTCATTAACAAAAAGTAAAGGAACCGCTCCGATGAATTCTTACGATAAAAAATTCCTCAAAGTCGCCATGCCTGCCGCTTGGGAAGGACTCTTCATGGTCCTCCTCGCCTCGGCCGATCTCATCATGGTCGGTGCGCTGGGAACACTCTCCGTCGCGGCCGTCAGTATCTTTTTGCAGCCGCGATTGATTCTCTTGGCCTTTTCCCGGTCACTGGCCTCGACTGTGACGCTCCTCGTTTCCAAAAATGCCGGCAGAGGAAACAAAGAAACCGTCGCCGACATCATGAAAAAATCCTTGACACTTTGCGCCGTCTTCATGGCGATTCTTCACTTTCTTTTCGGGATTTTTCTGAAAGATATATATATTCTTTTGGGCGCAAACGACGATTATATGAAAGAAGCGCTCCTTTACGGATCCGTCACCCTCATATCCGTATACTTCACCTCGCTGGCGCTGATTCTCCAAGCCGTGCAACTCGGCTACGGACGAACCGCCGCCATCATGAAGACCAATATTTTGGGAAACATCATCAATGTCATCCTAAATGCCGTCTTGATTTTCGGCATAGGTCCGATCCCCGCCATGGGGATTACCGGCGCAGCCGTCGGCACCGTGTGCGCCGCCCTCTTCACCTTGATTTGGACATTTTTCCTCTTGCGGAAAGAAAATTTCTTTACGGGCGGCTCCTATTTCCCCGATCGAGCCTATTACAAAACCGCCCTGCCCATTTTTGCCGGCATTCTCTCCGAACAGGGAAGCGAACGCATCGGCATGGTACTCTTCGGCCGCATGGCCGCCGGTCTCGGTACCGTACCTTTTGCCGTGCACAGCATTTGCATGAATATCTGCGACATTTACTACGACTTTATGACCGGATTCGGCAAAGCAAGCATGGTCATGGCCGGGCAATCCTGCGGCAAAAAAAGCCCCGAAGATTGGAATGCGTACCGGAAAAGCGGCATCAAGCTGAGCGTCTTACTCTCTTGCCTGGCCTGCGCCGCCACCGTCTTTTTTCGCAAAGAAATTTTCGGCCTCTACTCCGCCGACACCGCCTCCGTCGAAATGGCTTCCGTCATCATGATTTTCGTCGCCGTCGTCAGTTTCCCCGAAGCCCACGCCCTCCTCCTCTCCGGCATTTTGAGAGGTTCCGGGAAAACGTCGCAAGTCGCCGCTTACTCTTTTGTCTCCATCACATTTTTGCGGCCTTTGATCACCGCCATCCTCCTCTACGAGCTGGATATGGGACTCTACGGCTGCTGGTGCGCCCTCCTGCTGGATCAAACCATCCGCGCCGCCTGCGCCTCCGTCCTCGTCCGACGCCTCCAATCCGATATGAGACTCAATCCGGCATCCGATGCGGCATCCGATTTCTCCCGGCAAAAATCCCATTGAATTTCCTTCGAAGGCATACCCCACGCTCCCATCTACGTGCCAATGAGAATATAGCGCCGACGGAACATTTCCATTTCGTATTGAAACGAATCTTTTTCTGTGGTAAAATGCCGCTTGGTGATTTTTGTGTTTTTGAATAGAGATTTCTGTGTAAAATATGAGATTTATTCGCAAATTTAAAAAATACAAAACTACAATCACATTTCCGAGATATCTCACCGTATTCCATTCATTTTACAGGAGGTTTTTATGAAAAAAGGATGCGCTATCGCATTATGCATTTTCATGGCATGCGGACTGGCCGGTTGCGGCAATACGGAAACGCCGAAACAAAATACGGTGCTCCAAAAAGTCGCCGAAGCACCGAATAAAGAAGATTTCAAAGCCATTACAACCGTAAAATCGGGGCAAAAAAACATCTACGTCGTCATTAAATCTTTCCACAATCCCTATTGGCAGGAAGTTTTAAAAGGCATGAAAGAAGCCGGCGAAGAAGCCGGTGTGAATATCTATGCCGGCGGCGTCTTGACGAACGGTTCCTGGGAAGTGCAGCGCGACATGATTCGCAGCATTGACGTCTCAAAAATGGATGCCCTCGTCCTCGGTACGGCCGACAGTCTTCGCATTGCCGAAGTCACAAAAGAACTCCGTGAGAAAAAGAAACCGGTCATCTTAGTCGACACCATGATCAATACCCAAGATTACGACGCAGCTTTTCTGACAAATAATCTCCAAACGGGGGCAATCGCCGCCAAAGAAATGATCGCACTTTTAAAAGAAAACGGCATTTCCGAGACAGACGAAATCACCGTCGCCATGCAGGCCAGCAATCTATCCAGCCGCACCGAATCGGAACGCTTGGACAGCATCATTGCCGCTTGGTACGGAATCGCACCGAAAAATTGGAAAATCGACAGTAAGTATCTCATCAGCTACGGAGATCCCTCCATCGCCAAAGAACTTGTCGCCAATGCCCTTAAAACCAATCCGAAGCTAAAAGCCATCTTTGCCGTCAACAACACCTGCACCAATGCGGCCATGCAATCCGTCATGGATCTCGGCCGCACCGATGTCTCCGTCATGGGCTTTGATATGAGTGAAACCATCGAGAAAGGCATCGCCAAAGAAGAATACAAATTTGCGACCATCATGCAAAATCCGTACCAAATCGGCTCCGGCGCCATCAAAGCCGCTGCCGCCGCCGCAAACGGAGAAAAACTCACCATCCGCGACGTCGATACCGGTACCGCTATCGCCAATTCCAAAAATCTGAAAGAAGCCATTTCCGCTTCCAAAAAATAAATACGCAATAAAAAAAGGACTGTAAAAAACATTTACGTTTTGACAGTCCTCTTTTTTACGACAAAGTCGGAAAAATGATGCACAACCATTATACTTCCCAGATTTTTTTGATCATGCTATAATGAAAATAACATATAAAAAAGAGGCGTCGAATGAATGAGCAACACGAGAGAAGCCTTTTGGAATGAAATCAGCGAAGAAGACCAAGCCTTCCTTCGCCGTTTCCGCCTAATGGATGACGACTTTTTCTCCATGGTCTTGCAAAAAACTGAATGCACCGAATTCATTTTAAATCTCATTTTGAAACGCCAAGATTTGACCGTCCGAAAAGTCGAAACGCAAAAAGAGATTAAAAATCTATGGGGTCGCTCTATCTGTTTAGATGTCTTGGCCGTAGACAAGAACGGGAAATATTGTAATATCGAAATCCAGCGAAAAGACGAAGGCGCCGATCCCAAACGCGCTCGCTATCATAGCGCTCTCTTGGATGCCAATATCCAAGAACCGGGTGAACATTTTAAAAATCTCATCGAGACCTATGTCATCTTTATCACGGAAAACGATGTGCTGAAAGCAGGAAAACCGCTTTATCACATTCGTCGTTTCATCGAGGAAACGAGCACTCCGTTCCAAGACGGCACACATATCCTC
>CAVHIJ010000003.1:12425-30330 GCA_963635945.1 bacterium | reverse complement strand
ATTCCAAAATCCAAGACGAAACCGAATTAGGAAAACTCATGCATGACTTCTATTGCACAAATCCCGATGATATGTATTTCAAAGTATTGGCCGATGAAGTCCGATTCTACAAGGAAAAACAGAAAGGAGTGAGTCAAATGTGTCAAATCATGGAAGAAATCCGCGACAAAAGCTACAGCGCCGGTGAAGCAAAAAAAGCAAGAGAAACAGCCTTAAGAATGGCCGCGCGCGGAGATACGACGAAGGAAATCGCCGATATGGTCGGATACGATACTAAAATTGTGACAAGCTGGCTGAAAGAAGCAGAGACTCCGGACGGGTGCTAAGCGGAGAATTGCCTACGGGAAGCCATTTCCGCTTCCAAAAAATAAATACGCTAAAAAAGACCGAACGGTCGGGAAAATAATATCCCGATCGTTCGGTCTTTTTTTTCGTCAGTTTTTCGGAGCCGCAAAGCCATCCGGGAGAAAATCGGCAAGGCGCCCCTTTATGAAAACGCCATCCTTCCGCACTTCGGTCTTGGGGAGGGAAAACGGAAGCACTGCAGGAAATGAAGTTTCGAGCTTTGACAAAATTTCCGGACACGGCAGGCATCCGCACCCAAAATCATTGACGGAAGGCGACGGTTTCAACATATCAAATTATCAGAAAGAAAGCCTAAATCCCGCGTCGAGGCGCCAGGTTTCCTTGATATCGCCGCCGAAGGTCTTTTCCACATCGGCGTAGAAATTGCTTCTGTCGGAAAGTTTCGCATTGAGACCGAGACGGACTTCGAGCCAGGTGCCGGCGAATTCGAGATGCGTCTTGCCGGTCGGTTCATTGTCCGCGGAGAATGTCGTATTGAAATCGCCGAGGAATTCGTGAGCGAGGGCGAGTTTCGCATAGTAATTCGCACGTTTCGTCGTCTTGCCGACTTTTACGCCCAGACGGCCGATGAAGGAGCTGAAACGATCCTGATCGACGTGGAGCGCTTTGCCGCCGCTGTAATCACTCTTCGCATCATAGGTCTTGCCTTCGATGTTTCCGTAGGTGAATTCGATATTCGGATCGACGGTAAGGCCGTTTTCATAGGTGAAACGTTTCCCGATTTCAGCACTGAAGGAAGTGCCCCATACGTCGTAATCGCCATGGAGTTTATGGCCGTAAGCATTAAAGACGTCGTATTCGTTATCCATTTTCGATGCTTTGAAAATGATGTCCGCATAGCTGCCGTTCTTATGCTGCCAGGTGCCGTAGACGCCGATCGATGTGCTCTTGAGATCCGCATCTCCGTTTCCGAGGGAAGCGTCGCCGGTATTGTGGGAGAGGGCGACACCCATTTTCCACCCGAGTCCGACTTCTCTGTCGAAACCGACTTGGACGGCATTGTAGCGGACGGAGATATCCGTATTCTGCGAATCGAAGGTATTCTTCCCGCCGTAGTATTTCGCCCAGATGCCGGTTTCACCCGGATTCATGCGAAGATCGCCCATGCGTTTCATGAGGTCGTTATTTTCCACGCGCCACAGGAGGGCGGCACCGGCCATTGCAGCCTTGGCGCCTTTCATCATGGCCGTTTCATTATCGCCGTAGATGATATCCGCGGACGGCGTATGGAGCGTGCCCGTCTCGTAGCTGCCGACACCGTCTTCTTCGGAGAAGGTGACGTCGCCGAGTTTGATGACGGCGGAAGACGAGGTGAGGCCTTCGGCGATGCCGACATGACCGGAAAGATTATTTTCCGCTTCGGCTCCTTCTTTCACAATGGCGCCTCGGTACGTCAGTTTCTTTGCAAGGTTTCCGATGACTTCGACGGTCTTGTCTTCGTCGTGCACATCGAAACCGGTGTTGTCCGTGAGAAGGGTGATGTCGGAACCTTCGGCGGCGGAAATAATGTTGATAAATCCTCCGTTAATCGTTGTCGGATCTTCTTCGTCGTGCGCATAGAAGGCTTTCATGTAACCACTGTAATTCTCGGTGACTATTCCAAAATCCGATTGAGTCATATCCAGAATACCGGCCGATGCTTCCGAATCACCGCCGGTAAGAGATTTCAATTGCGAATCTTTGTCGTAAGCGTGAATAATCGCACCGTTCTTGACGGTGGCTTTCACGGCCCAATTTTGTGAATATCCGGTCCATTCGGCGCCGCTGTCCATGACAAGGTTCGTCGCATATTTCGAGTACCCATACCATTTTGCTTTATTGCCCATGAAGAGCCTGAGAAGGCCTTCCGTAGTCGGCGTGACACCCCAACCGGAACCATAATTGTAATTACCGACCCAGTAAGAATCTTCGGTATTAAGACCGACATTGATGTTACCTTTTGTTCCCATGCCGCCGACGGTGGAGAAATTCCCGCTGATCTGGACGGGATTATTTCCGGCCGCAATCGCTGTGCCGGTCGCCGTATCTTCGTCTTTAATGACATTGACATTCACAATACCGGTATTACCGGAAACGAATTCACCATAAGCACGAATGGCATTGTTCGCCGCTCCGCCACCGAAATTGACTCCGGGATTTTCACCGGATGCGGTCATGATAATTTTACCGCCGCCGACTTCAATCGTAGATGCCACAGACGAAAGTCCTTCCGCGCAACCGACACCGTTTGTCGTATCGGCTTGGATATCGACCAATCCGTCAATCTTAATCCAAGAATGAGCTCCGGACACCTCATTCATGGTCTTAATCGCGGCACAGTTCGTACTTGAATTCGAGCTGGCGCGAATCGTGACAACTTTTTGATCCTGATTCTCACCGCCGTTGTGAATAAACAGTTTTCCGCCCCAAATGGCAAAGAGCCCGCCCGTTATAGTGGTGCCGGACGATTTCACATCAATGTTGATCTTTCCGGGATTATTGATTTCCACGAGTGAGTCGTTTCCTATCGACATAATGGTCGACTGCACACTGCTTGTCGTTTGGGAAATATCCAAATTATGGCCGTTTAAGTCGATAATAACCGGATCCATCGTATTCTCACAGACAATTCCGGTTCTCATTGTGCGCGTCAACCAAGACCCGCCGGTTACTGTGGGAAGGCTGTCGTCGAAGGTAAATTTGGTATCTTCCGTGAAATTGAATACTCCGTCTTTGTAAATGCCGGCTTCTATATAAGGCGTGATGTAAAGGGGATTCGTGGAAAGAAAATCCGAGAATTCTGTCTGCGTTTGTTTTTCGGCTACCGTCAGAGTCTTTACCTCCGTATCCTCGGCAAGATACCCCTGCCCGGTTGTATCGTCAAAGCTCATGTCGGCGAAATATTTCGTAGTAGAGGCGGTTGTAAGACCTTCGGCAATGGAAACCTGCCCTGTCAGATTTGTTTCGCCCGTCGTGTAATTTGTATAATAAACCTTTTGTGCAAGCGCATTGAGAACATTTTCTCGAATGGCTTCGGTCGACATGTTGTCATCATAATCCGTAAACACATTGATTTTATTACCGGAACCTGCCGTGGTAATGGTCACGTCGCCGCCCAAAATTTTCGTCGGGTCTGTGGCATCATGATCATAGGCGATATTGAAGAGTGCCGAATTAAAGCGGGCAATAGTCACGTCACCGCTGTCCTTTGTCTGATGCAACAGTCCGGCAACGCCGCTCAGCTTTGTTACATTTGCGGCAATACCCAGATTGGCCGTATTAGTCGCCACATTGTGCCAAGTGGCTCCATTTGCAAATGTCAGCTCTACGGTACTCGGAGTTCCGTCTTCTTTAATGGCGCCGGACAAATAAGATTCACTGCCGTAAAGAGCTAATTTGGTTGTGGTCCCATTTCCCAAATACAAATCGCCGTCAATTTGCGTAACATTTTTAACCGCGACCCCGGTATTTCCGGCGGCATAATTTAAGGTTCCTTTCGCATTGTAAATGGCATAGCGTTCGGCTCCGTCCTTATCCGGATGCACATTTATTTTTCCGCCTTTTGTCACGGTAATGGTAGGAGATCTTGTAACACCGTCTGCAGGCGCAAGTAAGATTCCGTGTCCTTCTACATCCAAATCGACCGTACCGAAAACAGAAATCGTTCCGCCCCCAACATTGCAGTACATCCCGGCACTTTCTTCCAATACATTTGTTGCATTTTCATTTTCACTGACTTTGATGTCTACGGCTACGGGCACTGTTGTATATCCCAATATCAATTGGGAACTGTTGGAAAGGTTCTTTTGTTCATCCGTTAAGGTTAAACCTTCCGGAGAACTGATGGCAATTCCGTAACCGCCATTTTTATTATCGACTGTGATGGATATCCGGGATGCATCACCTGTTCTATTCAAAATATTAACGGCTTTCGAATTTATATCCGTGACAGCGCGCCAAATTCCGTACGATTTTTGCGTGTTTCCCTCAGCACCACTCACTTTGATTTCCGTCTTATTACCCGGTTTAATGGAAATGGCTTGCTGTGCGCTTGTCTGCAAAATACCGGCACCGATGGCATCACCCTCTGCCGTCACATGCAAAGAAAGAGTATTCGTTCCGGGATTTACCGTCATGGTAGAACCGGCCGTGGAATTAATCGTCGTCATCGCAGTCGTCGCTTTGAACGTTTCTCCGGAAAGACTGCTCGTAAATTCCAACGGAGTCCCGCCGGACACGCTAATAGTATTGTCTTCGGCGAATGTATAGGTGGTAGCAGAAGTAGTACTGCTCACGACATCCGCATATTCGGTATCGGTCGTCGCGTCACCGGTCATCGGCGTCGTGTAATCTTTGGCGCCGACCGTGCCCACACTGCATCCCAGTGCCATTACGGCGCATAGCGCCAATACCTGTTTCCGTTTCCAAGATTTTGATTCCATTACGATTCTTCCTTTCGCAAAAAACAGAAAAATATGGAGAACATATAAAAAATAAGGTAAAAGGCAGACGTACGCAGGAGCTGCCTTTTATCTTATTGAGAGACCCTTTGTCAGAAAGAAAGCCTAAAGCCCGCGTCGAGGCGCCAATCGCTGCCGCTCGTCTTGCCGCCGAAAATCTTTTCGAAGGTGCCGTAGAAATAAGCGCGGTCGGAAAGTTTCGCCGTGCCTCCGAGCTGCCATTCGAACCAGGTACCGGAGAGATCGAGTTTCGTGCCGCTTGTCGGTTCGCCTTCGGCGGAGAAAGTGCTCTTGAAATCGCCCGCAAATTCATGCGCGAGGGCAAATTTCGTATACAGCGTGGATTTCTTATTCTGTTTTCCGATGCCGAATGCGAGGCGTGCAATCGCGGTATTGAATCCGTCCTGTTCGACGTGCATGGATTTATTCTGTCCGGCGGAATCGAGGAAATCACTTTCAGCGTCGTAGCTTCTGCCGTTTATGCGGCCGAGAATCATTTCGACGGAAGGAGCCAGGATAAGTCCGCTCTTCGTCTTGAACTGTTTCCCGTATTCGGCGCTGACGGAGAGTCCCCATGTACCGTAATCACCCTCGAGGCGATGACCCATATCGTTGTAGACGGTGTATTCATTTGTGAGGCGCGCGCCTTTCAAGATGATATCAAGATAGGTGCCGTCCTCATTTTGACGGGTCGCATAGAAACCGATGCCCGTCGATTTGAAATCGCCGTCGCCGCGGCCCAAGCTTTCACTGCCGGTATTGTGGGAAACGGCGATGCCGACTTTCCAATTCTTACCGACTGCGCGATCGTAGCCGACCTGCACGGCATTGTAACGGGCGGAAATATCTGTCTTTTGACTGTCGTAGGAATTTTTACCGCCGTAATATTTCGCCCAAGTGCCGCTTTCGCCTTCGGAAAGACGGAGGTCGCCCATGCGTTTGGAAAGATCGTTCGTCTCCGCGCGCCACATGAGAGCCGTAGCCGCCATAGCACTCTTCGCACCGCGCATCATCGCGGTCTCGCTATCGCCGTAAATGATTTCGGGATCGGTGCGGACGAGGGATCCGTCTTTATATCCGCCGAGTCCGTTTTCTCCGAATGTCATTTCGCCGTACGCCCTCGGGCTCGTGAGGCCTTCGGCGATTTCCAATTTCCCGGTGAGATTGTCCGGTGCGTCGGCGACGCCGTTGTACGTGAGTTTCTGCGCGAGGAGACGGAAGAGATTTTCCATATTTTCTTTTTCCGAGTCGCTTTCGAGCCCCGTGCGGTCGGTGACGAGAGTAATCGTGCTGCCCGCTTCGGCTTCGCCTACGGAAATATTGCCGCCGGAGTAAGAAACGTTATCCAGCGTGCCTTCGGCTGTCCTGTCGGCGGTGTGCGTGTAATTCACGGTGAGGTCGCCGGAGAGTTTCCCGACGGAAACATCGCCCGCATTTTCGTTTGTCTCATTCAGAATGCCGCCCGAAGAAGTAAGGGTGGAAACTTGGCTTGCACCGGTATTGTTCCAGGTAGAAGACGTCAATGTGAGATCGGTGTCGTCTGCGGTATTGGTGCCTGTCCATACGGAATTTCCCGTGATTGCAAGGGTCGCGGCCGCTTTGTTGTCTCCCGTCCATGTCGATTTATTTGCCGCTTTGATTTCGGAAGCGGAGCCGAGATTATCGCCGTCCCAGGTCGAAGCGTCCAGGGAAACTTTCGTATCGTTTCCTTGATTGGCACCCGTCCACGATGCGCCGCTCGCAAGTGTGATATCGGCGGCCGTACCGACGTTGTCGCCTTCCCAAGTCGAATTATCCAGAGAAATCGTCGCCGCGACGGATTTATTCTTCCCTTTCCACGTACTTTGATCCGTAAAGGTCGCATCAAGAGATCCGTCGCTGTCGCCTTCCCAGGTTCCTTTCTTCATGGAAACGGTGATATCGCCGGAGGCATCGCCCGTCCAGTTTCCGCCTTCGGCAAATGTCAGATCGGCGCTTCCGCCCGATTCCGTCTTCGCATCGCCGGAAAGTTTTGCGATTTCGCCTACGGTGATTGTGCCGTTATCCGCATTGACGTCACCGGTGAGCGTGACGCTCTTGCCGGAAATCGTGACATCGGCATCTTTTGCTTTCACGGCATTTTCGCCGGAGAAGGAGAGCACATTGCCGTTCTGTACGGTGAGTGTGCCGCCCGTCACGTCAACGGCGTTTCCGGACGTTGAGGAAACGGTGAGATTGTGGTTCTTTGCGTCGACGGTCGTATCGGTCGATGTCGTAATGCTGCTGCCGTCCGTCGTAATCGTCGTCGCGTCTTTCGTGAAATCGTAAGTATGCGTCTCCGTCATACCGTCCAAAACTCCCGCTTTGCGATATTCCGCATCCGCAACATAATCTCCGGTGATGGATGTCGTGAATTCTTCCTTCGTCTGTTCGGTCGGATAAGTCGGACCGGGCGTCACGGAAGATGTATTGAGACCGCCCTGACCGGTCGTGCCGTCGAAGGAAATCGAAGCCGTCTGCTTAGCGACGGAAGTGCGCGTCAGTCCTTCGGCGATCTTCACGGTACCGACGAGATTTCTTTCACCGGTCGCATAATTGGTGTAATACAATTTTTTCGCGAGAGCATCCAATGCGCCGTAAATGGAATCTTCATCGGCAATATTAATTCCCGCATCATCCGTCAAAAGCGTCACGCTGCTTCCTTCCGCCGCTTGGGTGATGGTGACATTGCCGCCCAAGACTTCCGAAGGATTTTCCGCATTGTGCTTATACAGTACGGTCGCATTCCCACTGTAGCTTGCAATGGAAATATTCCCCGTCGTATCTCCCGTCATATCGATGACGCCGGTATCGGAAGCAAGGCTTGTCACCTCGGAGTCGCCGGTATTGGCCCATGTACTTTGATTTAATGTGAGCGAAAGATTCCACGGATCCGATGACCACCGGTTTCCGTTCTTGGCATATCCCGTCCACGTGCTGCCGTTTGCAAGAGACACGGTCGACGCCGCAGAGGCATTCCCCGTCCATGCGGATTTATCAAGCGTGATGACAGCACCTGCATAATTGGTATTAACGCTTCCTGTCCACTCGGAATTATTCGTTGCATTGACGGTCGTATTTTTACCGGAGATACTTCCCGTCCAAAAGGAAGCATTAAGGGAAATCCCCGACTCGGCCGCGGTATTGTTTTGCGTCCAAGACGAACCATTTGAAAGCGTCACGGTCGCTTTTTTTTGATTGACCCCGCTCCAGGTCGAATCATCGAGTGTGATGACCGAATCGGTACCGGAGGCGTTATTTCCTTTCCACTCGGATTTGCCGGAAAGATGGATCTCCGTCCCCGTCCCGTTATTTGCCTTCGTCCAAACGGTTCCGTTTTTCAAATTCAAAACGGAATTTTTGCCGCTGCTACTGCCGCTCCATTCGACTCCGTCCAAATTGATTATGGATCCGGCGCCGCCGCTTTGGTTACTTCCGGTCCATTTTCCGCCTTTCATCGAAATCGTCGAGTTCCCGCCGTTACTGCCGGCCCATGTCACGCCGTCTGCAAAAGTGACCTCGGCCGTCGCACCGTTTTTCGTCGTGATACTTCCCATGCTTTCCACGTTTTTGGCCGTGATTTTTGCCCCTTCACCGGTCGCGTAGATGTAGCTATCCAGCTTTACATGCGCGGTATCAAGCACGATCTTTGCATTCTCCGCATAGACGCTGTATCCGTATTTCTTAACACTCGTATTCACGGTACCGGTGCCGGAGAGGGTAAGCGTCCCGCCGGTCGCGGAAATGCCTTTATCCCCCGTCGACTCCGCCGTAAAATCACCGGAAATATTGAGCTTTGTATCGACAGCTGTCGCGACGACGGCATTATCTCCCGTCGCAATCTTCGTCGTATCTTTCGTGAAATTGTACGTATGATTGTCTTCCGTATTCGAAAGGACACCGGCCATCCGATACTCTTTATCCGTCGTATGATCGCCTGTGATCTGTGTCGTGAAATTCGAACGATCCTGAGATGTCGGATATGTCGGACCGGGCTTCACAGTCGTAGTATCGACATTTCCCTGTCCGCTTGTGGAATCAAAGACGATGGCGGCCGTCTGTAGGGCGCTCGAGGCACTCGTGAGGCCTTCGGCGATTTTTACGGTGCCGGTAAGATTTCTTTCTCCCGTCGTATACGCGGTGTAATACAGTTTTTTCGCCAGCGCACCGAGCGTGTTGTAAATGCTATCCTCATTAGTCGTGTCGACACCGGAACTATCTGTCTGAAGTGTGACGGAGCTACCTGCCGCCGCTTTCGTGACGGTGAAGTTTCCGCCGGATACATTCGTCGGATCCGATGCATCATGCTTGTAAATCACGGTCGCCGATCCGCTGTATTCGGCTACGGAAATATTCCCCGCCGAAGCATTTGTCATATCAATGACGCCGTTTGTTCCCGTGAATTTGGAAACGGAGCTTGCGCCGGTATTTTCCCAAGTGGAAGCATTGAGCGTGAGCTGCATATCGGCTCCCGTCGAATATCCGGTCCAGATCGCGCCATCCGAAAGCGTCGCATTGAGGGCGCCGGAATTATTGCCCGTCCAAGTGCTTCCGGAAAGCGTCGCAGTCGCCCGACCGGAATTGTTGCCCGTCCAAGTACCGGATTGGCCGAATGTCAGATTGACGGTGCCGTCTCCTTCCGTGGAAACATCGCCCGTAAGTTTCTTCACATTCTTCGCCGTGACTTTGCCGGTGCCGGAGGCGGAAACGTTTCCTGTGAGATTGGCTTCCGTCGCGTCGATTGCGACTTCACTGTTTGCGGCATTCACGGCATTCGTGCCGGAAAGATTGATCGTACCGCCGGAGAGTGTGAGTTTTCCGCCCGTCGTCGCAATGGCATCACCCGCCGTCGATTTCACGGAAAGCGTCTTGCCCGCGAAATTGATTTGCGTGTCTTTTGCGGTGATGATGCTGCTATCCACTGTCGTGATTGTCGAAGCATCCATCGTGAAATTGTAAATATTATTATCTACGGTGTTGGAAAGTACGCCGTGCTTACGATACTCCTTATCCGTCTCATGGACGCCGGTAATCTGCGTCGCAAATGCCGCCGTATCCTGCTCGGTCGGATAGACGGCACCGGGATTCACCGTCGTCTTATCCGCACTTGCCTGCCCCGTCGCGCTATCATAAGAAACGGATGCCGTCTGCTTGGCCGCCGATGCTGCCGTGAGCCCTTCGGCAATTTTTACGGTGCCGGTAAGGTTTCTTTCATCCGTCATATACGCAGTGTAATACAGTTTATTCGCAAGCGCATTGAGTGCATTGTAAATGCTGTCCTCATCCGTCGTATCGACGCCGGTCTTATCGGTAAGAAGGGTAATCGTGCTGCCCGATGCGGCCTTCCCGATGGTGAAGTTTCCGCCGGATACTTTCGTCGGATCCGATGCATCATGCTTGTAAATCACAGTTGCGCTGCCGCTATAATTTGCAACGGAGACGTCGCCTGCCGAAGCATTTGTCATGTCAACGATCCCGACGTTTCCGGTAAAAGATGAAAAGCTCGACGCGCCGGTATTTTTCCAAGTGCCGCCGTTTAAAGTAAGCGCAAAATTATCGCCCGAAGATGCCCCCGTCCAAGTCGAATTTTCGGAAAGCGTCGCGCTGCCGGAAGCTGAAGACGCACCTTCCCAAGAGCTCGCATTCAAGGATACAGCAAGCCCTGTTGCCGTATTGTTTCCTTTCCACGTCGCACCGTTTTGGAGGATTACTTTTGTATTTGCGCCTTCATTTGTGCCCGTCCAGGTCGATGCATCCAGCGTGATCGACGAATCGGCGCCGCTATTGGCCTTCGACCAAGTCGAACCATTCGTCAATGTCGCCGTCAATTTTCCGGTATTCGTCCCCGTCCACTTTCCTTTGTTCATAGAAAGTGTCGTCGTGCCGGCATTGGTCCCGCTCCAGCTCTTTCCTTCCAAAAAGGAAATATCGACCGTCGCCGTACCTTCCGTCGTAATATTTTTCGTGAGAGAATACACGTTTTTCGCCGTGACCGATCCGCCACCCGAAGCTTTGATACCGCCGGAAATGCTTGCGGAGTCCCCATCAATCACTATATGTCCGCCGGCCGCATTAATACCGACTTTCGATGAAGAAGAAGCGGTCACGGTGAGCGATTTTGCGCCTTTTACGGTGAGTGTCCCACCCGTCGCTGTGACGGCATCTCCGTACCTTGAATACAATGTAAGATAATTTCCGTCTGCGATAATTATCGTATCTTTTGCGACATTCACCGCTTCATTGACCCCATCGTTATTCTGCGTCCGAACGGAAGAATTATTGACGGCAAAAATATAGCGATTGTCTTCATTCGGGAGCACGCCCGCATCACGATACGCTTTATCCGTCACATAATCGCCGGTAATAGTCGTCGTAAAAGCTGTGGTGCTTGTCTGCGTCGTCGGAATATTTCCGTAATCGACGGTCGACGCATCGAGGCTGCCTTGCCCGGTCGTCGCATCGTACGAAATTCCGCCCGTGAATTTGGCGGCCGAAGCCGACGTAAGCCCTTCGGCGATTTTCACGGTACCGGTGAGATTCTTTGTACCGCTTGCCGCTTCTTTGTAATACAGTTTCTTCGCAAGAGCATCCAATGTATTCCGGATGGCGATTTTATTCGTCATGTCGAGTCCGGTATTATCCGTCAAAAGGGAAATATTGCTCCCGGATGCGGCTTTTTGGATGGTGAGGTCGCCGCCGGAAATATTCGTCGTGTCCACGCTGTCATGTTTATACAATACAGTCGCGGAGCCACTGTAATTATTGACGGAAAGATTGCCGCCTTCGTCGTCCGTCATGTCGATCGTCGCGCCGCCGCCCGTCGTCGCCGTCTTGGCTGCGGCAAGAAGCATTCTTGCGCCGCTTCCCGTTTCAAAATTTTCGAGGACGCTGTCACCCTTCACGATCCAGAGCGAATCTTTTTGCATCGTGAGCGTCACGCCTTCGGCTGTATTGCCGCCCGTCCAGCTACTGCCTTTTGCAATGGTGATATGGGTGTTCTTCCCGGTATTATTTCCCGTCCATGCACTGTCATTCGTAAGCGTCACGGTCGAATTTTCGCCGCTTGTATTCCCTTCCCAAGAAGAAGTATCCAGTGTAATATTTGCTTTATCGCCCTCATTATTTCCGGTCCATGCGGATTTTTCGGCCGAAACGGTCATCTCGCTTCCCGTATTGTTTCCCGTCCAAGCGGCGGAGCGCTTCATAGTAAGACTGACATTGTCACCGCTGTTACTGCCGGACCAACTCCCCGAATCCAGCACGAAATCTTTCTTATCTGCGGTATTGTCTCCTTCCGGCGGTGTTTTCGTCGTCGGCTCGGGCGTATCTTCTCCGATGGCGCCCAGGCCGCCCTGCCCCGTCTTACTGTCAAAAGAAACCGTCCCCACGACCTGAGAGGCCGATGCCGCTGTGAGACCTTCGGCGATTTGCACTTTCCCCGACAAGTTTGATTCGCCGGCCGGATAGGCGGCATAGTACAATTTTTTCGCCAATGCATCCAAAACCGTCGCGGTTGTCTTTGTATTTGTCGTATCGATGCCGGTATTATCCGTGGAAAGCGTGATGGCGGATCCGGCGGTCGCCGTATTGATTGTGACATCGCCGCCGTAAATTGTAGTGGGTTTATCCGCGTTGTGCCCGTAAATGACCATCACATTCCCGCTGTAGGAATCGACGGTGAGCGCATCGCTTTCCTGTTTCTGGAAAATAACGCCTTCATGTCCTTTTTCACCGCCGGTAAGCTTCGTCACACGGCTCACTTCGCCGCTGCCGACATCTTCATTATCGGCGCTGTAGCGGGTATTATTTTTCGTATTGATCCACTGCGCGCCGTTTTGAAGCGTGAGATTGACGGTGCCGCCGTTATCGATGATGCCGCGGAGATACGAATCGGAATCGGTGAGCGCAAGATTTACCGTGCCGGTCGAAAGCGCGAAAATGTCGCCGCCCAGTTTCACGGTCTTATTTCCCGTTTCCGTCCCGTTTTTCCCCGTATTCACATTAATGGTGCCTTGATAGGCCGCCAACGTGTAATATCCGTAATTCATGCCCTTGGGCACATTGATTTCGCCGCCGCCCACGGAAACGACGCTTCCCGCTGCATTCGTCGTGATACCGTTTCCGTAGACATCCATATCCGCCGTGCCGGAGACGTCGACACGGCTGTTTTGTACCTGCGTCAAAATACCGGCATTATTGAAACGGGAATATACATTATCGTAGTTAAGCGGGATGCCCCAAGTATCGCTATCCGCGCCTTTCACTTTGAGATTTCCGTTGACAGTGATGGTATGGGAAACGCCGGTATCGGCCGCGTAGCTCGCTTCACCCCAACGATCCGTCTTCTGTACGGCGACGCCGTTACCGCCGTAGGCACCGGTCATATTAATATTTAAATCGCCGTTTACGGTAATGGCGCTCGATTTTGATTTCGATCCGTCGTTCATGACGGCATTGGTGAGAGAATTGCCGCCCGAAGCCTGCGCGATGATAATATTGAGTTTATCGGCATTGATCGTGACGTTTTTCCCGTTCCCGGCATAGACACCGACCGGAGTCGCGATAGAATTTTGCACCTGAAGCTGCAGCGTATGCCCTGTAGCATTTACTGTGATATCGTTTCCGTCATGCGCATACACGGCGCCGAGAATGTTATTCGATTTATCGGCATCCGTCCATTTGCCGCTGCGCAGCATAATCGTCTTATCGGCGCCGAAGGTATAGGTCGCATTGTCCGTCGTCACGGCGCTGTATGCGGTATCTGAGGCGGTGCCGGTGATGCGATCGGAATAATCGCCCGCTTTTGCCGTGGCATCGGTATTTACGATTTTCGTCTCGGTGACGGAGGGGGATGTGAGTCCTTCTTCACGGGAAGAGGAAAGAATCGCGGTCGTCCCCGTGACTTCATCCGTCTTCAAAAGCATGGCAGAATTGAAAGTGTAGTAGTTGCCCATGTTTTGCGCCGTCCAGCTCAGCGTCGGCGTTTTGGCCCCATCTTTGTAGACGACAATGTTATCTCCGTATTCGGCCCAAATACGTTTCGTATAATATTCGGCATAAATTTTATTAAACCATGCCGATGCCGTTGAGCCGTCCGGCAAAACCTGTGAATCCGAGACAACTTCCCAATCAATCGGGTCAGCGGAATATAAATTGGAGACGGTAGTCTTGTAAAGAGCCATATCCGTACCGCCGCCACTGCCGGAAATGTTATAGGCCAAAATATACACGGTGCCGTTCGGATGGACGACCATGTCACGCATATCGTAACCGAGAGACGTCGGCTTAGAAGGCATCGTAGCCTTTTTCGTAGTAGCTTCGCTTAATTTCCCGTTGGAAAGCGTCGCAATGGTAATCCCCGTCGTTTCGGTATTGCCACTTCCGTAATTCTGATATCCGCCGATGCCCGTGTGCATGAAAAGATCATTGTAATTTTGGAGCTGCACGGAATCCGGATTACGCACGCTTCTCGTATGAGATACATACGTGAGGCTACCATCCGCATTGATTTTATATTGCATGAGATAGCTGTCGTCATAGGGGTCATAACCGCCTTTAGGATTCACACTTGCGACGACATACAGATTTCCGTCTTTGACGCAAAGCCCTTCTCCGTGTACCCAGGCACTCTTATAATCTCCGGTTCCGTACGTTTGTTTATCATATTTATTAATATCGGACATCAAGTTGACAGCTTTATCCGAAAGATCCTGCAATGCGGTGCCGCTGATTTTCGATACGGCAATCGTCCCTAAATCGTAATCTCCCGTATAAATATAATTACCGTAACCGGCGGCCGAGTGCGGGTTAGCTGCCTTTGCCACAACGCCGGATGGATACGTTTCACTCCAATCGGTTTCCGATGAAAGAATTCGCGCCGGAAGTAAATCGCTCGTACTGTAAGTATATTGACGCAGATACGCCATTCCTTTCCCGTTCAGACGAAATGCGTATGTCGCCGGATCGCGATTCAGTCCTTCAATCTTCACTTGGCTCTTCGTGTCCACGGCATCCGTCACACGCGAACCGGTAATCACGGCCAAATTACTGGTCGAGTAATCCGAAGGTACGGTAATAAAAAGATTGCTCGCCCCCGCACTTCCCGCACACATATAACTTCCCATAAGTGCCGCTACAATCAAGGCACTCTTTTTTGATTTTCCGATCTTCATAAGAACCTCCTTCACCTTTTATCAGAACATGTACTTGACGTTCATGTAATACAGGCGTCCCTGCACGGGGAATTCCGGATTGATATACCCCGCATCCACAAATGCCGTATAGTTATGAAGTTTGGAACGCGGAGCCGAATTGAAGACATCATTGCATCCCAATGTGAATTGCCAATTTTTCGTCGGCATATATTTCAACCCCAAATTCATGACGGTGAGTGACGCGACCGGCATCCCCGCCATGTAGGAACTCAAAAGTTCGGAAGCGGTTTTCCGGGAATAAGTGAAATATTCGCTCGTGTAATGACATTCGCCGAAAACGGACCATTTTTCGTTCGGTCGATAGGTGAGGCGGATATTGCCTTCCCATCTCGGCTGATAGGTCGGCCAGATTTCTCTGTATTCCTGATCGCCCGTCGCTTCATGCTTAGTCGCCGCCCACGATTTCGTATACGTGAGCTCCAAATCCAAATCAATCTTTTTCCATTTGAAACTCGTCTGGAATTCGACGCCGCTCGCACGGCCTTTATTATCATTGAAATACGACCAGTAGTCTTTGCCGGCGCGCTCGAGCTGAAGCATGTTATTCGCTTCCCGCCAGAAATAGGTAATCGTCGTCTCATTTCGGGCGCCGAACCATTTCGCATGCGTGAGGAAACTGATGTCGAATTGTTTGCCGTCTTCCGGTACGGGGAACATGGCGCCGTTTCCGTTTCGATCCATCGGAGCCGGCAAGATGCCTGCGCCGTCGCCGGCAATTTCCGCCATGTTGAGGAGACGGTAATATGTCCCACCCGTCATGCGCACCGTAAGATTGTCGTTATATACTTTTTTAAGAGCAAGCTGCCACGTAAATTTCCCGTTTCTTTGTGAATCTTTCGGCGAAATCCAGGTGTACATCCCATCTTCAAAACGTGAACCGTCGCTATACCCTGTGATTTTCGATTGGTTGTAGCGAAGTCCCGGCGTCAGGATGAGAGAGCCTTTTTTATCCAACGTGATGGAATCCTGCACCTGAATATTGAAGAGTTCCTGCTCATAACGATTGCGAATTTGCGAGGACAATTTGTTTTGGTTGCTCGTTGCACCGGACAAAATTTTCCCTAAATTCGAGCCGTCGATGTCGAGACGTTCGCGAGAGAAATTCACAAGGAAATCGAGCATGTGACGATCGTTGATTTTGTATGTCCCGTCGACCTGTCCGGTGTATTTCGTGGAATCGTACCGGCTCCATTCGCGAAGCGGCGTATTTTGCATATCCCATTCGCTGTTTGGGTAATCCGGATTGATATGTTCGGCGCGGTATTTTTTATCCTGATGCAAATAATTCAGCATCCAACCCCATTCGAGTTTACCGACTTCCTGTCGACGCTGCACGAGAAGGGAAGTACTCTTCTGTTTCTGACGGCGGCTGTCGTAATAATATTTGTCGTACAAATCAACGCCGAAATTGTATACGGCCGCATTCGCATCGCCGAGCCAGACGCTGTCGGGCATATGGCGATCCATCGTCTCGTACGTGCCTTTCACGACCCAATGCGCATCCTGCCATTTGAGGATGGTATTCGTTTTTTCGTAATCGTTGTATTTACGCCAACGTTTATTTTTTTCTGCCTCTTGCTTCTTCTTTTCGAGATCTTTCTTTGATTTCTCATATCCGGCCATCGTCTCACTTTTAGCCGGATCGGCTTTCGTCGTCCACGTTTCGACATTTTCGGAAACGGTACGATCGGCATACGCTTTATAAATTTTCTGTTTCATTTCATCCGTCAAAATGCCGGGCGCAAATGCGCCTCCGTTCCAATCATCTCTTACCCCTTCGTACCAATCCTCATATCCCCCATCCTTATATTGCTCTTCTAAATTAAGCGATTTCAATTCTGTCTCAAATTCGTACCATTGATTTTTGGAGGCGGCGCGCTCCACTTCCCGCGCGGCGTAATCGTATCGATTGGAAGTGATAGCATCCGAAAGGCCGCCCTCTTCGTTTCGTACATAGGATTCCCAGGCATCGGCATTATTTTTGTAATATTCGATTTGATCGTCGGAAAGACTGATGAGAGGCGCGCCCGCATCGTTTCCTTTCGCCAAAATATCAATCATGTCCGCATTGAAATCGCCTATGATTTTATTTATGCCTTCGATTTGTTCCTGCGCATAGGGAATATAACGCTCGGCCGCATAATTATCGTAGGCGAAATCACCTTTCGATGATTCATAATTCGTGCCGAACATGATCGTACCGTCTCCGAGAGGGGCACTGACTTCCAGGGCCGCTTTTTTGCCGCCGTAGGAACTTCTCCCAAGCTCGGCCGACGCTTTTACCGCCTGCGGTTTTTTCGTCACGATATTCACGACGCCGCCCATAAATGTCCCGCCGAAACGGCTCGGGATATAGCCGCGGTAGACTTCCACACGCTCGACATTCGTGACGGGAATCGTAGAGAGATCGACGGCCGAATCGCCGCCCAAATTCGCAAGGACCCCGTCAATAAAAATACCGACCTGCGCCGCCGTGGAGCCGCGAATGGTGACTGTCGTATATTGACCTTTCCCGTTCACTTCACGAACGTGCACGCCGGGGACCGTTTGCAATAAATCCGGCAACGTCTTCTGCTCGCCTTTAAATTCTTCCGGGCGCACGATATTGACAGAGCCGGGCGACAATTTCCCTTCCCAATCCGGACGCTTGGCTTCAACCGTGATTCCTTGAATCGCTCCGACTTCCACCGGCCCATCTGCGGCCTTTGCATCCGTCATACCGACGCCGAACCCGCATGTCAGAGCCAAGACCGCGCCCCACACTTGTTTTTTTCGGATATTCTCCATAAATACTCCCCTTATCAAAACAAATAACAGATAAAAAATTCCTTATGCCTTCAAATCATTATTTTTTATGATAAACCGTAT
>CAVHIJ010000003.1:5958-12415 GCA_963635945.1 bacterium | reverse complement strand
ACCGTATGAATTTCATACGGTCAAGTAAAAATGCGTCAATTCTTGGCGGATTTCCTCCGTTGGCTATAAAATTTTATGAGTAAAATATGTGTTTTCTCGATTTTATGTTATAATATTTTTGGTTTTTATTAGAAAATCGTGAAATTATTCCTGTTCTATTTTCATTTTTGCCGGAAAAATCATGAAAGAAAAAGAATATTACACATCCGGAGAGCTCGCCAAACTTTTCGACATCCCAAAGCAAACGATGTTCTACTACGATAAAATGGGACTTTTGACACCGGAATTTGTGGCGGAAAACGGGTACCGCTACTACGCCGCGCAGCAATATCTCACGCTCGAAATCATTCTTTTCCTCCGGCGGCTCGATATTGCCGTGCCGGACATCAAGGAATTTTTGCAGCACCGCTCCCGGGAAAATTTATGGAAACTCCTTTCTTCCAAAGAAAAAAATTTCCTGGAAAATATTGGCCGAATGCAAAGCATTTTGCATGCCGTCCAATCCTACAAAAAACAACTGGAATGCAGCCGTTTCCTGCCGCTTGACCGTGTATTGCTCGAAAATCGCACCGATTGCCGTCTGTATCTCACGCCGATTCCGGAAAATCGCCGCGGCGGCTCGCACGCCATCCGTCTGCGCGCCAAGCACGTCAATGAAGTATTTTCGAAATCCTGTTGCAAAGATCAACCGACGGGCTGGGTCATCGCCAAAGAAGATTTCTTTTCCGAAAATTTTTCTCATTCCTCAGCCGTCGTCACGCAATCGGGAGACGAAGATTCTCCGCTGCCGTGCAATTTCATCCGCCCGTCCGGCCTCTATTGCTCCATCCTCATCAAGGGATCATATTTTCTCCGCGCCCGCGAAGCGTATGACCGTCTTACGGATTTTATGAAACGAAATGCCCTCTCGCCCGAAGGCGATATTTTCCTTTTCCCGGTCGTCAGCTATTGGGCGGAAAACGATCCTGCCGAATACATCAATTCTCTCAGCGTACAAGTTTCAAATTCTACTACACCCCCCCCTATGAAAATCGCCATATTCCCGACTCGACACCGATATGAATTTCGGAAACGAAAATATCGCACGCAAAAAAGCTCGCGAATACCAAATCGTATTCACGAGCTTTTTCATTTTTGAACGGGCCCGGTTTCCTCTTTCCGGTTTCCCCTTTCCCCTTTACTCTTTACTTTTTACTCTTTACTCTTTACTTTTCCTTATTTTATTTTTTCGTATCTCACAAATGCATATCCCTCGCGCGCCTCTCTTCTCGTTTCCTTCCATTCTTCCTTGGAAAATTCCGGGAAATAGGCGTCGCCTTCGTAATCTTTTTCGATTTCCGTGAGCTCCATGGCGCCGGCGTAGGGCAAAAGCTCGCGGTAAATGGCGGCGCCGCCGATGATGTAGCAATCGGTGTCGGGGAGTTTTTTGAGCAATTCATCCGTAGTGCGGCAGAGGATGACGCCGACGGGCGCGCGGTAATTTTCGTTTCCCGTCAGAACGTAATGCGCGCGGCCGGGGAGAAGGCCGGGAAGGCTTTCGAATGTTTTCCGCCCCATGATGATGGGATGCCCGGTCGTAAGGGTTTTGAAACGTTTCAAATCTTCGGAAATATGCCAAATCAATTTGTTGTCTTTTCCGATGATGCGATTTTTCGCGAGCGCGCAAATGATCGTGAGAGTCATACGGAGACCTCCATGGCCAGTTTCCCGTGGTGTCGATAATTTTCGAGCGAAATGTCTTCGGGTGTAAAGGCGTAGAAATCGTGAATGTCGGGATTCACGATGAGGCGCGGAGCGTCGTAGGCATCGGGAAGGCGCGTGAGCTGCTCGCGGAGCGCGGCTTCGTGATTGGCGTAAATGTGCGCGTTATTAATCACGTGCGTGAAAAGGCCTGCGCGAAGTCCTACCGTTTGCGCAATAAGATGCACGAGGACGGCGTATTGCGTGAAATTGAAAGGAATGCCGAGCCCCATATCGCCGGAGCGTTGCACGAGCATGCAATTTAGGCGTCCGTCGGCGGAAACGTCCCACATGGTGAGGAAGGCGCAGGGCTGGAGCGCCATGTCGGGCAAATCTTCGATGTTCCACAAGGAAACGATCATGCGCCTGGATTCGGGATCCGTCCGAAGCGTTTCCAAAAGGGTATCGACTTGATGATATTTCGCAATCTGGTAGCCGTAGGCTTTGCCGATGGTGCCGTCTTCTCGCATCCATTCATCCCAGACGTGCACGTTCCAATCGTGAAGAAGGCGGACGTCATTGGATTGTTTCTGCCAAATCCAGAGGATTTCTTTCACGGCCGTCTTGAAGGCGACAAATTTCGTGGTTAAAATCGGAAACTCTTTTTCCAAATCAAATTGCATGACTTGGTGGGGCAATTTATAGGCGGGCATACCCGTCCGGTTTCCGCCCAAGGCGCCGGTATCCAATATCCGCCGCACAATATCCAAATATTGCCGATCCGCATGGCTCATGATGGGGATTTCCTTTCTTTGCTTTACTTTATATACATTGACGATGAAAAACTATCTATTCGAGTTGATGCGTAATGCGTTGATGCGCTGATGCGTGGATGCGTGGATGCGTTTCAGGTGTCGCTGCGCGACGATTTTGTTTTATGCCACCGAAGGCGGCGAGGCGCGAAGCGCCGATTACAACACAATATGCGCGAAGCGCATCCTGACCTCATCCCTCATGCCTCATGCCCTTCAGCACTAATGTCCCACCAAAGCGGGCCTGCACTATACTCTACTATTTTTGGGGCAATCTCCTCGTCCCTTTTCGGGGGATTTTTTCTTCGGTGTCCGGGGGCGGAAGCGGCGCGGGGGGCGTTTCCTCTCCTCCGAGGATTTCGAGGAAGCGGGCGCCGTATTTCCGCAATTTGAAAGCGCCGATGCCGTGGACGTCCGCCAAAGCTTCCCATGTTTTCGGATGTTTCTCCGCCATATCCCGCAGTGTCGCGTCCGTGAAGACGACGAAGGGCGGGATGTGCTCTTCTTCGGCAATCTCGCGGCGGAGGGCGCGCAGCGTTTCAAAAAGAGATCCGCCGCCGGCCGAAGGCGCGCGCCGTCTCCGCGTCGCTGCTTTTCGCACGACGTCCGCGCCGGCAATCGATGTGCCGTAGACTTCTTTATTTCCCGCGATGACTTCATAGCCGCGCGCCGTGACGGCAAGCGTCGGAAATTCTCCGCTTCCGCGCGTAAGATATCCGTCTGCCGCCAGGCGCGAAATTTGCTCGCGGATATTTCTCAAAAGTTCATGCGACAATTTCCCGTACGTCGGGATTTCCCAAAAACGGCGTTCCTTGATTTTTTCCGTGCGGCGCCCTTTTAAAATATCCGAGATGACGCCGGCGCCGAAATGCCCACCCAAGGCATCGGCCGTCCGCAAAATCAGCCGCACTTCATCGGTGATGCACACCGCGGCCTTCGTTTCCTCACAATTTCCGCAATGCCCGCAAGTCTCCGCCGGCTTTTCACCGAAATACGACAAAATGAAATTCCGAAGGCATCCGCCCGTCCGACAATAATCTTCCATCCGATGAAGCCTATCGTAATCCTGCGCCGTCTTTGCGCCGTCCGATTCGTTTTTCGCGATGAGATATTCCTGAATATGCACATCCCGCGCACTGTAGAGCAAAATGCACTCCGCCGGCGCGCCGTCACGCCCCGCGCGGCCCGCTTCCTGATAATACGCTTCAAGACTTTTGGGCATGGATTCGTGAATGACGTACCGCACATTGCTCTTGTCGATGCCCATGCCGAATGCATTCGTCGCGACCATCACCTGGATTCTGTCGAAAGAAAAATCATCCTGCGCGCGCCGCCGCTCCTCATCTTCGAGCCCGGCGTGATAGCGGCCCGCGCGGAAACCAGTTTCCAATAAGAAATCGCACACTTCATCGACTTTTTTCCGCGTCGCGCAATAAATAATGCCCGCTTCCTCGCGATGCGCGCCGACGTATTCTTCGATGAATTTCACTTTGGAAACGCCGCGCAGCACGCGAAAAGACAAATTCGGCCGATCGAGCCCCGTGCGGAAAAGCCGCGCCCGCGTGAGCCCCAAATGTTCCCGCAAATCCGCTTCCACGCGAAGAGTCGCCGTCGCCGTAAATGCCGCGACCGTCGGCCGCACCGGCAGCGTTTCTATAAAATTTCGAATCCGACAATAGCTCGGCCGGAAATCATGCCCCCATTGCGACACGCAATGCGCTTCGTCGATCACGATGAGAGAGAGCGGCACTTGGCGCAGGCGATCCGTGAAATACGTCTGCTCCAGCCGCTCCGGCGCGATATATAAAAGTTTCAAACGCCCGCGATACAAATCGCGCAAACTTTCAATGGCGTCGTCATAAGACACGGTGCTGTTCACATACGCGGCCGGCACGCCCTGCTCGCGCAAAGCTTCGACTTGATCTTTCATGAGGGAAATCAGGGGCGAAATGACGACCGTCCCGTGCGGAAACGCGAGCGCCGGCACTTGGAAACAAACGGATTTCCCCGCGCCCGTCGGCATGATGGCGACAACGTCTTCGGCACCCAAAATCGCCCGGCAGATTTCTTCCTGCACGGGGCGAAACGAATCGTAGCCGAAATACCGTTTCAAAATCGCCGCCAAATCCATCCCTTTCACCTCACTTGCCTCCGCGTATCTTTCACTTATTATATCACGGAAAAACAGGCATAAGACATAGATTGATTTTTCGTGAAAGATATGAAATATAAGAAATCAGATATGAGCGCAAGGTGTGCCCTTCGGGCACAATTTCTGTTTTAATCCGCCTTCGGCGACGATGCGCGAAGCGCCGGTTATAACAAAATCATCGGTGCAAGCCGATACCGAGAACTCATATCTCTTCCCTCATATCTTTTTGCACTTTACACTCTGCACTTTTACGAAAAATGTGCTATCATATACATCAGAAAACATGTCCGAAAAATTTTTCTAAGGAGGCTATCCGATGCAAGTCAATATCATCAATCATCCGCTTGTCCAACACAAACTCACCATTATGCGCCGCAAGGAAACGGGCTCCGCCGATTTTCGCCGCCTTTTGGGAGAAATCACACTCCTCATGGGATATGAAATCACGTGGGATCTGCCGGTCGAAAATGTGGAAATCGAGACGCCCATTTGCAAAGCCGTCGGCAAAAAAATCGCCGGGCGGAAACTGGGCATCGTGCCCGTCCTGCGTGCCGGCTTCGGCATGGTAGACGGCATGCTCCGCCTCATCCCCGGCGCACGCGTCGGCGTCATCGGCCTGTACCGTGATCCGGAAACTTTGAAACCCGTCGAATATTATTGCAAACTTCCGGACGTGGAAAATCGCGATTTCATCATCGTCGATCCGATGCTTGCGACGGGCGGCAGCGGCATTGCGGCCATCGATCTTTTGAAGAAACACGGCGCCAAAAATATTAAATTCATGTGTCTCCTCGCCGCACCGGAAGGCGTCAAAGCGATGAACGAAGCGCATCCCGACGTCCAAATTTACACCGGCGCGCTGGACGAGCACCTGAACGATCACGGCTACATCGTCCCCGGTCTGGGCGATGCGGGCGACAGAATCTTCGGTACCAAATAATATACGCATCAACGCCTCTGCGCATCAACGCAATAAAAAAACTGCGGCACCCGAAAGTGCCGCAGTTTTTTTGTTTTCCGAAATCAGCCCAAGCAGTCCCAGAGACCCCACACACCGCAAAGGATGAAGACAATCGCCGCCACCCACTTGATGGTTCTTTCCGGAATGCGCTTGCCGAGGACCGTCCCGACGATGATGCCGAAACCGTCCGCGACAATCATGCCGGCCAGCGTCCCGCACCAGACAGGCATAATCGTATGGAATTGCGCCGCGAGCGTAATCGTCGCCAGCTGCGTCTTATCGCCCATTTCCGCGATAAAGAACGCAATCGCGACCGTCCAGAAAGCACTCTTGTACCGCGCTTTTTGATCGTCTTCGGAAATCGTGTCACCGCGAATCGTCCAGAGACCGAAAATGATAAAAGAAATCGATGCCGCGATCTGAATCCAATCCATGGAAACGTAATTTGTGATAAAATCCCCGACAATGACGGCGAAAAGATGATTGGCTGCCGTCGCCGCTGTGATGGCCGCCATTACCGTCTTCCAAGGATACTTCGCGGCAAAGGCAATAGCCAAAAGCTGCGTCTTGTCGCCCATTTCCGCCAGCACGACGAAAAGAAATGCACTGATGAAAGCGACCATCGAGGGATCAAAATTTGCACTGATCCATTCTGCCATACTAAAACCTCCCATACAAAAAGACATGAAAAATTTCATGTCCGCAGGGCCGAGAATATAAAAAAGAGACTCCCGGCATTCCTACGGAAACCTTGCGGTTTCTGAATGCCTAAAAGTCTCGCCTGGTTAAAACAGCCAAACCGGTCGCCCGGCTAGTATGTTGACTTCGTTTCGAGGGCTACTCCCTTTTAGG
>CAVHIJ010000003.1:2599-5948 GCA_963635945.1 bacterium | reverse complement strand
GATGTAGAAAGTGTAGCATATCGTCGGGTTTCTTTCAATAAGAAATTTATTAAATTTTAATTTCTTTTTCATATTTGAAATCAATTCTCAAGATAGGATGGTAGAAACTTTTTTTCAAGCGCACCGAAAAAGCGCTTCTCATGCACGAGAAGCGCTTTTTCATTATGTTTCAAAATGTTTCAGAATGTTTCCTTATGAATTCGTTTCGCATCGTAGTGATCGAGGCGGATGGGGCGGTCTGCCGGATGCCCTACGGGAATCAGCGCGAAAGGTACGACGTCGATCGGCAAATCGAAGAACGAGCGCACGTGGCGGATGCGATCTTCATAGGGATGCACGGCGACCCATTGCGTGCCGAGGCCGAGGTGCTCCGCTTCCGTCAAAATGTTTTGCGCGCAAGCGCCCATATCCGTTTCCGTGCATTCCGGATAGCTGAGGCCGGTCTTATCGAAGAGAAGCATCAGGACGAGCGGCGCTTTGCGAATCGTGCCGGCGGCCATGCTGCTGTGGGACAGGACTTTAATCGAGGGATCGCTGCGTACAATGATGAAATGCCAAGGCGTCTGGTTTCCGGTCGTGCGGGCTTGCATTCCGGCGCGAATCAGGCGATCAACATCTTCCTCCGAGACGGGCTCATCGGTGAATTTCCGTGTGTTTCCTCTTTTCATGATTTCATCCATGGGTCTTCCTCCTTTATTTTCTTTTCGGACGAACAAGTGAAACAAATTTTTCTTATTATGTCTTTGTTTCTTTGTCCTTATTATATCATGAAATAAAGGTCTTTGGGGAAGAAACGGTCGTCATTCGTCATTCGTCATATTTTATTTACTCTCAAAGAATGCTTTATACGCTTTCCACGTTTCATAAGCATCGGCTTTGGAGAGGAGATCGTAGGGCGCATGCATAGAGAGCATGGACGTGCCGCAATCGACGACTTCGGCGCCCCAATTGGCCATCATGAAAGCGATCGTACCGCCGCCGCCCTGGTCGACTTTGCCGAGCTCACCGATTTGCCAGCAGACGTCGGCGTCATTGAAAATGGTACGAACTTTTTGCAAAAATTCCGCATTCGCATCATTGCTGCCGCTCTTGCCGCGCGCTCCGGTGAATTTCGTGAGCGCAATACCATAGCCCAAAAGCGACGAATTGTCTTTTTCGGTGACTTCCGGATAGAGCGGATCAAGCGCGCTGTTCACATCGGCGGAGAGCATTTCGCTGTTTTCCATCGTTTCATAGAAATCAAGAAGACTGCCGGCGCCCTGAAGCGCCAAAAGTTTCATCACAAATTTCACGAAATACGACGATTCCATGCCGGTATTTCCGTACGATCCGATTTCTTCTTTATCCGTCAAAAGCGCGGCCTGCGTCTTTTCGCCGGGCTTTGCATCAAAAATCGCCTGCATATTCGCGTACGAGCACACACGGTCATCCTGCCCGTAAGAAGCGATAAAGGAACGATCGAGGCCGACATCGCGGCTCTTCGTCGCAGGGACGAGTTCAAGCTCGGAAGCGGCAAAATCTTCTTCTTCGATGCCGTATTTCTCTTTGAGAAGTTTCATCACGGCGTCTTTCGGTTTCTCCCCATCTTCGGAATGCGAGCCGATAAGTGCCTGGAGCTGCTCACCGGTGACACCGTCGGCCAAAGATTTTTTCATTTGATCCTGCGCCATGTGAATCAAAAGATCGCTGATGTAGAAAATGGGATCGTCGTCGGAAAGACCGATATGGACGTCGATTTTCTTTCCGTCCTTCGTATACACGACGCCGCAAAGCGCGAGCGGCACGCAGGTCCACTGGTATTTCTTGATACCGCCGTAATAATGCGTGCGGAAATAGACGAGGCCGTCCTGCTCACGGACGGGATTGGCCTTGAGATCAAGACGAGGCGCATCAATGTGCGAGCCGACGATTTTAATCCCGCTGTGCACGGGCTCTTTTCCAATCACGGCCAAAATGACGGATTTTCCTTTTTGATCCCAATACACTTTATCGCCGGGGACAAGTTTCTCCATTTCATAAAGCGGGCGGAAACCTTGAGCCTTTGCGCGCGCAATAATTTCGGTTGCCGCCAGGCGCTCGGTGCGCGCAACGTCCAAAAATTTCTTATATCCTTCGCAATACTCCATGACAGATTGGCGCTCCTCTTCGGAGAGGCGCTGCCAGACGGATTTTTCTCTGCTGTATCCTTGCATAGTGGGGATCCTCCTTTGTTTTTAATGAAATTATTATAATATTTCGGAAACAAATTATCAATGTGTGCTTTTAGATTGAGTCAAAGTATCCCGCTTGCGCGGAATTTTCGCTCCTGCAGTGCTGGCGCTGTAAGTGTAGCTCCCATAATCCGTCATCGCGCCCACGAGGCGCTCACGAGTGCGGATTTTGGGAGCGCTAAGCCAAATGAGTCTTGGCTCCCCTAAAAGGGGAGCTGTCAGGCACGCAGTGACTGACTGAGGGGTCGCGCACTATGTGAGAACATAGCGGTAGAGGACTGCCCCCTATAAGACAGAGGCGTCCGTGCCTGACCCCTCAGTCGCTCGCTCCGCTCGCGCCAGCTCCCCTTTCAGGGGAGCCAAGAATGTAATGTGGCGCTTCGCGCCGATTAAAACAGGAATATGCGCGAAGCGCATCAACGCATCAACCCCTTTGCACTCAATAAAAAAGAGCACAATCGTGCTCTCTTCTCATTCCTCCGTTTCCGTCGTTTCCGACTTCTCCTCCGCTGCCGGCTTCTTCTGTGCTTTGGCGCGGCGTTTTGGGGAACCGTGGCGGCTGGGGCGGTGGGCTTTGCGGGCCTCGCGCTCCGCCAATTTCTCCTGTTTCCTTCTTTCCTCCTCCGCAATTGCTTTAGCTTTGCGGATATTCGCACGCAAATTCAGGCCGAAACACACGATGACGAGGATACCGATCGCGACGTTTCCAAAACCGATGCCGTCGTAGTACATGCTATAGCCGACGGCGCCCAACGCGCACAGAAAGAGGAACGTACGCATTTTATTGGCCATATCGTATCTCCTTTTCCGTTTTTCCCATTATACCATTTCAAAGCTTTTTGCGCTTGCGAAATTTCACGCGTCCCCGTGCATGAAAACATGCGCGCTCTGCTCGATGAGCGAGTAGATGAGCTCGGCCGTGCCGAAAAGATCTTTTTGCGCAAGGCTTTCTTCGTTCGTGTGAAAACCGGTCATGCCGCAGCCGCAAAGGAGCGCCGGAAATGCAACGGCATTGAACCAATTTGCATCGCTTCCACCGTTCGACGTTTCGAGGACGGGCGATGCACCGCATGCCGCACAAGCCGCTCGGAAAAGGCGTATCGCGGGCAACGTTTCCTCCACTTTGAAACCGTAATAGA
>CAVHIJ010000003.1:0-2589 GCA_963635945.1 bacterium | reverse complement strand
CACCGGCATTGAACCAATTGGCATCGCTTCCGCCATTACTCGTCCCCAACTGTGGCTTAATTTGTCTTGCACCGCAAGCCTGACGGAAGAGGCGAACGGCAGGCGCCTTCTCCTCCACGTTAAAACCGTAATAGACAGGAGTCGCAACAACTTCGGCCATGCCGCCGGGGAATTCTTTTTCCGCACTTTTGAAACCGGCGACCATCTCATCTACGACGCGTTTCAATTTTTCTTCGGAAAGACTTCTGGCCTCCGCGCGAATCGTACAAATATCTGGAACAATATTCGTCGCAAGGCCCCCTTCGATCGTGCCGACATTCGCTGTCGTTTCCGCATCGATCCGTCCGCTTTGAATTTGGGAAACAGCATGCGCCGCCATTTTGATTGCATTGATGCCGGCCTCCGGGCAGACGCCGGCATGCGCAGCTTTTCCGTGCATCGTGCAGGAAATGGAATACGCGTACGGACCCTGAATCACAGCGGTGCCGGGCGCGCCGTCACTGTCGAATACATAGCCGAAATCGATACCTTCGGCGAATTTTTTATCGAAATGTTTCGATCCGCCGAGACCGTCTTCTTCGTGAATCGTGAAAATGACGGTGATTTGTCCGTGCGGAATCATCGTTTCTTTCATGACGGCAAGCGCTTCCAAAATCGCAGCGACGCCGGCTTTGTCATCTCCGCCCAAAATCGTATCGCCCGCGGAACGGTAAATACCATCTTCGAGCACGGGTTCGATATCCTTACAATTTTCGACGCAATCCATGTGCCCGGTGAAGGCGATCCCCGGAAGCCCTTCCGTATTGGCGGAAAAAACGGCAATGAGATTGCCGCAGGCGCCGCCGGCTTCGCCGTTTGCCGCATCTTCGGAAACGCGCGCCCCGAGGCGTTTCAGCGCCCGTTTCAAATATTCGAATACATCTCTCTCCCCGCCGCTCGGCGCATATATTTTCACCAATTCACAAAACGTACGATGCAATCTTTCTTCATGAATCATCATATTCTCCTTTATAAAAAATTCGCCGCCGGGCGACACCTGTAGCTCATCACCCATCACCCATCACTCTCATATTCCCTTCCGAATGGCGTCCGCCCCAAATTTTTCTTTGATGGCGTCCACGGCGCGCTCGGCTTTCCCAATATTGTCGCGTCGATCCGGAAAGAGAGACGGCATTTCCATTTCCGGCGAAAGACCGGAGCAAGTGACACCGGTGAGGCGAATACCTTGCCGAATCGGGATTTTTCGTAAAAGTTCGCAAGCCGCCTCTTCGATCGTTTGCGACACATTCGTCGCGATTTCCCATGTCACGGAGCGAGAAACGGTCGTGAAATCGGCGAAACGAATTTTGAGCGTCACCGTCCTGGCGGCGAGTTTCTTACGCCGCAGCCGCGATCCGACAATATCGGCGTGAGCGGCAAGCCTTTTGCGAATGACGTCCAAATCCGTGAGATCCGTTTCATATGTTTCCTCATCGCCGACGGATTTCGTCTCGCGCACAGCGACAATCGGTCGATTATCGATGCCGAGTGAAAGGCGATAGAGCTCAGTGCCGAGGCGCGCGCCGAAAAGGGCTTTCATCGTATCTTCGCCGGCATTTTGAATATCGGAAATGGTTCGGAAACCTTTCGCGAGAAGTCGTTTCTCCGTCACTTCGCCGACGCCCCAAAGACGGCGAACGGGAAGCGGCGCCAAAATTTCTTTTTCGCGGCCGTAAGGAATGATGCAAAGACCGTCGGGTTTATCCATGTCGCTCGCCATTTTCGCCAAAAATTTATTCGGCGCAATCCCGGCGGAAGCGACAAGACCGGTCGTTTCGTAAATTTCCTTTTTGATTGCACGGCCGATGTCATTCAAAGAGGCGTAGCGCAGATTCATCGCGCTGATATCCATGAAGGCTTCATCTAAGGAAATGGGCTCGATTTCGCTTGCATAATGCAGCATAACACCGTGAATTTCATCGGAGATTTCGCGATAGAGCGCAAATCTTCCGGGGGTGAAAATGCCTTCGGGACAGAGGCGGCGGGCACGCGTGATCGGCATGGCGGAATGCACGCCGTAGGCGCGCGCTTCATAGGACGCAGTCGCGACGACGCCGCGGGCGCTCATTCCGCCGACGATGACGGGTTTGCCACGCCATTCGGGATGCTCGCGCTGCTCGACGGACGCAAAGAAGGCGTCCATGTCGACGTGCATAATCCAGCGTCGCATCACGCTGCCTCCTTTCCGAAATAAAATTTTTCATCTTTTATTCCACTTTGCGGGATGGCGCGCCTTCGGCGCGCCGTATTCATTTCTTTTTTTTCTGAAAAAGAAAGAAACGAACCAAAGAAAGAAACCACCGACCGAAATAAATTTGCCGAGGCGATGGGGCGAGGGTGCCGCAAGACGCATCCGAACGCCCCTGCGCCTGCCGCGCGATACACGCGGCATCGGCAAATTTATAACGGTCGGGCAATCTTACGACGCTCGGCTTTCGAAGCGGGCATTTTAAGTTTCGTGTCAATTTCCGTCATCGCGCCCACGAGGCGCTCCCGAGCGCAGATTTTTGAGTGCAAAGCTAAATGCGTCTTGGCTCCCCTGAAAGGGGA
>CAVHIJ010000002.1:44818-52586 GCA_963635945.1 bacterium | reverse complement strand
TGACGGTAATGAAAAATGATGAGGCCAAGATTGTAACGTTGACGCCGGTGACGGGTTCGGTTTCTTCCGATAATGAAGGCCTCGTGACGGGAAAGACTGTGTATGACGTGGTATATGCTGAGTCACTGAATCTCGGATATGGAAATGAGATTGATAGTGATATGTACACAGTTATCGGGTATCAGAATACGGCGCATTCAAATTCTTTGGCGGTAGGGTCTAAAAATACGGCAGAATTGTTTTGTGTTGCGGTTGGTTTACAGAATGAAGTTGTATCGGCGAATTCATCTGCTTTTGGTATAAAGAATGTAGTTTGGAATAATTGGTCTTCTGCTGTTGGGTATCATAATACGATAACAGATAGTAATGCATCGGCTTTTGGGTATGGGAATATTGTAACGGGACCATATGCATCAGCTTTTGGTTGTAGGTCGTATGCCGGAGAACGGGGGGCGGTGGCGATTGGGTATGAGGCAGTTGCTACGACTACAAGAGCGGTTTCTTTCGGGCATAAAAAAGGTGATTTCGTCGGCTATTATATGGATGAGGAAGGAAATAGAAGTGTGAGTAAAAAGGATGGATATGAGGCGGAGACTTATACTTATGAATATTTTCCGCGTCTTATTAATATAGAAGACGGAAGAGATAATCATGATGCGGCGACGGTGGGTCAGATTCTTAAGACGGCGACCTATACTCTCGATGCTACCGACGTAAATAAAGCGCAAGTATTGAAAACCAATGGGGACGGGAATGGTCCGACGATTGCCATTTCTGTAGGTTCAATAGAAAACGAAAATAATGGATTTGTCTCCGGCGGCGCGGTGTATACGGCGATGGAAACGGCTAAAAATACTATTATAGCAGATACGGCTAAATTGATTAAGGTAGACAGCGGCGCCATTGTCATCGGAAGTGATGCGGCGGAAGCGACGTCAGTTTTTGTCGGAAATCGGAAAATCACGGGATTGGAAAATGGCACAGAGGATACCGATGCGGCGACGGTCGGGCAGCTGAAATCGACGGTTTTGGGGGCGCAATATACGATTCAATCCGGAAATAATAAGACGCTGACGGTAATGAAAAATGATGAGGCCAAGATTGTAACGTTGACGCCGGTGACGGGATCGGTTTCTTCCGATAATGAAGGCCTCGTGACGGGAAAGACCGTGTATGACTGTGTAAGTGCTATGGGTGATGGGGTAACGACGGAGTTTGCCGATGGGAAATTGAAGGCGAAGACGGCACCGATTTCCTCGGATAGTAATGCGCTTGTTACCGGTGCGCAGGTGTCAACTTATGTGAATGGACTCCTCGGCGGAGAGGTCGCGACGAGTGGCGATAATTCCGAGAAACTGGTGACCGGGGCGGCTGTGGCGACGGCAATTAATGAGGCGAAGGATGCCGTCGCGGCGGATACGGCGAAGTTGATTAAGGCGGAAGGGTCGGCGATCGTCATCGGAAGTGATGCGGCGGAAGCAGCGTCCGTTTCCGTCGGGAGTCGGAAAATTACGGGGGTCTCTGCCGGTACGAACGGGACCGATGCCGTGAATGTTTCGCAGATGGAATCCGCGATTAATGCGGCGACGAGAACGCTCGATACGACTATCGGGGAAAAGCTCACGGAAAACGGAAATGTGATTACGAAGGATAACAGTATCACGGGAAATCTGTCTGCGCTCGATACGAAAATCGGAAAAATTCCCGTGAAGACCGAAGGATCATATAAAGCGATTGATGCCGCGAAGTCCATATCCGAAAATCTGGTGGCCATAGACGGCGCGCTCGGCGGTGCGGGGGTGGATGTATCTAAATTGAATACAATTACGCGTGCCGAAAGCGCGGAGGCGACGGGCGAAAATTCGATTGCGCTCGGGACAAATGCAAAGGCACAGGCCGAAAATTCGATTGCTTTTGGGACGGGCTCTGTGGTGACGGGCGAAAATTCGATCGCCATCGGCACGGGGCATCGGATTTCCGGCCAAAATTCCGGCGCTTTCGGCGATCCGATGTATATCGATGCGGATAACAGTTATGGCATCGGGAATAACAATAAAATTTCCGGTGAAAAGACGTTCGTCCTCGGGAATGATGTTGAAACATCGGCAAAAAATGCCGTCGTCTTGGGTGACGGATCGACAGCGACGGAGGATAATGTCGTATCCGTCGGTAGTGAGACGAATCAGCGCAAGATCGTCAATGTCGCGGCCGGCGAGGCGGATACGGATGCGGCAAATGTCGGCCAGCTGAAGAATGCGATGCGTGAGAATATGGGCGAGGTGGGGCGCGCGCTCGGGACGCTCGATTCTCGCGTGAATGACGTCGCAGCGGGTGCTGCGGCTCTGGCGGCGCTGCATCCGACGGAATACAATCCGGAGAATAAGGCGACATTTGCGGTCGGCTACGGGCATTACAGAAACGCGAATGCGGGCGCATTCGGCGCTTTCTTCACGCCGAATGAAGATGTGACGGTGTCTCTTGCTTCCACAATCGGAAACGGAAATCCGATGGTGAATGCCGGAGTTTCTTTCAAAATCGGGAAACGCGGCAGCGGGATTTATGTGAAACAAGATTCGCGCATCATTCAAAATCTGATGACGGAAAATGAGCGACAGGCGAAGAAGATCGAGACGCTGGAGGCGGATAACGCGCAGATGAAGGCGGACAACGAAAAGATGAAGGCGCAGATCGTCGAAATTCTTAAGAAACTGGAAATGTCTGAAACGGTGAAGAAGACGGTGTGACGGCGCATGAAAAAAGAGCAGACAGGCGGTCTGCTCTTTTTTTATGCTTGTTTCCTCTGCAAAGTGCATAGGAAATCGGAAATATTTTTATCTTTTGTCTGCTTTGCGTGAAAGGGTGTTGCCGATGAATTGGATGGCTTGGACGATGATGATGAGGACGACGATGGTCGCAATCATGACATCGGCCTGGAAACGCTGGTAGCCGTAGCGGATGGCGAGATCGCCAAGCCCGCCGCCGCCGATGGTGCCTGCCATGGCAGACGATCCGATCAATGTGACGATGACGACGGTCATGGTCTCAATGAGGCTGGGGAGTGCTTCGGGGATGTAGACTTTCCAAATGATTTGAAACGGGGTCGCGCCCATGGATTCGGCGGCTTCGATGAGTCCGCCGGGGATTTCGCGGATGGATGTTTCCACCATACGCGCGGTGTATGGGATGGCCGCGATGGTCAGGGGGACGATGGCGGCCGTGGTGCCGATGGAGGTGCCGGCGATGGCACGGGTGATCGGGATGATGGCGACCATGAGGATGATGAAGGGGACGGAGCGTACCATATTTACCGCAAAAGCGAGCGGTTTATTGAGTACGGGGCAGGAGAGAATCCCACCTTTTTCCGTGACGACCAAAAGGATGCCGAGAGGGATGCCGATAAGGGCGGCGATGGCGGCGGATACGCCCAGCATGTAAAGTGTTTCCGCCAGTGATTTCAGGAGGAGATTACTGATGACAGGGGACATAACCGATGACCTCGCTTTCGATGGGTAGGCCTTTCAGATGGGCCAATGCGTCTTGAATGTCGGATTCACAGCCTGCGACGGTCACGATGAGGCGGCCGAAGGAAACGCCGTGGATGTAGTCGATGTTTCCGTAGAGAATGGAAACGTCGAGGTTGTAGTGGCGAATGAGATTGGCGACGATGGGTTCGTCGGCGACGTCGCCGCGGAAGGAGAGGCGGATGGCGGGCGCATCGTCCGGATGCTTCCGCTCTTTCGTGATATTCATGTGGCGCAGCGATTCGGGGATTTCATCGGAAATGACGGAACCGATGAAACGGCGCGTCGTTTCCGTCTTCGGCGCAGTGAAGAGGTCGACGACGGAGCTTTCTTCGATGATTTTCCCTTTTTCAATGACGGCGACGCGGTCGGCGATTTGCTTGATGACTTCCATTTGATGGGTAATCAAAATGATGGTGATGCCGAGTTTCCGATTGATGTCTTTAAGGAGCTGAAGGATGGATTTCACGGTTTCCGGGTCGAGTGCCGAGGTCGCTTCGTCGGAGAGAAGGACGGGCGGATCGGAAACAATGGCGCGTGCGATGCCGACGCGTTGTTTCTGGCCGCCGGAGAGCTGTGCCGGATATTTGTCTTTATATTCGGTGAGGCCGACGAGTTCCAAAATAGCATCGATTTTTTTCGCCTGCTCTGCTTTGGGCATGCCGGAAAGTTCCAGCGGGAAGGCGACGTTTTGGTAGACGGTGCGCCCGGAGAGAAGATTGAAATGCTGGAAGATCATGCCGATGTGTTTCCTGGCTTCGCGAAGATCTTTTTTGGAAAGTTTCGTCATGTCTTTGCCGCCGACGATGACTTCGCCGGAGGTGGGGGCTTCGAGCATATTGATGCAGCGGACGAGCGTGGATTTGCCGGCACCGGATTGTCCGATGATGCCGAAAATTTCGCCGTCATTGATGGTGAGATTGACGTCGTCCAAGGCTACGATATGACCGTCGTAGCTTTTGGTGATGTGCTTTAGCTCAATCATGAATGGCTCCTTTCGTTTCGGGAAATAAAAAATGCTTTCATGCGAAGATGAAAGCATTATTTGTGTGGGATTCATCTTCGGGCGTATTGCCTTCTGGAATTGGCACCGGTTCGGTCTCGAATGGTTGCCGCAGCTTCATTGGGCCAGTCCCTCTGCTGCTCTGGATGAAAAGTATGTAATTTTCGGCTCGCATTGGCGCGCCTAGGTTGTATTGGGAATATATTACCGCATTTGAGAATAGATGTCAATAGGAGAAGTTTGATTTTGTGCGGCACTTATGTAGCGGAAAGCCATTTACCTCACATGTCGCTCCATACTTTCGGGACGCGCTTTAATGCGCAGAGGATTTCGTGGGGGATGGTGCCGGCTTTTACGGAGAGCTCGTCGATGGTGATTTCTTCTTCGCCCTGTTTTCCCAGGAGCACGATTTCATCGCCCGGGACGACGTCTTCGTCGCAGGCGACCATGAGCTGATCCATGCATACGCGGCCGACGATGGGGCAGCGTTTTCCGTTAATCAAAACTTCGCCTTTATTCGAAAGGCTGCGCGGGTAGCCGTCCGCATATCCGATCGGGACGGTCGCCGTTTTCATATCTTTTTCCGCGACATAGGTGCCGCCGTATCCGACAGCTTCGCCTTTGTGCAATGTCTGTGTGTGGGTGACGTGGGAAACGAGTGACATCACGTATTGCAAATCGAGCGTATTCGTCATGACGTCGGACGGCTGGGGTCCGTAGAGAATAATGCCGGGGCGTGCGAGATTGTGCCAACTTTGCGGCAGATCGATGACGCCGGCGCTGTTGGCGGCGGAAATGACAAAATTTTCGGTGACGGGCATGTGGGAAATCGCTTCGTCGAAACGAGCGAGCTGTGCCAGAGCCGCATCTTTTTCTTTGTGGTCGGCGGTCGCCATGTGGGTGAAGGTGCCGCGGAGATGAATGTGCGGATATTTTGCGAGAGTTTCCAAAAGAGCGGGGACGTCGGCAGGATGGACGCCGATGCGGTTCATGCCGGTATCGACGGCGATCATGACATCGACTGTTTTCTTTGCGAGTGCGGCGACGGCGTCGAGTGCGGCGAGATCCACAGTGTCATCGACGGGGAAAATGAGGTTTTGGGAAACGCCGAGCGGCATATCTTCGGCAAGCGGAAGGCCCAATACGTAAATCGGGCAGGTGAAACCGGCTTCGCGGAGCTTTGCGCCTTCTTCGGCACGCGCGACGGCGGCCGCGGTATATCCTTCTTCGAGAGCGATTTGAAGCGTTTGGACAGCGCCGTGGCCGTAAGCATTTGCTTTCACGACGGCAAGCGTCGCCACCTCTTTCGGCAGATGTGCGCGGATGGTGCGCAGGTTATGGCGGAGCGCCTTGCAATCGATAATGATTTGAGAAACAGACATGATTGACTCCTTTGTAAAAAACAGATATGAGATATGAGGGGAAATACGAATCGTCACCGTAGACGACACAACTAAAAGCCGTCAACCGTCAGCTGTTATTATATATGTTCGTAGATGAGGTAGGCGCCGGCTTCGGATGTTTGTTTCCAGTGCTTCGGGAAATGTTTGAGAAATTTTTTCTCGCGTTTCCGGCTTACGAAGATGATGTAACGTTTGTCATCGTTTATGTCTTCGATGGCTTGGGTCGGGAAGACGTTTTTCGCATTCCAGGAAATGTCGCCGGGGCGCGTTTCCGCGATTTCTTCGCGTGGGGCAAGATCGTACATGGTGCGTCCGGTGTAGAAAACGGCACCGGCGCTGTAATCGCCGTAGAAAAGGATGGAAGCATCTTTAGTATCATGCGTTTCCAAATATTCGGCGACGGGTTTTCCGGAAAATTCCCGCACATTATTCGGTACGACAAAGAGCCCGAGCATCGTGTAGACGGAAAGGACGGAAACGGCTGTCAAGAGGATGAGTTTTTCACCGGCTTGCCGCCAGAGGCGTGCCGTCAATATCGCGAGAGCAAAGAGGTAGGGATAGGTGTATGTGAGGTATTTCGTCGCAAAAAGATTGAAGACGATGAAGACGGTCAATGTCCAAATGATGAGAAGCCGCGTCGTATCGCTCACGCCGGCGAAGCGGAGTCGCTTTTTGGTGTATTGTTTCCAAAGTGAAACCGGAAGGGCGAGACCCCAAGGGAAAAATCCTATGAAGAAGACAGCAATGTAGAAATACCAGACATTGTCTTTTGTATGTTCGGCGACGGTGGCGCGTAAATAATTGTGCACGCCGAAGAAATTGATGAGAAAATCGTTTCCGTGGTGATCGTACATGTATCCGTACCAACTACCGGCGATGACGGCAAAGAGGATGAGCCCTGTGAAAAGATGCACGCGGAGCATTTCTTTGATATCTCTTTTGGAAATGAGGAAGAGGAAACAGGCAAGTCCCGGCAGAAGGAGGCCGATAGGGCCTTTTGTGAGGACGGAGAAACCGGAAAAAATGTAGCAAAGCCAATAACATTTCCGATTTTCGGTGTATCCGAAATAAAATGATATGATAGTCGCGCTCATGAAGAAGAAGAGGGCGGCGTCGGTGATGACGGCTTTGGAAAGGTACCAATGCTCCAAGGAGGCGCAAAGGATGAGCGCGGCGAAAAGGCCGGTTTTTTTATCGTAGACGCGCGCGGCAAACCAATAGGTCAAAAGCACGGATGCGGTGCCGAAGACGGCGGCGGGAAGGCGTGCCGCAAATTCATTGAAACCGAAAAGGGAAAAGGAAAGTGCGAGTTCCCAATAAAAGAAAATCGGTTTGTCGTACCAAAATTTTCCGTAAATTTGTGGGGACATCCAGTTTTCCGATTCGACCATTTCACGCGCGGTGAGCGCGTAATTCGATTCGGACGGATCGGTGATGGGGACAATTTGGTTTGCCGCCAAGTAGCAGACGGCAGATAAGAGAAATAAAAAAATGTAAGGCTTTTTTTGAAATAAAGATAACATGGGGACTCCGGGATGAAGGAAAAAGTGCAAAGTGCAAAGGTAAGAGGTGCGCTGCGCGGCATTTTTTATGGCGTCAGCCGGTGTGTTTCGCGAGGAATTTTCGGCAAAGTTTCCGCGAAAGGAGGGCGGAGAGAATGCCGAGGAGAAGGCCGGCTAGGACGTCGGTCGGGAAGTGTACGTAGAGATAGAGTCGCGAGAACGCAATGGCGCAGGCGAGAAGCACGGCGGGCACGGCGAGGCGGCTTTTCGTGAAATATAGGGAAGCGGCCGCCGCAAAAGAAACGGCGGTGTGTCCCGAAGGGAATGAAAAATCATGGA
>CAVHIJ010000002.1:32232-44808 GCA_963635945.1 bacterium | reverse complement strand
AGAAGATCGGTGATATTGCGGATGTCATAAGGACGAAGCCGTGCGACGGCAGGTTTCAAAATGCCGTTGCAGAAAATAAATTCCAAAAGAAGCGCCACGAGCAGTACGGCGCCCTGCCGGCGAGTGGTTTTGAAACAAAGGAGCGCAAGGCCGAGTGCAATCCAAAGAATGCCGGCATCGGAAAGAGAAGACACCGCGGGCATCACAAAATCCGCGAGGGGGGTCCTTGCGGTTTTCTGCAGCCAATCCAAAACGGTAAATTCCCAATTCATGACGTTGTCCTTTTGAAACGAAGTTTCCGAAGAGTTTCCGTAATTTCTAAAAAAATTTCTTTTATTATATAGCATGGGAGGAAATGTGAAAAGTGATAAATATAAGGGTTGAGATATGGGGCATGCGGTATGCGCTGCAGATGTCGCCAGCGGTGAGAATTTGACAATTCGCAAAATATGCGATAAAATGGGCGAGTCAGCACGGAGCGATACTCAAGCGGCTGAAGAGGACGGTTTGCTAAATCGTTAGACCGGGCAACCGGTGCGAGGGTTCGAATCCCTCTCGCTCCGCCAAATTTTTACAAAAAAAACATCGGAAGATTTCCGGTGTTTTTTTGTGCGTATGTTTCGCTTTAAATATTGTTTCTATGCTATAATAAAATGATAAGAGCGGGCGCCGGTGGCGGCTGTCGATGTACGGATTTTATTTATCTTTTTTGTACCGGTCGGGGGTGCGGGATGTTGCGGTATATGTGGCCGTGTGTGTTGGCGGGGATTTTGATGTGCCCCGCATTCGGCGCGGAGGCGGCGGGCGAGGCGGTGTCCGTTTCCGCAAAGGAAGCGTCGGTCTTATCCGAAGAGTTCGGGATGGATGAATTGCGCGCATTTTTGACGGAGGCGACGGGGCGCCTGGAAGCGGTGCACGGGCCTTTGAAAACGGATGAAAATTATGTGCTCTTGCTGGATCGCAGCGGGGAAATCGGGATTGATGACGGGCTTTTTCTCGTGCGCGATTCGGTGCATGTAGCGGATGTGTCGGGAGATTTTTTGGTGCTTTCGGCCGAGGTGTTGGATGTGAATCGGAAGGGCGAAGTGAAACCGCTCATCATGGATTTTCGGCTGGACGGCGACGGGAATACGTTTTTTAAAAACGATGACGGTGAATTTGAGCCGATTCCGGCGGACGGGACGGGGCCGGCGTCGGCGGCGTCGCGGCTCATTCACGAAAAATTGGCCGATGAAGCGGTGCGGCAAAAGTTTCTGACAGAAATCGAGCAGCTTGCCATTGTGAGGGCGGGGCTTGCGGATATGGAAATTAAATCGGATAAAGATGATAAAAAGAAGGAAACGGGAGACACGACCGCGGTACCGCAGGCGGCGATCGGAGATCCGGAGCCTGAGATAAAGGAAACCGAGCCGGCGGAGTCCGTTTCCGCACCGGAGCCGCAACATACGGTGATTGAGGTGGTCATTGCACCCAATCCGGGGGCGGTGACGGAGAAAGAGAATATGTCCGATGAGCCGGGCGATGTGGTCGTTTCCATCGAGACACGAAAAGGCTGATTCTTTTTTCCGATGTGATATAATATTTTCGTTGCAGATACGCATTTTAAAAACGAGTTTTCAATAGGGAAAGGAATGTGAAGAGTTTGAAAATTTCGACGGATGAAGTCCGCAAAGTGGCGCTTCTTTCGCGGCTTTCTTTTGAGGCGGAAGAGCTGGAGGAAATGAAATCGTCCATGAACAGTATTTTGACGTACATGGATGAGCTCAATCAATACGATACGACGGACACGGAGCCGACGGTACATGCGGTGGAGCAGTACAATGTCATGCGCGACGATGTGCCGCATGTTTCTTTTACGAATGAGGAGGCGCTGATGAATGCTCCGGAAAAAGAAGACGGGTATTTCAAGGTGCCGAAGATTATTTAAGGAGGACGGATTGTGAGCGAAATGACGATTCATGCTCTTCATGAGAAGCTTTGCGCGAAGGAAATTTCCTCGACGGAGCTTGTGAAACAATATATCGCGCATCGTGAGGCGGTCGAGGGCGAAATTCACGCGTTCCTCTCGACGTCCGATGAGGCGGCGCTGGCGCAGGCGGCGCGTGTGGATGCCAAAATGGCGGCCGGTGAGGAAACGGCGCCTCTGGCGGGCATTCCGGGTGTTATCAAAGATAATATTTGCATCAAGGGCCAGCCGTGCACGGCAGCATCCCATATGCTGGAAAATTTCGTCGCGCCTTATAATGCGGGCGTAGTTGAGAGACTTATGCAAAATGATTTCATTTCTCTCGGCAAAGTGAATTTGGATGAATTTGCAATGGGAAGCTCGACGGAAAATTCGTATTTCGGGCCTTCGAAGAACCCGTGGAATACGGAATATGTTCCGGGTGGGTCTTCCGGTGGATCGGCGGCGGCTGTCGCGGCGGGAGAAGCCGTGTGGGCTTTGGGCTCCGATACGGGCGGTTCTATTCGCCAGCCGGCCTCTTTCTGCGGGCTTGTCGGACTCAAGCCGACGTACGGGCTCGTATCCCGCTACGGTCTTTTGGCTTTCGCGTCCTCGCTTGATCAAATCGGACCGATTACGAAAGACGTGCGGGATGCCGCCATCGTATTGAATGCGATTGCGGGGCATGACCGTCGCGATTCCACATCCATTCCGCTCGAAAAGAAAGATTACACGAAAGCGCTCACGGGTGATGTGAAAGGTCTTCGTATCGGCGTACCGGAAGAATTCTTCGGACCCGGTATCAAAGAGGAAACGAAGGCCGCCATCGATGCGGCGCTCCGTTGGTATGAATCGGAAGGCGCGGAAATCGTTTCCGTTTCCATTCCGCATATCAAGAGCGGCGTTTCCGTTTATTACATCATTGCGCCGGCAGAAGCCAGCTCCAATTTGGCACGCTATGACGGCGTCGGATTCGGTTATCGCGCGCCCGGCAAAGACATTGTCGATATGTACATCAATACGAGAAGCACGGGCTTCGGCAGGGAAGTCAAACGTCGTATTATGCTCGGAAACTACGTCCTTTCGGCCGGTTATTACGATGCCTATTACCTCAAAGCGCTCAAAGTCCGCACTCTTTTGAAACAAGATTTCGATGCGGCCTTTGAAGCCTGCGATGTCATTCTCGCGCCGTCGGCCTCCGGGACCGCTTTCAAATTCGGCGCATTCTCCGATCTGCTGTCCCTCTATATGGAAGATATTTGCACCGTCCCGGTCAATCTCATCGGGGCACCGTCGATTTCCATTCCCGTCGGTTTTTCGGAGGGACTTCCGCTCGGGATGCAAATTATTGGGAAACCTTTGGACGAGGAAACGATTCTTCGCGCGGCGTATGCCTTCGAGCAGGCGCATCCGGAAATGACGAAAACCGCGCCGAAAGGAGAAATGTAAATGAAATACGAAGCCGTCATCGGCCTGGAAGTCCATACGGAGCTTCGCACGGCCACGAAAATTTTCTGCAGCTGCAAGACATCCTTCGGAGCCGATCCGAATACGAATGTCTGCCCGGTCTGCCTGGGTCTTCCGGGCGTTTTGCCGGTGCTGAACCGCCACGTCCTCGAATTCGCCGTCCGCACGGGATTGGCGCTGAATTGTCAAATCGCGCGTTACAGCAAATTCGATCGTAAAAATTATTACTATCCGGATCTTCCGAAAAATTTTCAGACCTCGCAGTATGACCTTCCGATTTGCGGCCCGGGATATCTCGATGTGGAAGTGGACGGGAAACAATCCCGCATCCGCATCACGCGTGCGCATATGGAAGAAGATGCCGGGAAACTCGTGCATCACGGCACGTCCATCACCGATTCCGATTACTCTTTGGTTGACTACAATCGTACGGGCACGCCGCTTCTGGAAATCGTGTCCGAACCGGATATGCGTACAGCCAAAGAAGCCGTCGCCTATATGGAGAAACTCCGCGCCATTTTGCAATATTGCGAAGTATCCGATTGCAAGATGGAAGAGGGGAGCCTTCGGTGCGATGCGAATATTTCCGTCCGTCCCGTCGGGCAAAAAGAACTCGGTACCAAGACGGAAATTAAAAATATCAATTCCTTCCGCGGTGTTGAACGCGCCATTGAATACGAAGCGCGCCGCCAGGTAGAAGTCTTGGAAGAGGGCGGGAAAGTCGTGCAAGAGACGCGCACCTGGGATGAAAAAGAAGGCGTGACGAAATCCATGCGCAAAAAGGAAGAAGCGAATGATTATCGCTATTTCCCTGAGCCGGATTTGGTGCCCTTTACCGTCAGCGAAGAATACATCGAAAAAATCAGAAAGACGCTCCCCGAGCTGCCCGATGCGAGAAAAGCGCGCTATATGGATAGCTACGGCCTCGATGCGTACAATGCCGATTACCTTACAAACGATAAAGACCGCGCCGATTATTTCGAAGCGATGGTCGCGGCCGGTGCCGATCCCAAAGAAGCGGCGAATTGGCTCATGGGCGATTTTGCAAAACAAATGGCACAGGCAGGCGTCGAAATGAAATCTGTGCCCGTTTCCGCCGTTTCCATGGCCGAACTTTTGAAACTGATCGCCAAAGGCACGATTTCCGGCAAAATCGCCAAGCAAGTCTTCCCGGAAATGTGGGAAACGGGGAAAGAGGCCAAAGTGATTGTCAAAGAAAAAGGCCTCGTCCAGATCAGCGATACGGGGGCACTGGAGGCGCTTGCAGATAAGATTATCGCGGCCAATCCGCAATCCGTCGAAGATTTCAAGGCGGGCAAGAAAAAAGCCGTCGGTTTCCTCATGGGACAAATCATGAAGGAAACGAAAGGCCAGGCAAATCCCCAGGTCGTGAACGGCATTTTGACGAAGAAACTCTCCGAGATTTGATATGGAAGAAGAACGTATGACGGAAACGGGAGTCCGAGAAGAAACCGGAGCCCAAGACGAAGCGCGCCGCATGTCGCGCGAAGATGTGCGCGGCTACGACGGCATTACGCTTTCGGAGGACGGTACCGAAGATGCCGGCACGGGTGAGTGCGGCGAGGCGGGCGGTGTCCGTTTCTATTCGTTCAATTTTTCCGAAGCGCCGCTTTGGAAGAAAATTCTGCTGCTCTGTCTGGCCGGTGTCGCTATGGCGGGATTTTTTCTCGTCGCCGGCGTTTTCATGGTGGGCGCGCTCGCCGTCGCGGGTGTCTGCGCATTACTGTATTACCTGAAACGGGCGTTTACGTAACACGGCGAGGTGAATGATGGAAAACGATAAGAAAATATATCGCACATTGGCCATCTACGATGAACTCATTCGCGGTCATGCGGTGAATAAGGCCGAATGGTCGAAGGAGCATGGAGTGAATGAGCGTTCCGTCCGTCGTTACGTGCGGGAAATTCAATGTTTCTTGGATGAGGAAAACAGCAGAAACGGGCGCAATTACGTTATTCGGAATGACAGAGCTCTCGGCGGATACCGCATTGCGGCCAAGGATGAGGATTTTCTCACAGAAGGCGAAGTTCTGGGGATTTGTAAAATTCTTATCGAAAGCCGCGCCTTCGATAAGGAAACTTTAGAATCCATCGTGAATCGTATGCTGCAGGGGCTGATGTCCGACCGGGCAAGCAAGCGCATTTACGAATATGTGAAAGGCGAGCTTTTCTCGTATGTGAATCCCGAGCATCATGCGCCGGATACGAAAGTTCTCTGGAAAGTGGCACAGGCGGTGCGTGAACATCGCATTCTCAATATATCGTATCGGAAAGTCGGTGTGAAAGCGCCTGTGAGACGTCGCATTCGCCCAGTCGGCATCGTCTTTTCCGAATATTATTTCTACGTCATGGCGATTTTGGATTCCGAGCAGGGGGAAGAATATTTCCTCAAGACGGGGCCTGTTTCCTATCGGCTCGATCGGATCGGGCGTGTGAAAGAAACGGATGAACAATTCAAAATTCCGTATTCGCAGCGTTTCAAAGAAGGCGATTTCAAAAATCGCGTGCAATTTATGTACGGCGGTGCCGTGCAGACAATTTCTTTTATGTATTACGGAAATTCCGTGGAAGCCGTGCTGGACCGGCTGCCGACGGCGCAGGCGGAGCGGCAGAAAGGCGGCTGGTACATTCGCGCCGAAGCTATGGGTGACGACGGAATTCTCATGTGGCTTCTTTCGCAGGGGTCCAAAGTGGAAGTATTGACGCCGTTGACGCTTCGCGAAAAATGGGAGAAAGAAATTTCCGCCATGGTCATTCGCACAGGAAAAAAAGCACCCGTGTAAGACGGATGCTTCGATATTTTAATGAAAGCGGGACTCGGTTTCCCGCTTTTTAATTCAATTTTCCGCTCGGGGCAAGGCCTGCCGCGGCGAGAAGTGCAGCATATTCTTCCTGCACGTGGCTCACGACCACATCCAGCACCACATGCACCAGCTGCGGATCGAAGAAATCTCCCGTGCACGGGATACACGCATCCAGGAATACATCTCCCGCATCCGAAAGGATGTATTTGAAAACTTTGTACCGACGATTCACTTCATTCACATATTCCGTCAATGCGGCGCGGTTTTCGTCATTGGCCAAATGCTCGGCCATCTGCAGACGAACAATTGTGTAAATCGTCGTATCCGTGATGATGATGAGCGCCAGCGTCCGATTTTCCGCCTGCACATACGAACGGAAAAGGACCGTGCCGTTTTCGTCGCCGATATCTTCCCGCCCGAAGCAATTGAGCTCGTGCGCATTGCAATATTCTTCAAACTTTTCGGCTTTTACATTTTTTTCCGCCATGGAAAATTCCTCCTCATTGTTTCCGAAAATAAGAAACATATTTTTTATATCATACAGGAAGAAACGGCGGAATACAAGTTTCTGAAAATTTACGGGAGATGCTCATGACAGATCGCGATTTTATGACGCTCGCCATTCTCGAAGCCCGGCAAGCGGCCGCAGAGGGGGAAATTCCCATCGGCGCCGTTCTCGTATGGCGCGGGATTCCCATCGCCGCCGATCACAATCGCCGCGAAGCCCGTCACGATCCCACGGCGCACGCCGAAATGCTCGTCATCCGGAAAGCGGGAGAGCGCCTTGGAAACTGGCGTTTGACGGATACGGCCCTTTATGTTACTATAGAGCCATGTGCGATGTGTGCCGGGGCTGTTATGAATGCCCGCATCGGCCGTCTCGTGTACGGCAGTGCAGATGAGAGAGCCGGCGGCGTACATTCGGCGTGGCATATCACGGACGGAAGCCTTATGAATCACCGTATCGAGGTCACATCCGGCATTTGCGAGAAGGAATGCCGCGCTCTTATGGACGAATTCTTCGCCGCCCGCCGCACGAATTGAATATGGAGACGTATCGAAGTGGTCATAACGAGGCTGACTCGAAATCAGTTTGCCGTTCATAGCGGCACGTGGGTTCGAATCCCACCGTCTCCGCCAAAATCAAAGCTATGATTTGTCATGGCTTTTTTGTTGTGATTTTTTGTAAATGGTGACTTACCGTACATTAAACTGAGGACGGATCCGGCCTAACTTTTGTGTGGAAAAAGAGAGGCGATTTTTTTGTGGGGATGAGAATGATGATATAATAAAAGAATTAAGGAAGCGCTGATTAAATCATTTGTCCGGCGGCGGAGATGTTCGGATTTGAGGTGGAGTATGAAACGGAAAGCGGCTTTGCGTTTAGTGGCGGCAGTATTGGCGGCGGTTGCGACGGGCGGCAGCGGTGCGGCCATGACGACGGAACGGCGTGTCTACGACAACGGTTTCACCATTGAGCTTAACTATTATGAGGCCGATGATTGGAATTTGGACGGATTTCCTTTTGAGACCACAAAGCATTTTGATTTTACCGATGATATGAAACGTGCCATAGGAGACGCGGTCGATTATTACGGAAATTTGTTTGCCAAAGGGGCAAAGACGACGCAGCCTGTGCAAATTTTTATAAGGAGTGTGCTCGGAAACGGGGGTGCCTATGCGTATGCACAACCGTTATCGATTTACCGCACGTATCAATTTACCGTCGATCAAATCACAAAAGGGACGCCTTTGGCTTCTTTTGACGGTTTTACCATGGAGTTTCCTTCCGACATTCCCATGCAAATCGAGACGCTCACATTTCGTCGTGTTTTAAATGATTCGGATGCTTCTTCCCATTACGGCTTTGGGACGGCGCCTTACACCGGAGTCACGGGTAATAACGAAAATGACGGATTGGCGATCAGCCTTGTCACGACGGCAATCCATGAAATGGGGCATGCTTTCGGCCTTAATGAGTCTAATATTTATATGGCTTCCAAAATTAAAGATTATTACGGGAATTCGTATAACAGGGATAAAACCGTGATTTCTCCTTCCGCTTATCGAGAGAAGACGGGGCTGGAACCGGGCCTTAATGATACGTATGTTATTCTGGATGCATTGCCGTATCAAGACGATGATGATTATGATACGTATTTTGCTTCGCCGGAAACTTACTATCTGTATTTTACGGGTGATCATGTGGCCGAAGTGTTGGACGGCGCTTCTTTTTTGGGAAAGGAAAACGCGATTCCCATTATTGGGATTGAATACGGAAATTTGGATGCCAGTCACAGTATGCTTTCCACGATGATGGGACATCGTACGTGGGCTTCATACGCGGTGCCGATCGAAGCGGATTTGGCGATGCTTGAAGATATGGGCTACGTCTTGGACAGAAGGGCGTATTTCGGATATTCTTTGTACGACAGCCATCGGACGAAAATCGTGGAAACGGGATATTCGGCCCGAAATGATGCGGGGACGGCGTACACGGGAGAATACAGCGACGTTTCCTATGGCGTCGGGCTGCATCTGTACGGCTCGGATAATACGGTGACGCAAAAAGGAAATATTTTGACGAAGGGAAGAGGCGCCGTGGGCGTGCTGATTGCCGGCGTGCGAAATGATGTCACCGTCGATACGGGAACGGAAATTCACGCGGACGGGGCGTACGGCGTAGGCGTGCAGGCCGCATACGGCAGAAATCATATTTTAAATCTGGACGGGATCATTACGGCGGACGGGGAAAACGGCATCGGCGTAAAATTTGATTTCGGAACGGGCGCCTTCGGATATACATACGGTGCCCACGGATCGTATTTGAAATATATTTTTTACTTAAATCTCAATGAAGGCGCGATAGAAGGAGGATACAATCAATATCCCGATCCCGCGGGCTATCACAATTATGAATCGGAGGAGGATGAATTGCTGGGACCTTTGGCGGAAACCGTCAACATAAAAGGGACGATATCCGGCGCCTCCGATGCTGTGTATATCGAAAAAAGTGCCTTCGTGAAAAATATTAATATTTATGACGGTGCCAAGATTTCGGGAAATATCACATCGGATTGGAAACATTATGACAGCCCTTTGTATCGCTTCGGCACTACATATAAAGGATGGGATTACCCCAAACTGTGTCTGTTTTATCATGAGAAATTTTACGAATACGACAAATATATCCCCGATCTCGTCACAAATTTGAATTTCAAGGGAAATCATACGTACGACGGAAATATCACCGGCACGGACAATATGAAAATGAATGTCTCCGGCGGCGCGACGCATTTTGGGGGAACGGCCGATGTCGTAAATGTCACCGTTGCGGAAGACGGGGAACTTTACGGCGGCACGTATATCGTAAACGACATGTCGGAAAAAATGTGTGAAGATTTTTCCGATGATACGACGGGGACTTTGTATAATTACGGAAAATTCGGGACCGATAGAGAAGGAAAAGATACAGTCGTCATCGGAAATTTGGAATCGGCGTCGGGGAGTACGCTCACAAGCGCGGCGAATGAGGAAACGTCCGGCGGCACAATCAAAGTGTACGGGAAAGCGAAACTTGCGGCAGATGTGAAAGCCGGCGGGATGCAGGGAGAGGACGGCGTCGTCTTGCAATCATACGATACTTTGCAAATCGGCTGTGCGGAAGAAATTTCCACAAGCGCGATGCGCATTGCGTCCGGCATAAATGAAAACGGCATCATCGTCGGCAAGCGCGTCTTCGGAGATAATGTGGGGGAAAAAGACGAATTACAGCAAGAAACATTTAATGCGGCAGAACACATAGACAGCCGTTATAAAAACGAAGAAGATCTTCCCGAAGAACTGCAAATTTTAGAAAACATGACGCCGGCGGCCGCGAAAACCGCTTTGACAAAAATCGGAAGCAGTGAAGCCGCCACCCTCTACACCGGTCGCGTGCAGCAGAAAAACATCGTCGAAAATCGCATAACGTCTCGCATGCAAGATGCATGGGCAAAAGGCACCAAAAATATTTTCCAAGAGCACGATCTCTGGGTGAAAACCGGGAAAAGTTGGGGTGATTTGGACAAAGCGACGCTCGGCTCCTCGGATATTATTTTCGGCTATGACAGAAATATCGGCGAAAATCGCATCGACGGATTCTTTGTAAGCTACAGCGATGAAAATATATCCGAAAATTCCGATCGGGCCGAGCTCTACGATACACGCATCGGCTATTACAGCGGTCGTCGCAAAGGCCCTGCGACCGGGACATTCTATGCCGACATCGGCTATGTACGCGGAAAGACGGAAAGAAATATCGGCATCGGAAACAGAACGGCCGAAGGGAAACCCCGCACCCGGATCATCGAAGCAGGCTTTGCATACAAATACGATTTGAAATACGGGACGAATGCCGCCTGGCACACAAGTCCCTACGGAAAAGTGCGCGTTTCCTTTGCCCGCCATAAAGGATACACCGAAACAGGCGCCGGCGTATTTTCTCAAGACATGCATGAAAGAAATCGGTTCTACGGCGACGCGGAAATCGGCGTAGAACTTCGCTGCCGGGAAGATCGCGCAAACTTTGGGTTCATGCTCGGCCTCCGTCAAGTCTTTGCCGGTCTTGATCCCGAATTCACTTTTAATTACGTCGGCGAGCCCGGCTACACCCACACCCGCGCCGCCTACCAAGACAAAATCCGCTTTGTAATCGGTGCAGACGGAAATATAGCGCTCGGAAAAGATTGGCGACTTTCGGGAGAAGCTCGCTACGAAAAAGGCGCCCACAGCCGGGAACTTTCCGGCGCCGTCAGCCTGGAATATCGTTTCTGAACATTTTCACGAAAAAAGCAGCGAGACAATTTCGTCTTGCTGCTTTTTTTTGAATGAAATCGGGAAACGGGGCGTATATCAGAACATGTATGTAATGCCGATATCGGCGCCGAAACCTTCTTCGCGGCCGGCGTATCCTTTGAGGGAAATATCGAATTCCCAGGGACTTTGCGTGCCCGCTTCGCGTTTGTAGCCGAGCTCCAGCACACCGGTGCCGCCGCGCGTCCCGGCCGGGCGGATATCCGCATTGATACCGTAGAGGCCCACGCGGCCCGCGGCTTCTCCGTCGAATTCATAGGAATACGCAAGGCCCGCGTACCAGCTGCCGCGCGCGCCCGTCCGTACACGGTAACGCCCGCCGAGGCGAAGCTCTTTGCTCGTGACGCCGTCCAGATGATAATTCGTGCCGTCCGTCCCGTTGTAATTCATGCTGCCGGTGCGCGTCATGAAGAATTTTCCGTAGACATCCAGGGCGCGGTTTCCGGAGAGGCGGAAGAGTTTGCCCGCGCCCGCATGCCAGCCGTAATAATTGGCCGATTCGTCGAAACCCATCGTCTCGCAATCGTTTCCGAGACGCCCGCCGCGGACCCCGATTTCGCCGTAGACCGCATCGGGAGATTCATAGCGAAGGAAGAGACCGGCGCCGTTGTATGTGAGATCGCCGGAGGACTTCATCGGAGTGAGGGAGCTGTCGACGGAAGTATAATTGCCGCGTCCGCCTTCATAGTAGAGCGCGTATTCGAAGTTTCCGCCGTTTTGGTATGATTTGCGCGAGCCGATGCCAATATTGGCATGCCACATATTGGATTTGACATGGCTTCCCGTCTCCGTTTCCGTCGTGCTGCCGCCGATTTTGGCAAATGTCACGACGTCGCCTTCCGCGTCGTTTCCGGAGAAAGAGGAGAGAGCGGCGCCTGCCGTTTCCGCGGATGTCACGGCCGCATGAGCGACGGCTGCCGCGCCCGCCGAAGAGGCCATCGTGCTGTGATGCGTGGAATCGGCGACGGAAACGGTCGAAGGATCCATTGAGACGATGACATCGGTATAGGCGCCTTCCGTCACGGTTTCCGTATTCCCTTCGGCTTTGATTACATCGCCCACGGTAAAGGAAACGGCGGTGTTGTGGCGGACATTGGCGTCATTTAAGTTCTGCGTCGCGGCGGTGCGAAGCAAAGTCATTTTATCGGCATTTGCGAGATTGGATGAGAGGCGGAAGGAAATGCCGGTCGCGTCGACGACGGTTTCGGACAAATCCACGGTTTTTTCGGAAATGTCGATCGCGGCAGTGCCCGGCTGCCAGGGAAGATTTTCGTCGAATGTGAGTGACGTAAGGCCGATGCCGAGATTCAGACTGCCGCCTGCGGTATTGTAACTTCCGTTCAAAACGCCCGTGACACCGGTCGCCGGTGTGAGGTTATATGTGGTCGTGTTTCCGCCTTGGAGCGTCCAATTATCGCCGAATTGATTTCTCGTCGCCGTCGCCAGCGTTTTATTCGTACCGAGGTCGTCCCAGGTCACGGTCAA
>CAVHIJ010000002.1:10496-32222 GCA_963635945.1 bacterium | reverse complement strand
GGTTTCTTCCGTTTTTTCAGTGTAATCGATTTTTTTTGTCGCCGAAGCGGAAGCAGCGCCGCCGGTTTCCGCTCGCAATTGCAACGCGCCGGCGCCTGTATCGGTGAAAGCGAGCAAAGTGCCGGAAAAATAATCCGGAATATTTTCAATATTTTCGAATTCGAGCGGAGCCAGCTTGACGGTCACTTTTTGTATGCTTCCGTCAATCAATGCTTTATCATTCAATTTATATTGATCTTCCGCCGTGTAAAATGTGCTCCCGTTTGTGAAAGAGGAAAGATCGATTGTCTTCACGTCGATACTATTCACGAGCTTTTGTCCGACGGTATAGGTCAATGTATACGTATCGTTCCCATTCGTTTCCGCTCGGATGGTATCCGTATGCGCTCCGTCAAAAGTAAACATGGTGGTCCCGCTATTCGTATTGATATTATCGGAAAACTCTTTGTCCACGCCGAGACCGTTTGTGCCGATCTCGGTCGAATCACCATTTGAATGGGTCGCCTTTGCGGAAATGTTTCCGGAAACGCCCGCATTCGTGCCGATGACGGAAACCAAAGTCCTTTTATCGCCGGCTTTGACAGTTGCATTCGTTTTATTCGCATTTCCGGAGAACATTTTATCGTACTTTTTTAAGTCGATCGTGACTTTATTCGTACCGTAGTCCTGCGTGGAATCGGTAGTTGTAATGGAAAGAAGCGGGAAAGCACTGCTCCAATTTTCCGTTTTAATACCGGACAAATCCACACTTTTCTCGGTGATTGTCGAAGCCCCGACGGTAGATGTCGGCGCCGCGCAGCACCCGCCGTAAAGCAAGACCAATACCGCCGCCGTGCGCAAGCTTTTCCGATTTCCGTATGAAGTGGTAGTTTTCATTTTCCGTCGCCGTCCTTTCCCATTTATAAGCTCGGTGATTTCAAAATCATTGATTCTTTCTTATCATTGTAACATAATTTTTCAACATACACCCTGAATTTTATGAAAATAAAAAAAAGAGGCCGGAAATTTTTTCATCTCTTGACAGGGGAGATATTTTTGGATACACTGTTAGTAGGAACAATTCCTAATAATCGTGTTTTAAAAAAGAGGAAAATCATCATGGAAACAAAAAACAAGTATGCAGGTACACAGACGGAAAAAAATCTTTGGGCGGCTTTTGCCGGTGAATCGCAGGCGAGAAACAAATATACGTATTTCGCTTCCGTCGCGAAAAAGCAGGGATTTGAGCAGATTGCCGCGCTGTTTCTGAAAACGGCCGACAATGAAAAGGAACATGCGAAACTTTGGTTCAAAGAGTTGGACGGCATCGGCGATACGGCGCAGAATTTGGCGGCGGCGGCCGACGGCGAAAATTATGAATGGACGGATATGTACGAGGAATTCGCCAAAACGGCGCAGGAAGAAGGCTTCCCCGAATTGGCGAGACGTTTCCGCATGGTGGGTGCGATCGAAAAGCATCATGAGGAACGCTATCGCGCGCTGCTTAAAAATGTGGAAACGGAAGCCGTTTTCGCCAAGAGCGAAGTCAAAATTTGGGAATGTCGCAATTGCGGGCATATCGTGGTAGGTGTAAAAGCGCCGGCCATCTGCCCCGCATGCAATCATCCGCAGAGCTATTTTGAAGTTTGTGCGGAAAATTATTGAGACATAAATAATGCCCGCCTTGTTTCATCCGAGGCGGGTATTTGTATGGAGAGTATTCGATGATTGTGCGAAGAGATACGAAGCAACGGAAAATGGTGTTGCGGGCGGTGCGGGCGAGATGCGATCACCCGACGGCGGAACAGATTTATGAGGATGTCCACGCAGCGGATGCGAGAATCAGCCACGGGACGGTTTACCGGAATTTGAATTGTCTGGTGGAAGACGGATCCGTGTATCACGTGCGTGTGCCCGGCGCCGATCGCTACGATCTTCGCACGGATTTGCATCATCACATGTTTTGCGTCAAATGCAAAAAGGTCATCGATGCGCCGTATCCGTATAAAGAAACGCTCGATGAAGAAACGGGCCGCCTCTCCGGTTTCGAAATCATATGCCATCGCCTGATTTTCGAAGGCATTTGCCCGGAATGCCTGGAGAAAGAAGGCGGGGAAGCGGAATAAATTCAAGATAGGTCGAATAAGGAAAGCAGACGCCGGAATGTGTCCTGTCCGTCGAGACAGGTGTCCGTGAGGTAGCCGGGCTCCGTTTCCCATTCGGCAAGACCGCGATAATAGTACAGTTTCTTCGTATCTTCGATGATAAAAGGGACGATATTCCGACGCAGACATTCTTTGAGTGCAATCAGTCGTCCGATGCGGCCGTTTCCGTCCTGAAAAGGATGAATGCGCTCGAATTCATAATGAAACCGAATAATATCTTCGACGGAAACGTCGGGGAGCGCTTCATAAGCCGAAAGAAGTGCCGCCATCTTTGCGGGTACGTCTTTCGGTTTTGTCGTTTCGCGGCCGCCCACGATATTCGGTCTTTTTTTGTATTCGCCGACAGCAAACCACGGAAGCGAGGCGTCGTGCGTGCTTTGCTTCAAAATTTTGTGTAATTCTTTGATGAAACTTTCCGTGAGAGGCTCTTTGGCCCGATCAATCACAACATCTATTGCGCGGAAATGATTGACCGTTTCGATGATATCGTCGACCGGAATGCCTTCGCCGATATCGACGGTATTCGTTTCAAAAATCAATCGCGTCTGCTCCGCGCTGAGCCGACTGCCTTCGATGTGATTGGAGTTGTACGTCATGCGCACTTGCAGCTCATGATAGAGTCCGCCCGGCATGCGGATTTTTTTTTCCTCGCGAAGCGTTTGCAAAATGATGCCACCTGAATCCATCTTCGTTTTCCTCCTCTTCTTTATGTATTGTACCGATTTTCGGAAGGTAAGTAAAGGGAATGGAGACTGGGGAATGTATGAGCGGAAAAATTGACGGTGGGGGAAAAGGAATTGATAATCGGAATGATGCTCGTTTTGTTTTGCGATATTTTTTGTTAGGTGATAAAATAATGCGAAAGGAGATTTTTTTCTCGGAGGTGTGAGATGAAAGTGTGGAAGAAACGGGCCGTGGCGGCGGCTTTGGCGATTTCGTGTCTGTGCCCGGCGGCTGCGGCGGCTTCGGGGGCGGAGCAGCTTTTGTACGGTGCGGCGGCGATGCTGTATGTTTCCAAATATTATTCGGCGCTGGATAATGAGGCGCAGGATCAATTTTATGAGGATTTCGCTAAGGAAACGGGCGTGTGCGAGGATCCGGAGATCAATGCGCGCGTGCGGGGGATTTACGAAAAGTTGAAAAATTCCGGGGAAATCAAGCGGGATTACAAAGTGTATGTGGCGCCTTCGGAGGAAATAAACGCTTTCATGTCGCTGGGCGGTGTGATGGGCGTAAATAAGGGGACGGCGGATGCGCTGGATGATGAGGAATTGGCGTACGTGATGGCGCATGAGCTGGCGCACGGGGAGAAGCGGCATTCTCTTTCGGGCGTGAAGAAGCAGGTGGGCCTTGCGACGGCACTTAATGTGTATTTGTCATCGAATCCGACGGTGGCGTCATCGCTTTTGGCCAATATCGCAGGGAATTATGTTTCCAAAGCCGTTTTCACGAAGGATCAGGAAAAAGAGGCCGATGAGCTCGGTTTCAAATATTTGACGGCGGCGGGTTTCAATCCGGGCGGTGCGGCGGCTTCGATGCAGGTGCTGTATGAGCGTTACGGAGATAATGCGCCTTCGGGAATTCAATCGCTCATTCAGCCGAGCGACCATCCGGGGACTTCGGAGCGTGTGAAGAAGAATATTAAACGGATGTATGAGTATTCGGAAAAGCATGTGAATGTGAAGGATTGGAAAATTGAAATTAATGGGAAAGCTGTCTTGACGCCGCAGGCGATGGGAAGTCTGAGCGGAGAGGTGCGTGCGTGTCTGGCGGCCGGAAAATTGGCGGCGCTCTATCATGACGGAAAAGCGAATCAAGCCGCGCTTGACGGGAATGTGATTCGCGTGGCCGGTGTAGGGATTTATACGGTGACCGGTGAGGAAAATGGGAAGGATATCGTACAAAAGATGAATGAGGCGATGAAAAAAGAGTCTTGACGGGCGGCGGTCCCCCATGGTATACTACAGCACGTAATCACATGGGGTTATAGCTCAGCTGGTTAGAGCGCTTCGTTGACATCGAAGAGGTCTTGTGTTCGAATCACAATAGTCCCACCAAAAGTCCGGTGCAGTTGCATCGGATTTTTTATTTTTCTTTCGGAGGCGTAAGAGGATGGATGGTCTTGCGTTGTGTCTTTGCATGACGGCGGGCGTCGGATGGGCTTCGAGCGGGATGGCCGCGCAGCATTTTTTCACGCAATGCGAGCTTTCCGCTATGGATCTCACGGTGTTTCGTATGACGACGACGTCGATTCTTATGCTGGCGCTCACGGTGTACCGCGGGCGGTTTCGTAAAAATATGGCGGTGATGAAAAAGGAGCCGCATCTGTGGGCGGAGCTTCTTTTTTACGGCGTCGTCGCGCTGATGGCGATGCAATATACGTATTTTCAGGCGATTGATTTGGGAAATGCGGCGGTCGTGACGGTCCTGCAATACACGTGCCCGGCGATGGTCATTTTTTGGCTCGCACTGAGCAATCGGAAATGGCCGGATAAGGGGTCCGTCATTGCGGTGATTCTTGCGATTTTCGGTACATTTTTTCTCGCGACGGGCGGGCATGTCGATACACTTTCCATGACGGCGGAATGTTTTTATTACACGATGGCGTCGGCCGTTTTTTATGCGATTGCGGCGGTGTATCCGAAGCATTTGCAACGGAAAATGGATAATTCGTTTCTTCTTTTCTGGGGGATGCTTATCGGCGGCATTTCGGCTTCGTTTTTGACGGATGATTTCAGTTATTTGAAATTTTTCCATTGGAATCTGGCGTTTGATTTATTCGTGATTATTTTTTGCGGGACGGCGGTTGCTTTTGTGTGCTACAATGCGGGGCTTGCGCGTCTTTCGGCCGATCAGGCAAGTATCACGACGACGGTGGAACCTGTCGCGTCGGTAATTTTGTCGTATTTTATTTTCGGACAGACATTCGGCCTTGCGGAAACGCTGGGGATTGTGATGATTGTGGTCGCCATCGCGATGCCGGCGATCTTTCGCAAAAAATCCGGATAGAGTTTTATGATATAATAAAAAAATGGGCGGGATTTTGTTTCCGATAGAAGCGTCCGTTCGATTTCTTTTGTTTCTAAGGAAGCGCTGATTTAATCGTTATCTTGGTTTGCGATAAGCATAATGATGCAAGACAAGGAAAAGGACGACGAGAATAGTGAGCTATTTAAGGAGTCCCTTGACGCAGTATTGCATTATTATGCCGCAAAGCAAGATTCTTCGATTAAATTAGTGGTTCCCTAATATTTCGGAGTGCCGTATGAATGCTGAATTGATTCGCAATTTTTCCATCATTGCTCATATCGATCACGGGAAATCTACGCTGGCCGATCGTCTCATCGAGATGACGGGGACGGTGGAGAAACGGGATATGGAAGCGCAGATTTTGGATACGATGGATTTGGAACGTGAGCGCGGGATTACCATTAAGGAGCAGAGTGCGCGTCTTTCGTATCGGGCTCGCGACGGGAAGACGTATACATTAAACCTCATTGATACGCCCGGGCATGTCGATTTCAATTATGAGGTGTCGCGTTCTCTTTCGGCGTGCGAAGGGGCGATTTTAATCGTCGATGCGACGCAGGGCGTGCAGGCGCAGACGCTTGCGAATGTGTATCTGGCGCTGGAGCATGATTTGGAAATTATCCCGGTTATCAATAAAATCGATTTGCCGTCCGCCGATCCTGCGCGTGTCAAAGCGGAAGTGGAAAATATCATCGGCATCGATATGAGTGAGGCGATTGAAATCAGCGCGAAAACCGGACAGGGCGTCGAAAATGTGCTGGAGGCGATTGTGGAACGTGTGCCGCCGCCTGCTGATGAGAGCCGGAAACCGCTTCGCGCGCTCATTTTCGATGCGATTTTTGATTCGTACAAGGGTGCGATTGCCTATGTGCGCGTGAAAGAGGGGCACATCGAACCGGGCACAAATATCCGTATGATGGCAAACGGCAAAGTGTACGGTGTGACGGAAGTCGGTCATTTTACGCCGTATCCGGTGGTCGATGAGAAGCTTTCCTGCGGGGAAGTGGGATATATTGCCGCCAGTATCAAAGACGTGCACGATTGCGAGGTGGGCGATACGATTACGACGGAAGAAAACGGCGCTAAAGAGCCGCTTCCCGGTTATCGCAAAGCGCTTCCGATGGTCTTTTGCGGTCTCTATCCCGTGGAATCGAAGGATTACGAAAATCTCAAAGATTCGCTCGAAAAGCTCAGCATGAATGATGCCGCTTTGGAATATATCCCGGAAACGTCGGCTGCATTGGGCTTTGGTTTCCGCTGCGGGTTCTTGGGTCTTCTTCACATGGATGTCGTGCAGGAACGGCTGGAGCGCGAGTATAATTTGAAACTCATCATCACAGCTCCATCGGTTATTTATCATGTGTATAAAACGGACGGGACGATGCTTGCGGTAGACAATCCGGCAAAGCTTCCCCCGACTGGAAATATTGAGCACATCGAAGAGCCGATTGTGAAAGTGAATGTCCTCGTGCCGTCGGATATGGTGGGTGCGGTGATGGACCTGGCGCAAAATCGGCGCGGCGTTTTCCTCAATATGAAATATTTGGATGAAACGCGTGTCGATTTGGAATATAAAATCCCGCTTTGTGAAATTATTTTCGATTTCTTCGATAAACTCAAATCGGCGACGAAGGGCTATGCGTCGCTGGATTATCAATTGGCGGGTTACGAAAAAACGGACGCCGTGCGCCTCGATATTTTGCTAAACGGCGAGCTCATCGATGCGCTTTCCGTCATTGTGCACCGGTCGGTGGCGACATCTCGCGGCAGGCAGCTGGCGCTTCGCTTAAAAGAAATCATTCCGCGCCAGCTCTTTGAAGTACCGATTCAGGCGGCCGTGGGGAGCAAAATCATTGCGCGCGAAACCATTAAAGCACTTCGCAAAGATGTCCTTGCCAAATGCTACGGCGGTGATATCAGCCGCAAGAAAAAACTTCTCGAAAAGCAAAAAGAAGGTAAAAAGCGCATGAAACAGGTCGGGAGCGTGGAACTTCCGCAGGAAGCATTCATGGCGGTCCTCAAAAATGACTGATTGGGGCATTTATATTCATATCCCGTATTGCCAAAGCCGCTGCCGGTATTGCGCGTTTTATTCGACGACGGGCGTGCCGGAATCATCGTATATCGACGCGCTTTTGAAAGAGGCCGTGCAAAAGAAAAAAGAAATCGGTGATGTGCGAATCGATACCGTCTATCTGGGAGGCGGTACGCCATCCGCACTTCCGATTTCTTTTTTAGCGCGACTTTTACGGGGAATTTTTGAAACGTTTCCCATAGCGCCCGGAGCGGAAATCACGATGGAAATGAATCCGTCGGATATGACGGAAGCGTATCTTTCGTCCGTGCGGTCGCTGGGTGTAAATCGACTTTCCGTCGGTGTGCAAAGTTTCGACGACAGATTGCTTTCGGCCATAGGAAGAAGGCATACGGCAAAGGATGCGAAAGCGGCGGTGAAACGCGCATTTCGGACGGGTTTCCGAAATATCAGCATCGATCTTATGTATGATTTGCCGGGGCAGAGCGTGAAAGAGTTTGAGAATTCTCTTTTGGCTGCCGTGCATCTTCCTGTGACGCATATGTCGATATACAGTCTTATTTTGGAAGAGGGGACGCCTTTTTATCGATTGGCAAAAGTGGGGAAATTGCCGCGCCCGACGGAGAGCGAAAGCTGGGCGATGTACGGCGCGATGTGCCGAATTTTGCTGCATTTCGGTTTTGCACGCTATGAAATTTCAAGTTTTGCGAAAAAAGGATGCGAATCCCGCCACAACGAAAAATATTGGCATCTGGACAATTATCTGGGTCTGGGGCCGGCCGCTGCGGGGCGCGTGGGACACGTGCGCACGAAAAATACACCGGATATCCGCGCTTATATGAAAGCCGTCCTTTCGGGAAATCCGCCGCCGATGGAAACGGAGGCGCTTACGAAAGAAGAAGAAATCGAAGAATATTGTTTTCTCCATCTTCGTATGAAAGAGGGGATAGAGAAACGGAACTATGCGGCGCGCTATGGAGAGCCGATAGAAATGAGATATGCCGCCGTCATCGAAAAACTTTGCCGCGAAGGCCTTCTTGCGGAAACGGAAGAGCGGATTTTTATGACAAAACGCGGTGCGGCATTGGGAAATCTGGTTTTTGAAGAGTTTTTGGTGTGAGAGAAGGGGAAAGAGGGAAGAGAAAAGGGGCTCGCGCGGCTTGGTGCGACATTTGAGATGAAGCTATGGGCTGTGAGCCGTGGGCTTTAAGAGGAGCACGGTGCATAGCTTCATCGATCATGAGATAAAAGTATAGTCCTTTCAATGCTTCTTTTCCCGTGGTATACTGAAAAGAAAAAAAGGAGGGATTGTTATGAAAAAGACAGTTTTAATTGAAGGTATGATGTGCGAAAATTGCGCCAATGCCGTGAAAAAAGCGCTAACGGCTGTGCCGGGCATCCTATCCGTTTCTGTGGATTTAGCCGGGAAATGCGCCGAAGCGGAAACGGAAGGCGCCGATGATGCCGCAATCTTGGCGGCTGTCGAAGATGCCGGTTTCGAAGCGAAAGGAATTCGCTAATTTCTTTTATAAAGTCATTGACAGAGGGAAATGACGGAATTACAATAAAAAAACAATTTTTTCAGAAGAAAAGGAGAGATAGATTATGGCCATTCGTTTCTCGACCACACTCGATATGCTCAAGGGTTCCGATTTGGGGCCGCTTTTGGCTCTGACGGCAAAGCCCGAAGTTATTTCTTTTGCCGGCGGGCTTCCCGCACCGCAGACGTTTCCGCTGGAAGAACTCACGGAATGCGCAATCCGGGTCCGCAAAGAAGACGGCGCACTTGCGATGCAATACGGTCCTTCTATGGGATATCAGAAACTGCGCGAAGATATCGCCGCTCGCATGAATCGCATGTATGGGCCGATGGGGATGGATGAAATTTCCGCAGCCGATGTCATTATCACGACGGGTTCGCAGCAAGGGCTCGATATCACGGGACGCGTCTTCCTTGATAAAGACGACGTCGTTCTCATCGAAAGTCCGTCGTATTTGGGCGCCATCAATGCATTCGAACTGAATCGTCCGAAATTCGTGGAAGTCCCGACGGATGATGAAGGGATGATTCCGGAAGAATTGGAAAAGATTTTGGAAACGACGCCGAATGTGAAATTCATTTACGCGATTCCGAATTACCAGAATCCGACGGGCATTTGCTGGAGCCTCGAACGTCGCAAAGCGATGATGGAGCTGGCGACGAAGTACGAAATCCCCGTTTTCGAAGATAATCCGTACGGTGATCTTCGTTTTGAAGGGGAGGAAATCGCTCCGTTCATTTCCATGGATCCCAAGCACCTCGTCATTTATTCCGGTACGTTCTCCAAGACGCTTTGCCCGGGGATGCGCCTGGCCTGGCTCGTCGCGAATAAGAAAATCATGCAGAAACTCGATCTCGTGAAAGGCGCGACGGATCTCCATACGCCGGCCGTCACGCAGCGTGAATGCGCTCTTTACATGGAAAATTACGATTTTGAAGGTCACATCAAAGATAATTGCGCGCTCTATGCGAAGCGCCGCGATGCGATGGTGGCGGCGATTAAGAAATATTTCCCGGCCGATACGAAATGCACGTATCCGCACGGCGGGCTCTTCCTCTGGGTGGAACTTCCGGAGCACATTGATGCACGTAAACTTTTCGCAGCCTGCATCGCCAATGACGTGGCGTATGTACCGGGCGACAGTTTCTTCCCGGCATCCCGCAAGAAAAATTATTTCCGTCTGAACTTCTCCTACAATGACGAAGCGGTCATTGAAGAAGGCATCAAGAGACTGGGAAAGGCTATTTCCGAATACAAGGACTGAGACATTTTCGGGGAAAGCTTTAGTGCGATATTTGAGCTGAAGCTATGGGCTATGGGCCGTGAGCTTTACAGGTACGCTGCGCGGCATCTTGTTATAGTGCACAGTGCACAGTGCGTAGTGCATAGCAGGGAGCGGTGCGCTGCGCGGCATTTTTTATAATCGGCGCTTCGTGCCTTGCCGGCTTTGGCGGCATAAAACAGAATCGTCGGCGGCGGGCAACTGCGCCTCTTCCCTCTTTTCTCTTCACTTTTTTCTCATATCCTACAAAAAAAGCTGTAAATACCATATGACTCCACGGTATTTACAGCTTTTAGTTTGTCTTACTTTATTTCATCCAAATTTTTCGCAAAGGAGCAGGGTTTCGTACTGTCGGGGAACCATTGGATGTAGAGGGGCCGGCGGAATAATTTCACGAAAGTGCGGAGAATGGGTGACGTCGCATGGCTTTGCACGTCGTGCCGCGATTGATTCAAAAAGACGCGGAGCTCGGCGGAAGCGGGCGTGAGATGGCATGCGAGGTGCGTCACGCTCTGTTCTTCCGTTTCATCCAATGCTTCGGCAATGGCGAGGAAGGCGGCGATTTTTTTCGCGCGTGTGATATCTTCCTCGCTCATGAGGCAGAGGAGTGAATTCGAGCGGAGAATTTTTCCCGGGTTTCCGCGGTGGCAGGCGGCCGCGAGCGCGCAAATGAATTGTTCGCGGTGCGTGAGCCCGAAAAGATGGGCATTTACGATCATGTAACCGCTGTGGCGCGCGTGGCTGTAATAATTGACGAGGATGCCGATGTCGTGCAAAAGTCCTGCGGCGATGAGGAGCCGGCGGTCGCGCGGCGTGAGTCCGTGGAGTGATTTCCATCCGTCAAACATGGTAAGTGCCATGGACGTGACGTAGGCGACGTGGGAATCTTTATCGAGCGGCAGGGTGTGCAAATAATTTTTCGCCGACGCGACGAGCATGCCGGTGTCTTTGGCTTTGCCGAAACGTTTTTCGTAATCGTAATAGAAAAGTCCTTCGCGGATGCCGCAACCGGAAATAATGAGTTCTTCGGCGGAAACGCGACGCGTGATTTCGGAAACGACGAGCGCGCCTGCGATGATGATGTCGGCACGTTCGGAAGAAAGGCCGGACATCCTTTTCCTTTCCGCGAGATTTTTCGCACAAATGTCATCGACCAGTGGGTATAAATCCGCCACGGGGAAACGGTAATTGTGCAGTTTCGGTAGGGGATAGAGCATCCGTCTTTGATGCATTTTTGCCAGGTTTCGTACGGTGCCGCCGACACCGATGACGGGAAGGGGGCCTTCGGGTAGCCAGGGGATTTCCGAAAGTTTTTCGCGGATGTAATTTGTCATAGCCTGCCGCATCTCCTCGGTCACGATATTGCGCGAGCCGAAAGTTTGCGTAAGCGTCACGGCGCCGATGGGAATGCTGACGGAATGAAGGCGCTTTTTATTTCGTACAAGGGAAATTTCGACACTTGCGCCGCCTAAATCGAAGAGGAGGAAATCGCGCTCGTCGATGGTGTGGATGACGCCGGAAAAGCCGAGCGCGGCTTCCTCGTGTCCGCTGATGATGCTCATGGGAATGCCCGTTTGCGTACGGACGCGGCGGATGAAGGACGCGCCGTTTCCGGCATTGCGGACGGCGGCCGTCGCGACGGCACGGATGGCGGTGACGCCGTGAACTTTAGCGGCGTGCGCGTAGACGGAAAGACATTCGAGCGCGCGGCGCTGCGCTTCTTCGGTGAGCATGGGCGATTCTTTCGTCATGCCTTCGGAGAGGCGGAGCGTCTTTTTTTCCTGGTATATGAGTTTGAAGGCGCCGTTCGTTTCCACTTGCATGATGATGAAACGGACAGAATTTGAGCCTAAGTCGATGATGGCGATGCGCTGCATGTGAGGTTCCTTTCGGGAAATGTGATGCGTGATGAGCTTTGGGAGCGTTATGCGGTAATTTTTGATGCCTTCTTTTTTTGTTTTATACTGTGCTCATTGTACAGGTAGGGGGCGGATTTTGCCAATTAAAATTTTCTAAAGGAAACGCTTCATTTGCCAATCGGATGTGATAAAATAAAATTATAATATAAAATTTCAGCAATACAATGCGGAAAGGAGAAATAGAAATGGAATTTTTGAAGAAATGTTTTGTAGGCGCATTGATTTTGGATGTTCTTTTCGGAAAGTCCGATGAGAAGAAACAGCCGGAAGCCAAACGAAGAGGTATCATTTGGGCCGTTTTTTGGACATTTTTGACCTGCGGTCTCTATGGCGCCTATTGGTTTGTCAAAGTTACAAGTGAAATCAGAATTCTTCTTGATGATGATACCTTAGTATCGGGTATTGCGGCGTTTTTGTATTCGATTTTGACTTGCGGTCTCTATCTCTTTTATTGGGCGTATCAAATGGGGAATAAAGTTGAGCGTCTCAAAGGAAAAAGCGGCGCGACGGGCTGGATTTATCTGGCCATTTTATTCTTCGGATTCGGCATCATCAATTTGATTTTGATCCAAGATGCGATAAATGATAAGATTGAAGGAGTTTATTGAGGGGAAACTATAAAATATGAATAGTCGGGGACGAAATATAATGAGCAATGAGCAATGAGCAATTCAGGTGCCCGCCGGCCCCCGGCACCAAGGAAGCACAAACGTTTTGCGGAGAAAAATGAGAAAATTTTCTCCGCCTTTTTTGATTTCTTTTCTGAAAAGCTTTATAATGAGAAAAAATTTTTGCTTATCTCACAGAGGAGGAAATTATGTTAGCATCCAGATTGTACAGCCCGACATTGAGAGAAATTCCGGCGGAGGCTGTGGTGGCCAGCCATATTTATATGCTGAAAGCCGGCATGATTCGAAAAATTGTCGGCGGGATGTATGTGTATATGCCGCTTGCGTGGAAGACTTTGAAGAAAATTTCCGCCATTGTCCGCGAGGAAATGGATAAGACGGGCGCGCAGGAAATTTGTATGCCGATTGTGCAGCCGGCCGAAATTTGGCAGCAGACCGGGCGCTGGGCGGTATACGGCGAGGAAATGTTTCGCTTAAAAGATCGTCACGGCCGTGATTATTGCCTAGGACCGACACATGAGGAAATGGTGACGACGCTTGTGCATATGGATACGAATTCGTATAAGCAGCTTCCCGTTTCCCTCTATCAGATTGCCAATAAATACCGCGATGAGCTGCGCCCGCGTTTCGGATTGATGCGGAGCCGCGAATTCATCATGAAGGATTGCTATACGTTTGATAAAGATTACGAAGGCCTCGATAAGCAGTATTGGACGATGTACGATGCGTATTCGAAAATTTTCACGCGCTGCGGTCTCCATTTCCGCCCGGTCTTGGCAGACGGCGGCGCGATAGGAAACAGCCTTACGCATGAATTTGAGGCGCTGGCCGACAGCGGCGAAGCGGATATCGTCTATTGCAAGCATTGCGATTTTGCGGCCAATACCGAGGCGGCGCTTCCGCGGACGCTTTCCTGCGATATCGTAAATGATAAAGAAAAAGAACTCGTGGCGACTCCCGGGCAACATACGATCGAAATGGTGTGTGATTATTTGGGCGCACCGGTTGCGCAATCGGTGAAAGCGGTCGTGTACAAATTGGATGATACGGTCGTTTTGGCGATGGTGCGCGGTGATCATGAAGTCAATGAAGTCCGCCTGCAAAATATTTTCAATGCGGTGGAAGTCGGCATGGCCTCCGATGAAGATTTGGAACGCTGCGGCCTCGTCGCCGGTTACATCAGCCCCATCGGTCTTAAAAAAGTCGAAGATTTTGAAATCGTCGTCGATGCCTCTGTCATGAATATGCAGGACGCCTGCTGCGGCGGCAATCAAAAAGATATGCATTACATTCATGTGAATCCCGCGCGCGATTTCGCAGATGTCCGTGTGGAAACGATTCGCATGATCGACGCCCATGACGTTTGCCCGGAATGCGGAGGCGAAATTGAAATCAAAAAAGGCATCGAAGTCGGGCAGGTATTTAAACTCGGTACGAAATACAGTGAAGCTTTGGGTTGCACGTATCTGGATCAGAACGGGAAATCACAGCCGATGGTCATGGGTTGCTATGGCATCGGTGTGTCCCGTACCATGGCGGCGGTCATTGAGCAGAGCCACGACGACGACGGCATCATTTGGCCGGTCGCGATTGCGCCGTATGAAGTCGTCATTGTCCCGGCCAATAATAAAGACGAAGCGGTGATGGAAGCCGCGCAAAAACTCTATGAGTCGTTTAAAGAAAAAGCGGATGAAGTGGTTTTGGATGACAGAAACGAACGCGCGGGCATCAAATTCAAAGATGCGGACCTTATCGGCTATCCGGTACGCGTGACGCTCGGTAAAAATTTCCTGGAAACCGGAAACACGGAAGTCCGTATCCGCCGCACGGGCGAGACGATTGAAGTGCCGCTTTCCGAATGCAAAGCGAAAGTGGAAGAAATTTTGGAAACTCTTTTCAAAAATAACCAATAACGATGGGTGACGGGATGGACGAATTGGAGGTTTTGCGGGAAGAAATCCGGCAAATCGATCGGGATATGGTCGTGCTTTTCGAAAAACGCATGGCTGCCTCCGCCGAAGTCGCACAGGTGAAATGCAAAAGCCTGGCGCCGATTTACGATGCGGCCCGCGAAGAGAAAAATATTCATGAGCTCACGGCGCTTTTGGAAAATGCCTCCGATCGCCCCCTGTTTCAAAAATGGTATCGCACGCTGATGGATGTTTCCAAAATCCGGCAGGAAGAAATTCGGGAAAAGCTGTCATGGAAGAAGCATTGACGGGGACTGTCGAACGGGTGATTTTCAACTCCGCCGACGGTACATTTTCCGTCTTTTCGCTTCGTGCGGAGGAGACGGGGAAAAAAGTCACGGTGGCGGGCGATGTGGGCGCGCCGACACAGGGGCGGACGGTCGAAGTCCGTGGACGGTGGACGGTGCATCCCCGTTTCGGGAGACAGTTTCGCGCCGAAACAATGGCGGAAGTGCGCCCGACGCGTGCGGCCGATATCGAAGAATATTTGGCGTCCGGGGAAATTACGGGTATCGGTCCCAAAATGGCGGAAACGATTGTCGCACGCTTCGGTTCCCGCACGCTCGAAATTATGGATACGAATATCGAAGCGCTCCTTTCCATCCACGGTATCGGGCCGAAAAAATTAGAAAGAATCAAAAAGTCATACATAGCGGCGAATGCGCTTCGCGATTTGGTGATGCGTCTCCAAAGAGCGGGCGTTCCGCCGCGTTTTGCGGTGCTTTTGGAAAAGACGTACGGCGATTCTTTGGAAACGGTGCTGACGGAAGAGCCGTACCGCATGGTGCGCGAAATTCCGGGCATGGGATTTGAAACGGCGGATCGCATCGCCATGGCCGAAGGTGTCAATGTGTGCGATGAAGAGCGCATCCGCGCGGCCGTGCTCTATATTTTGAATGAATATGCGGGAAACGGGCACAGCTGCATGCCGGCGTGGGCGGTCATCGAAGAATTGTCGTCCCTCCTCGGTATCGATAAAGAAATTTTGCGCCAAGCGGTCTCGGATGGGGTGGATGAAGGCGATATCCCGGCTGTATATTGCGATCCCTGTTACTATTTGTATACACCGGCGCTCTATGAGGCGGAAACGGAGTCTGCGCGGCATATCGGACGGCTGCGTCACGCGCCTTTCATCGGTTCGCCCAAGCTTGCCGTCGAAGCATTTCAAAACGAGCATCATATCACGCTCGCCGCCGAGCAGACGGAAGCCGTTTCCAAAGCGATGGAAGAAGGCGTGCTCATTATCACGGGCGGCCCCGGGACGGGGAAAACGACGCTCGTGCGTGCCATCATCACGGCAGCGGAACAATACGGGAAACGTGTGCGTCTCATGGCGCCGACGGGCCGTGCGGCCAAGCGTCTCGCCATGGCATCCGGGCGGCCGGCGCAGACGATTCATCGCGCGCTCGAAGCGCAAATGCTTGGCGGCCGGACGATTTTCCAAATCGACGAGGCGAGCCCGCTCGAAGAAGATATTTTTATCGTGGACGAAGCGTCCATGCTGGATATTTCGCTTTTTTATCATCTCCTATCGGCCGTGCCCGACGGCGCGCGCCTTATTTTGGTGGGCGATATCGATCAATTGCCGCCGGTGGGTCCCGGGAATCCGCTCCGCGATGTAATGGTATGGGGCGAAATTCCCGTCGTGCGGCTCACGAAAATTTTCCGCCAATCCGAAGGCAGCGGCATCATCACGAATGCGGCGCGGATTCGCGGGGGCGAAATGCCCGTTTCCGAAAACGGTTTCGATTTGATTTACGTGCAAAATGACCGCGAAGCGTACGAGACGGTCATGACACTTTGCGCGGCGGCCGGGTACGGGGACAATGAGGAAACTCTTCTCAATATGCAAGTCCTTTCGCCGATGTATCGCGGCGATTGCGGCGTCGATAAATTGAATGAGGGTATTCGGGAAACGAAACCGGATGCGCCGGTGACTCGTGCGCCTTTCCGTGCGGGCGATAAAGTCATGCAGCGGAAAAACGATTACCAAAAAGAAGTGTACAACGGTGATATCGGCATCGTCTGGGCCGTCGATTGGAACGGGGAGCGCGATGTCGAAATTGAGGAAGATGACATTCCGGATGATGAGGAAGAAAGCGGGCCGAAGAAACGCGTCTTCGTGCATTTCCCCGACGATGAAATTACGTACGATTTCCCGGAAACGGACGAATTGCAGCTCGCGTACGCCGTGACGGTGCACAAGAGCCAGGGGAGCGAATACGATTGCGTCATCATGGTGCTTCTGCCATCGCAATACATCATGCTGCAGCGAAATTTGCTCTATACCGGCATCACACGTGCCGCGCGCCACACGATTCTCGTGACGACGAAGCAAGCGCTTTCCCGCGCCGTTTCCAATCAAAAAATGTCGGAGCGCTGCAGCCTCTTTTTGCCGCTCCTCCGAAGGGAAGTGCGCTTATGAATGTATGGAAATCCGCGCTCGATCTCGTGTTTCCCCGCTGCTGTCCCGGCTGCGGCACTTTCACTGCAAGCGACGGTCTCTGGTGCGATGAATGCCTCAAAAAAGTGATGGATCCGCACATGATTCAGGGAAACGATCACCCGCATCTTGCCGCCTGCTATACGGTGACGCGGTACACGGGTGAGGTGCGTACACTCATCATTGATTTGAAATACAATAAGAAACCGTATCTCGCCAAAGCTTTCACGCCGATTTTGGAAAATTTCCCGTGGTGGGAGCGCCTTGCGGAAGTCGAGATCGCCGTGCCGATTCCGCTTTCGGACGTGCGAAAAAAAGAGCGCGGGTATAACCAGACGGATCTCATTTTTGAAGAATTTTTAAGAAACCGCGGTGTGCCTTATGATGCCGATTGCCTCGTCCGCATCCGCAATACGCCGAAGCAATCGCTTCTTTCCAAAGAAGATCGCGAGAAAAATATGAAACGCGCTTTTCACATCAATCGCGGAAAAGACGTGAAAGGAAAAACGATTTTGCTCCTGGACGACATCTACACGACGGGTCTCACCCTCTCGGCCGCCGCCGATGAACTCCATCGCGCGGGTGCCGCCAAAATTATAGGCCTCACGGTGTCTTCGGGTGCCGTATGAGTGTTTTGGGGATAGTGCTGCATTTGTGCAGTGGCTGACGGCAGACAGCTGACGGCTGACGGCTTTTAGCGGAGCGCTGCGCGGCATTTTTTATAATCGCTCGCGAACATCGCTTGCGCTGCGCGCGGCTTATGCCGCCTTCGGCGGCGAGGCGCGTAAGCGCCGATTATAAAAGATTTCATCGCCGCAGGCGATACCTCTCATCGATAAGCGAAGCGATATCGATGCCATATGAAATTTGTGCGAAAAGCGCACACCTCTTAAAGCTGTCTGCCGTAAGCCGTAAGCCGTTGGCAAGGGATACGGCCGTTCGCTCATCATTCGTCATTTTTCATTTCCGCATTTGCATGTTTCCCCCTTGACATAATAATAAAATAATTGTAAAATGTCCCTTGTGAGATTTGTCCGGACACCACTAGCCCCGGAAAAAGGACGGAATCTTGCGGCTCTGTATTTTTAGGAGGAAAGAACATGAAAGATACATTTATGGCCAATTCCGGCAACATCACCCGGAAATGGTACATCGTCGACGCCGAAGGCAAGACTCTCGGACGTTTGGCGGCCGCTGTGGCAGAAGTCCTTCGCGGGAAGAATAAAGTAACATTTACACCTCACGTCGATACCGGCGATTATGTCATCGTCATCAATGCCGACAAAGTCGTCTTGACCGGTAAGAAACTGACGGATAAGATTTATTTCCACTACACCGGATATGTCGGTGGCGATCGTTACACGAAAGCCGGCGATATGCTGAAATACAAACCGGTGAAAATGGTCGAACATGCCATCCGCGGCATGCTTCCGAAGAATAAGCTCGGCGACCAGATGTACAGAAAGCTCCATGTCTATGCGGGCAATGAACATCCGCATGCGGCGCAGCAGCCCGAAGAGCTTACATTTGATATTCGCTAATACCGGAAAGGAAGGGTAAAAACATGGCAGAAGCTACTTACTACGGCACCGGCCGTAGAAAAACATCCGTTGCCAGAGTCCGTCTGGTTCCGGGTCAGGGAAACATCATCATCAATGGGCGCACGCTTACGGATTATTTTGATCTCAAGACGCTCGAACTCATCATTAAGCAGCCGCTGGAACTCACCGGTACGACAGCTGCTTACGATGTCATCGCCAATGTAAAAGGCGGCGGACGCACAGGTCAGGCAGGCGCGATTCGTCACGGCATCAGCCGCGCACTTCTCGAAGTCGACGGCGACTACAGAAAGCTTCTGAAGAGCGCCGGACTCTTGACGCGTGATCCGCGTATGAAAGAACGTAAGAAATACGGTCTCAAGAAAGCACGCAGAGCGAGCCAGTTCTCCAAGCGTTAATCAAAATGCAAAAAGATGTACGGAAATTTTCACCGTACATCTTTTTTTTATGCAACTAGCAATGTGCAATTCGGGTGCCCGCCTTGCGGCGAATATTTTAATGGGGAAGAGTGAAGAGGAAGGGGAAAGAGGTGCAGGTGTCGCCTGCGGCGAATATTCTAATAGAGAAGCGTGAAGGGGAAAGAGGAAAGTAGCCTGCCGGCGAGGAATTTTCTCGACAAGGGATTTACAGATTGCCGATTTGTTCTATGGTATACAACGGTAAATTGATAAGTCGGTCTTCTTTTTTGAAATCCGCCATCGAGGTGCGCACGGACATTTCGGGTGCAAATTTTTCCCGATAGACTTTCAGGCTTTTGGCACGTAGGTTGGTTTCGGCTTTTACTTCTACGGGAATGATTTGTTCTCCCGTGTCTACGATAAAGTCAATCTCGCAGGATCCTCTGTCGTTGGTGTAATAGTAAATGCGAAGATCCTCGATGGTTTTCAATTGTTGACAAACATATTGCTCCGTAAGGGCTCCTTTGAATTCCGTAAAAAGGTCGTTTCCGTCAAGTAGGGTGCTTTGGCGAATTCCCGTCATACATCCGAGAAGCCCCACATCGACGACAAATAGTTTGAATGCCTTCAAATCTTCATAAGCTTTCAAGGGAATCCCTGCGGCATTCACACGGTTCACTTTATGAACAAGTCCGCAATCGGAAAGCCACAGAATGGCCGTTTCATAATCTTTAGCCCGTGAGCCTTCTCGGACAAGGCCATAGATAAATTTTTTATTTTCTCTTGCCAGCTGCGAGGGAATACTGTTCCAAAGCATGCGAATCTTCGGCACAATCTCATTTGGCGCGTGTTTGGAAAAATCCTGTTCATAGGCGGCAAGAATTCTTTCTTGTATACGACGGACCTTATAAAAGTCCCGGTTTTCCGCAAAACTTTGTACGGCTTCCGGCATTCCGCCCACAAAATAATACTGTTTTAGCGCATCGATGTAGGTTTGCTTAAAGCTTGTGATCATTTGATAATCTTGTGTATCGATGAGCTCTGCAAAACGTTTCTTTCCGATACCCATTAAAAACTCTTTGAAAGACAGCGGATACAGTTTCAAAAAATCCACTTTGCCGACGGGAAATGACGTGCCTTCGTGCAACGCAATCCCCAGAAGAGAGCCTGCACACACAATGTGATATTCGGGAGCATTTTCACAAAAGTATTTGAGCGAACTGAGCGCTTTCGGCACTTCCTGTATTTCATCAAAAATGATGAGTGTATGATCGGCATCTATTTTTCGGCCGGAATATAATTCCAATCCCATAATCAAGCGATCCGTATCCAGATCGGAGGCAAAGAGCTCTCGCATTCTTGCATTGGAATCGAAATTGATATATACGGTATCGGTATAATAATGTCTTCCGAATTCTTTCATCAGCCAAGTCTTTCCGACCTGTCTGGCGCCTTCGATAATCAAAGGCTTGCGCCGGCTGCTTTCTTTCCATTTTATTAGTTTTTCCATTGCAATTCTGTACATATCCATCCCTCCTATCTCATGTTGCAGATATAGTATACCTTGGCATTACAAAATAATCAACGAACTTTTGCGAAAACTTCACACTTTTTACAACGAACTTTTGTGGCACCTTTACATTTTTTGCAACGAATTTTTGGCGACGATCCTGTTTTATGCCGCCTTTGGCGGCAAGCGAGCGATTATAAAAATGCCGCGCAGCGCACCGCTAAAGCCCCTAACCCCTAGCCCCGGGCTCTCGGCTCCCGTGTTCCTTGCCTTTTTTCCGTCAAGCCTGGCCCAACTTTGTTTTGCAAATCCATATTTCTTCATAAAAATTATATTGACAAAAGCTGGAATCTCTTTATAATATATTTCATACAAATGAGACAGAAAGACTGTGAAGGGGTAAAAGTGTCCTGCGAGGCGGCAAAGAGAGTCGGCATGTGGTGTGAGCCGGCGGGCGGCAGGATGCGAGCTCACTCCGGAGTTCCGCAGGGGAAAATGTAGTCTGCGGCGCGGCTCGCGTTAGAGAGTGACAGGCGATGATCGAGACCAAAAAGGAAAAGGTCCATGACAAAAGAGAGCGGCCGGGTGGTGCAAGGCCGTGCATTCCTTATTTCCCAATATATCACTCGTGAGCTTCTTTTCCGAACGGAGTAGGGAAGGACGTGTATCCGCGTTAGGGATCGGAGACGAAGAGTATAATGTAGGGTGGTACCGCGTATGACGCCCCTATCTGCTGTGGCAGGTAGGAGCTTTTTTTTACCCCGCATGGCCTTCGTTTTGGTGAGTAAAATGTAGGGTGGTACCGCGCTTTGCGCCCCTATCGGTGAAGAAATTTGCCGATAGGGGTGTTTTTTGTCAGAAAGGGAAATGATCGTGTTCTTTCAGCAGCTTATCAATGGTTTGACTCTGGGCAGCGCCTATGCAGTCATCGCCATCGGGTACACGCTGGTATTCGGGGTACTGAATATCGTGAATATGGCCCACGGCGGGATCTTCATGTTCGGCGCCTATATCGGGCTTTTGCTCGTGACAGAGGCGGGGCTTTCTATATTTCCGGCGCTTATCGGTGCGATGGCGGGCGGCGCGATTTTGGGAAGTCTCCTCGAATTTTTCGCGCTGCGTCCGCTTCGTCGGCGCAAGGTGACGCATTTGGCGCCTCTCATCTCCACCATCGGCGTTTCGATTTTCCTCGAAAGTGTGGCTCTCATGATTTGGGGCCCGCAGACGAGATCGTTTCCGGCGATGGTTTCGACCGAACTCATCGAT
>CAVHIJ010000002.1:9096-10486 GCA_963635945.1 bacterium | reverse complement strand
ATATGGGCGTTTTCCGGATTTCCGGGATTCAGATCGTGAGCTTGGGGACGGCGGTCGTCCTGATGGCGCTTTTGACGCTCCTGCTGAATAAGACGAAAATCGGGAAAGCCGTGCGTGCGACGTCGGAAAATATAGAAACGGCGGGGCTCCTCGGCATCAATACGAATCGTATCATCGTCTTCACCGTCATGCTGGCCTCGGCCTTGGGCGCAGCCGCCGGCGTTTTGATCGGTCTTTCTTTCAATGCCATAGAGCCGACGATGGGTACGGCGATGGGATTCAAGGGGCTGGCGGTCCTCATCATGGGGGGTCTGGGAAATGTGGAAGGTGCGATGGCAGGCGGCTTCATCCTGGGCGTTGCGGAAGTCTTTTCCGTTGCCTACGGCGCATCCACGTATCGTGATGCGGTGGCATTCGGTATGATTATTTTGATTCTTTTCCTTCGTCCGGAAGGATTATTCTCGAAAGCAGGGAAAGGAGGCCGGCCGTAATGGGAGACATGCTGAACGGTTATTATCTCCAGGTGCTCGTCTTCGTCTGCATCAATACGATTCTGGCACTTTCGATTTATATGACACTTTGCACCGGGCAAGTTTCTTTGGGAAACGCGGGCTTCATGAGTTTCGGCGCGTATACGTCTGCGATTATTACGATGAAACTGGGTGTGCCGATGCCCGTCGGTATCCTTTGCGGCGGTCTTATGGCGGTCGCCGTGGCACTTATCGTCGGGATTCCGACGATACGCCTTCGCGGGTTGTATCTGGCTATTGCGACATTGGGATTTGGCGAAGTCATCCGCGTCATCGCACTCAATTTGAAAATCACAAACGGGGCTTTGGGGCTTTCCGGGATTCCCTCCATGGCTACGTCCCTTTCGAAATTTGCGGAGGAAACGGGGATCATGGAAGCGCTCGGCATGGATTTCCAAGTTGCCGGGCAATTCCTCATGCTGATTTGCCTTGTGATTTTTGTCGCGATGATTTTCTTCTTCTGGTATAAATTGGAACATTCCCGCATTGGGCGCGCATTTGCCGCCGTCAAAGCCGATGAATATGCCGCATCCCTTTCCGGCATTAATGTCGTCTACTACAAAATCATGAGTTTCCTTTTCAGTGCCTTCTTCGCGGGGGTCGCCGGTGCACTCTATGCACATGCGACATATTTCATCAGCCCGACGGATTTTACCTATCATAAAGTCGTCGACATGCTGCTCTACACCGTCTTCGGTGGATCGAACGTCATGTGGGGGCCGCTTCTGGGGGCGACGGTGCTCACGATTTTGCCCGAATCTTTGCGCGGCCTTTCCGAATATCGTGACATCATCTATGGGCTCATGCTCGTCATCCTCATGGCCTTCCGTCCCGACGGCATCCTGTCCTACGACGCCATG
>CAVHIJ010000002.1:8254-9086 GCA_963635945.1 bacterium | reverse complement strand
GACGCCATGCGCTACCTCACCGGAAAAAGAAAATCCGTGAAAGGAGGGAAATAATGTTACTCGAACTTAGAAATGTCGTCAAAAAATTCGGCGGCATCACGGCCCTTTCCGATATTTCCTTCGGCGTGGAAAAAGGAGACATTTTCGGTATCATCGGTCCGAACGGTGCCGGTAAAACGACCATTTTCAATATGATTACCGGCGTCTATCCCGTCACGAGCGGCGATGTCCTTTTCGAAGAAAAATCTCTGTGCGGAAAGAAAACGCATGAAATCATCGACAGCGGTATTTCCCGTACGTTTCAAAATATCCGCCTCTTCACGAATATGACCGTCCTGGAGCATATTCTGGTGGGGCAGCATTGCCGCATGAAAACGGGTCTCTTCGGCAGCATTTTGCACACGGGATCCATGAAAGAAGAAGAAAAAGCGGCGCGCGAAGAAGCGCACAAGCTTTTGCAATACGTCGGCCTGGATGATGTCGCAGATAGCATTGCAACCGAGCTTCCTTACGGGAAACAGCGGAAACTGGAAATCGCGCGTGCGATGGCCTCTCATCCGCAAATCATTCTTCTCGATGAACCGGCCGCCGGCATGAATGACAGCGAGACGGCGGCCTTGACCGAACTCATTCGCGGCATTCGCGAACAATTCGGCATCACCGTCATCCTGATTGAGCATGATATGAATCTCGTCATGAACCTTTGCAACCGGCTGATCGTCGTCAATTTCGGCCGTATGCTGGCACAAGGGACGCCGGCTGAAGTACAAAATAATCCGGCCGTCATTGAGGCCTATCTCGGAAAGGAGGAAGACTGATGCTCCTTGAACTC
>CAVHIJ010000002.1:6493-8244 GCA_963635945.1 bacterium | reverse complement strand
ACCGACGGAAGGCGATATTTTCTTCCAAGGAAAATCCATCAAAGGAAAACGCTCCTATCAAAACGTTCGAGACGGCCTCGTCCTCGTACCCGAAGGCCGCCAGATCCTCCAGACAATGAGCGTCAAAGAAAATCTGGAAATGGGCGCGTACCAAAGAAATGATAAAGCCGGTATCGAAGAAGATATGGAAAAAGTTTTCGCGCGCTTTCCCCGGCTCAAAGAACGCATGAGTCAATACGGCGGGACGCTCTCGGGCGGCGAGCAGCAAATGCTGGCAATCGGCCGCGCGATGATGGCACGCCCGAAAGTCATGCTCTTGGATGAACCGTCCATGGGCCTTGCGCCCCTTGTCGTTTCCCAAATCTTTGACGTCATCAAAGAAATCAACGCAGGCGGCACGACGGTGCTTTTGGTCGAGCAGAATGCTCGTAAAGCACTCCAAATCGCCGATTATGCCTACGTCATGGAAACAGGGAAAATTTTCCTCGAAGGCCCGGCACGGGAAGTCGCCGAAAATCCGAGCGTCATGGCGGCGTACCTCGGCGGTAAGAAATAAATAAGCATAGCGAAGAAAGGGCTTAGCCAAAATGCTTTCGCATTTTGGCTAAGCCCTTTTGTGCTATATTTGTGCTGAGGCTATGGGCCGTGGGCTATGGGCCATGGGCTTTAAGAGGTGCGCTGCGCGGCATCTTTTTAATCGCTCGCTCCGCTCGCTCGCGCTGCGCGCGGCATAAAACAGAATTGTCGCCGCAGGCGATACCTGCGCCCCTTTCCTCTTTTCCCTTCACTCTTCCCTATTTTCTTTGCACTTTGCATTTTTTATAAAAAAGTCTTGCATAATCATGCAAAAAGTTGTATGATTATTTCATTCTAAAAATAAAAACGTTTTTATATCACCGCTATGGCGGCCGTAAAACGAAGTGAATCTCTCGGTGTATAAAATATGCATGTAAGCTGCATAAAATTACAAATAAGAAAGAAGGATAGGCATGTACGAAAAATTGATTCAAGATACCGTTTCCGAAGTGCTTCCGAAAGTGGTCGAATGGCGTCGTCATTTCCATATGTACCCGGAAGTGTCGGGAAAAGAAGTCGAGACGTCGCTATACATTCAAAAAGAGCTTGCCGCGATGGGGATTCCTTTTGAAACGGGATTTTTCCAAAATGCGGTGCTGGGCGTGATTGAAGGCGCGAAACCCGGGAAGACAATCGCACTTCGGGCGGATATGGATGCGCTTCCGGTGACGGAGCAGACGGGGCTTCCTTTCGCCTCGAAGCATGAGGGAGTGATGCATGCGTGTGGGCACGACAGTCATATGGCGATTTTGCTGGGAGCTGCTGCCGTTCTTTCGAAATTAAAAGAGCATATCGGAGGATGTGTAAAATTGGTGTTCCAGCCGGCAGAGGAGGAAGCGGCCATCGGTGGCGGGCGGAATTTTGTGGCCAGCGGAAAACTGGACGATGTTTCCGAAATTTACGGTCTTCATGTCTGGCCGGAGCTTCCGGTCGGTGTCGTGGGTCTTCGGCCGGGTAATCTTATGGCGGCCTCGGATCGTTTCTACGTTCACATCAAGGGAAAATCGACGCATGCCGCTCAGCCGCACAATGGGACGGACGCTTTGGTCATGGCGGCGCATTTCATTATCGATGTGCAGACGCTCGTTTCCCGTGAGATGGATCCGATGGAGAATGTGGTGTGCACGATCGGGCTCATGAAGGCCGGCACGCGCTATAATGTCGGCGTCGAAGAT
>CAVHIJ010000002.1:0-6483 GCA_963635945.1 bacterium | reverse complement strand
GCGTATCTGGAAGGGACGGTCCGCACGTATACGCCGGCGCTTCGCGATAAGATGGAACGCCGTCTTTCGGAAATTTTGCAAGGCCTGGACGTCATGTTCGGTACGCATTCGGAGCTCAATTACGTCCGCGGGCACAGCGCGACGATCAATACGCCGGAGAAAATCCGTTTCCTTCAGGAAATCGGGAAATCGTATCTGGGGGAAGATGCCGTCATCGAGCCGCAGTTTCCTTCCATGTGCGCCGAAGATTTCTCCTCGTATCTCCAAAAAATACCGGGCGCTTTCATGTGGCTCGGCACGGGAAAAGAGGGTACGCCGGCACTTCATAACGCAAGCTTTGCCATCGATGAATCCATCCTGCCGCTCGGCGTCACGATGGAAGCAGCCGCCGTGCTGGAGGCACTCGGGAAATAAAGTGTACAGTGCACAGTGCATAGTACAGAAGAAATAGTGTAGAATAAAGAAGAGGTTATCATGAATCCGCTGAAAGAAAAATCCTTTTTGACCATGACAGATTATACGCCGGAGGAATTTGCTTATTTTTTGAAACTGGCGGCGAAACTGAAGAAGGATAAAAAAGAAGGAAAAGAAATCAAGACATTATCCGGGAAAAATTTCGCGCTCATTTTCGAAAAAGATTCCACACGTACGCGTTGCGCTTTTGAAGTGGCGGCGCGCGAGCAGGGAGCGGCGACGACGTATCTGGGGCCGACGGGAAGCCAAATCGGCAAAAAAGAATCCATTGCCGATACGGCGCGCGTCCTGGGTTCCATGTTCGATGCGATAGAATTTCGCGGATTTGCGCAAAGCGCCGTGGAAGAGCTCGCCGAAAAAGCGGGAGTCCCCGTCTGGAACGGGCTCACCGATTACGATCATCCGACGCAGACACTTGCAAATTTTTTGACGCTCACCGAGCATTTTGAGAAACCGCTCTCCGAGCTTTCCTTCGCCTACGTCGGGCACGGGCAGTCGAATATGGCGCATGCACTCATGGCGGGGGCGGCGCTCTCCGGGATGGATTTCCGCATCATCGGCCCGGCCGAATATTTCCCCGAAGACGATTTCACGGCAAAATGTAAGGAAATCGCAAAGGAAACGGGCGCCACATTTACATTTACGGATGATCCCGTCGTCGGCGTGCGCGGCCTCGACGTCATTTACACGGGCGTCTGGGTCACGATGGGTGATCCCTACGAACTCTGGGGAGAGCGCATCCAAAAATTCATGCCGTACCGCGTCACGATGGATATGATTCAAAATACGGGAAATCCGGACACCGTCTTTTGCCACTGTCTGCCGGCGTTTCACAATACGGAAACCAAAGTCGGCAAAGACATTTTCGACCGTTTCGGTCTGGACGGTATCGAAGTCACCGACGACGTCTTCGAAGCGCCGTTCTCGCTTGCCTTCCAAGAAGGGGCCAATCGCCTCCCGACGATCAAAGCCGTCATGGTGGCAAGCTTTGCGGACTACCCGATGGAATAGTGAAGAGTGAAGGGGAAAGGGGAAAGAGGCGCAGGTGCCCGCCGGCGACGACAATCCTGTTTTATGCCGCGCGCAGCGCGAGCGAGCGGAGCGAGCGATTAAAAAGATGCCGCGCAGCGCACCTCTTAAAGCGCACGGCCCATAGCCTACAGCCCATAGCCTCAGCTCAAATGTTGCACAAATTTAACTATAAAAAGTGGAGATTTATTTTACGAAGGAGGAAACGAACATGTCCAAGCAACTTCCCAAAGTATTTATCGTCGGTGAATCCGGTACCACCGGGCTTCGCCTGCAAGAACGCCTCTTGGCCAGATGCGATCTGGAGCTCCTCGTCTTGCCGGAGGAAAAGCGAAAAGATCATGCGACAATCCGAGAATATGCCGAGAAATCGGATTTGATGTTCCTGTGCCTGCCCGACGATGCGGCGCGTGAAATTGTGGAAGTCACTGCGGGGACGGGCATTCGTATCCTCGATACCTCCACCGCACACCGCACGAAAGAAGATTGGGTGTACGGTTTCCCGGAACTCTCCGAAGAGCAGAAAAACGCCATTGCGGCCGCGGACAAAGTCGCCGTGCCGGGGTGCCATGCCAGCGGCGCCATTGCGCTCCTCTATCCGCTCGTACACGAAGGCGTCGTTCCCGTCGATTATCCGCTCCACATCATATCGCTCACCGGCTACAGCGGCGGCGGTAAAAAAATGATTCAGCAATATGAGCAGGAAAAGACACTTCCGCTCGAATCACCGCGCCAATACGGCCTCTCCCAGAAACATAAACATTTGCCCGAAATCGAAAAAATCTGCAAATTGTGCCAAAAACCGCTTTTCTCGCCGATCGTTTCCGATTTCTACTCCGGTATGGAAGTGACCGTCGGCCTTCACACAAATCTGCTCCAGCTGCCGAGCGGGCTTCCCGGAAACATCACCCCTGACGACATTCGCACCATTTACATGAATCATTACGAAGGCAGCGCCCTCATCCGCGTCGCACCGCTTACGACCGAGGAAACAAACACGCTGTACCTGGCTTCCAACGAAAATGCGGGAAAAGACAGCCTCACGATTTACGTTTCCGGAAACGACGAACGCATCCAGGTCATTTCCCTTTTCGACAACTTGGGCAAAGGTGCATCCGGCGCCGCCGTCGAATGCATGAATCTGATGTTGGGACTTGCACCCGAGACGGGACTCGTCTTGTAAAATTCACGTCTTGTGATATTCACATGATGTGATATACTTATTCCGTCAAAGCTATTCTTCATTCCTTTTTTGAATGAATGTCGGAACAAAAGGAGGAACCACATGGAAACATCGAACGCAGTGCGGGCGGAAATTCTGACGCAAGCCGTTCCCAACATCAAAAAGTACAGAGGCAAGTACGTGGTGGCTAAATACGGCGGCAATGCCATGACCGATCCGCAGCTCAAGAAGAATGTCATGCAGGATATCCTGCTTTTGCATCTCATCGGCGTCAATGTCATTCTCGTGCACGGCGGCGGCCCCGATATCAATGAAATGCTGGACGCCCTCCATATCGAATCCCATTTCGAAAACGGCCTTCGCGTGACGGATGCGGCGACGATGGAAGTCGTGCAAATGGTACTGGCCGGCAAAGTCAATAAAGGGCTCGTGGCGTATCTCTCCGCCATCGGCGGCTTGGCCGTCGGGCTCTCCGGCATGGACGGCGATATGATCATGGTGCATACGAAGAATGAAAAACTCGGCTGGGTCGGTGAAATCGACAAAGTAGACGTCTCCGTCATCGAGAATACGCTGAAAGGCGGCTACATTCCCGTCATTTGCTCCGTCGGCATCGACGAACACGGAAACCCGCACAATATCAATGCGGACACCGCCGCGACGCATATCGCCGGCGCCCTCAATGCCGAAAGCCTCGTCTTCATGAGCAATATCGACGGCGTGCTGAAAGATCCGAAAGACCCGAGTTCATTGTATAAGACGCTGACCGTGGCGGAAACGGAAGCTCTGAAAGCCGACGGCACCATTTCCGGCGGCATGATTCCGAAAGTCGACGCCTGTACCGATGCCATCGAAAACGGCGTGAAAAAAGTATTCATCATCAACGGCGAAGTCCCGCATGCCCTTTTGATCGAACTTTTGACCGAAGAAGGCTTGGGGACGATGTTCGTCAAAGAATAAAAATAAAGAAACGAAGGGATTTTCATGAATACATTCGAAAAAGACGCCGAATACGTCGTGCATGCCTACAATCGGTATAAAGTCTGCTTCGTATCGGGCAAAGGCTCCCTCTTCTACGACGAAAACGGCAAAGAATACATCGATCTGGGAAGCGGGATCGGCGTCGATATCTTCGGCGTCTGCCACGAGCCGTGGGTGAAAGCGGTGGAAGCGCAGCTGCACGCGCTGAATCACGTTTCCAATCTCTACTATACGAAACCCTGTGCCGATTTGGCCGAGCTCCTCTGCCGAAAGACGGGTATGAAACGCGTCTTCTTCGCCAATTCCGGTGCGGAGGCCAATGAATGCGCGATTAAAGGTGCACGTAAATATTCCATCGATAAATACGGAAAAGACAGGACGGAAATCGTGACGCTTGTGAATAGTTTCCACGGGCGCACAGTGACGACTCTTGCGGCAAACGGGCAGGAAGTCTTCCATCAAAATTTCTTCCCGCTGACGCCCGGTTTCCTCTATACGCCGGCCAATGATTTGGACGCATTCATCGCGCTTTGCGAGAAGCATCCGAATATTTGCGCCGTCATGGTCGAGCCGATCCAGGGCGAGGGCGGCGTGAATCCGCTTACGAAAGATTTCTTCGAAGGCGTGGCGAAATATGCGCATGAGCACGATATTTTGCTCGTCGTCGACGAAGTGCAGACGGGAAACGGGCGCACCGGGACACTTTACGGCTACATGCATTACGATGTAGCGCCCGATATCGTCTCGACGGCAAAAGGCCTGGGCGGCGGTCTGCCCATCGGCGCCTGCATGTTCAATGAAAAGACGAAGGACGTCTTCGATTACGGCTCGCACGGATCGACATTCGGAGGAAACCCGATCGCCTGCGCCGGCGCCATTTCCATCCTGAATGAAATCGATGATGCGCTCCTGGCATCCGTCGCCGAAAAAGGTGCGTATATCCGCTCCGAATTGGAAGGCGCAAAAGGGGTAAAATCCATCGCGGGGATGGGGCTCATGCTCGGCATCGAGACGGAGAAATCCGCCTCCGAAATCGTCCCGAAACTTTTGGAACGCGGCGTCGTCGTCCTGACGGCCAAAACAAAAATCCGCCTCCTCCCGGCGCTCAATATTCCGAAAGAGCAGCTGGAGAAAGCGGTGGGGATCATTCGAGAGACATTGGCGGAGTAAAGTTTTAGTGCGGCATTTGTGAGAAGGCTATGGGCTGTGGGCTATGAGCCGTGGGCTTTAAAGGTGCGCTGCGCGGCATCTTTTTAATCGCTCGCTCCGCTCGCTTGCGCTGCGCGCAGCCCCGCCGCCAAAGGCGGCATAAAACAGCATTGCCGCGTAGCGACACCTAGTTCCTATGCATTATGCACTTTGCACTCTGCACTTTGCACTATGCACTATGCACTTTGCACTTTGCACTTTGCACTCTGCACTCATAAAAAAAGGTCCGTGAATGAAAATGTGATTCATTTCATTCACGGACTTTTTTTGCGTGTTTACCAATTTCTCGGAATTTCTTCAAAGTGCCCGACGATCATCATCGAGGACATGATTTCCGAGAGGAGGACTTCTTCCTCATCGTAGAGCTTACTCATGATGGTCATCGTGGAGCGGCCGGCATGGACGACACGGCTTTTCACGTACATGCGGTTTCCCGCCTTTGTATTTTTGATATAATTCACCGTCATGGACACCGTGACGACGACGCAGCCCATCGATGCGCCCGTGACGCCCAGGACCGAATCGGCGAGCGCCGCCATGACGCCGCCGTGGATGATGCCGCGGTGATTGGTGTGCTTGGCCGGATCCGTCTTGAGGGAAACAATCGCGCTGCCGCATTTCACCTCGTCGATTTCCACATGGAAATAATCGGACATGAAAGGATTCTTCTTATAAATATTTCGGATATGATCCGGTATTTCCGCCGCTTTCAGAATTTCCATTCTTTCTCCTTTACTTTTGGGCCAATGTATGGATGTCTATGGCTTTTGGGGTCACAAACGTATCCGAACGATTCCACGGCGTGACATATTTCGTGAGGCATTCATAGACGCCGTCATGTGCCGCCGAGGCCAGGAGCTCGCCCATGCGCGAAAAAGTGCCCGCATCCGTATAGACGGGGCCGTCCGGATCGCAAATGAAAGTGATGCCGTCCGTCGCCGTGCCCGTCGCAGGGCGTCCCGTTTCCACAGATGCGATGCCCGCATCCTGGAAAGCCGCCGTTTTCCCCTCCGTGATGGTGATGAAAGCGCGCGCCAAAAGATACGGCGCCAGATTTGCATTCGTCAGCATCATGATATTGATGGTGCCGCAGGGGAAAAATTGCCCATCTCTTTCATCGTACGTCGCCGGATCTCCCGCACGCACCGCCGTCTTCTCCGAAGCCCCCGTCACGATTGCCTCCACGATGAGATCCCCGGACGTTTTCACGATATGCCGATGCCACTCCATTTTCGCCGCCGTCAAAAGTGCGCAGCTTTCGGAAAGCTCGCAGCCGCACTCCAAAAGGGAAAGCCGAAGAAACTCTGCGGGCGATCCGCCCGGTAAATCTTCCTCCGTCCCGAAATTCACCGTCAGCTTTTGATTCAAAGCATAGCGAATCTCGCGGAAACCGCCGCCGTAAATGGCCGTTGAAAGAGAAGGCCGTCTTTTCTCAAATGTCAATAAAATCCGAGACGCCGTCTGCAAAAGCGTCCCCCCGGTCCGTAACTGTTCCATACATCCCTCTTCGCCGAATAATCCGAATATATTACCTTATTATAGCATATTCTTCCCGTCAGCCGTCAGCCGTATTTTGCACGTCATCCCGAACTTGTTTCGGGATCCCC
>CAVHIJ010000001.1:87074-106595 GCA_963635945.1 bacterium | reverse complement strand
GTTTTTTTGATAAAGCAAAGTCAATAAAGTATGAAAATTGCAGATAAACATATGTCCTATATTTTTTTAATTTTTAAAATTGCCAAAAAAATTTTCCGAGTGCCCTATTTTAAATCGCTTTTTAATACCTTTTGTGCGTAAGCTCTAAACTATATTCATGATACAAAAAATCATAAAAAAATAATTTTCACGTTTTTTACCTATTGATTCTTTAAAATTATACATGTATAATTTTATCGTGAAATCCAGACGTCCCGTAAGAGCACCGAACTTTCACTGCTCTCGATTGTTATCGATTCATCTGCGCAAACCGAATCGACAACGAGATCTTGAGAACGGAGAATCTGCGGCGCACGTGGAGCACATGGCACTATCACGAATAACCGGACTCCATTCGTGACTGTGCTGCGGGACGAAAACCACGTCATTCCGGTGACTTTCATACACCTTCTCCTTTTTTCGTGGTTTTCGGTCCTTTTCACAAGATGTGGCGACAGTCACATCTTTTTTCGTGTATATATCCCCCCGTCGCAAAAAAAGTCGTGCACAATGTACACGACTTTTTAATTTACGGAAAATTCTTACCGATTACGGCAAACCGTCGGCGAGAAGATGTGCATAATGTTCCTGCAGCGTCTTCGTGACTTTACCGATTTGGCCATCGGCAATTTTCTGTCCGTCAATCGAAAGAACGGGAATGATGCCGGCTTCGGAATTCGTCAGGAAAACTTCTTCCGCGGAAAGGAGGCGTTCTTTTGTAATCAACTGATGTGGCTGATCCGGTTCGATAACCGTGACACCGGAGGACGGTGCGACACGCGTGAAAACAAGCTGGCGCGTAATACCTTTAAGCATGCGAGAATCGGCTTTCGTCGTCCAGATGACGCCGTCTTTGACCATGAAAAGATTAGAACGGGACGCTTCGGTCGCTTCACCGTTTTTAAGATAAATCGCTTCATAAGCGCCTTTTTTCTGCGCTTTCGCACGTGCCATGATATTAGGCAGCATATTAAGGCTCAAAATATCGCAATGCGCCCAGCGATCATCTTCGCACGTAATGCAGGAAACACCCTGCTGTACTTTTTCGACAGCCGCCATATCAAGCGGACGCGCATAGACCAAAGTATTCGGTTTCATCGCCATACGACCGGGAATACCGAATTCGTGAAGGCCGGCACCGCGCGTGACGACCAACATGAGATACCCTTCCTCGATTTTGTTTTCTTCCGCAATGATTTCATGAATTTCCGTGAATTCGTCCGGCGCAATGACGGCGCGAATTTCCAGAAGACGCATGGAACGATACAAACGATCCACATGATAGGAAAGCGCAAAAGGACGACCATTGTGGACGCGAATCCATTCATAACATCCGTCCCCGAAGTGGAGCGCGCGATCATCCGCATTGATCACATGGGCAAAGTCATAATAATACTGATGATTGTAGAAAATCGTGCTTGTTTCTCCCATCTCATTCTCCCCTTTCTTTTCTTATTTTTCTTGTAAAATTTTGAGTTTTTCGATGAATGCCGGCAGGAATTCTTTCAAATCCGCCGCAACGGCATAATCGGCAATTTCCATAATCGGTGCATTTTTATCGCGATTGACCGCAATCATGATATCTGTCTTAATTGCGCAGATATGCTGCATGGCACCGGAAATACCCAAGGCAATATAAATATGCGGTTGTACGGCTTTACCCGTCTGCCCGACCTGACGGCTGTGCGGTTCCCAACCGAGCTCGATGACGGGACGCGTCGCTCCGACCGCAGCGCCCAGCATATCCGCCAGCTCTCGCACCAATTTCCATTCTTCTTCCGTGCGAATCCCGCGACCACCGGCCACAATAATCTTAGCCTCTTCCACCGGATTATCTTCCTTTGGAGCACGAATGATTTCTTTCAAAATCGTACCGAAATCGACGGATTCCACGGATACGGGAACCTCGACAATCTCGCCTTTACGTAATAAATCCGGCTCGGGACAAACAAAAGTCCCGGGACGAATCGTGCCCATCTGCGGACGATACAAGGGGCTTATAATATCCGCCATAATATTTCCTCCCATTGCCGGACGCGACCATACGACGAGACCCGTCTTTTCATCGACAGAAAGCTCCGTCACATCAGCCGTCACACCGCAAACCAAAGCGGATGCAATACGAGGCGCCAAATCTCGACCATACGCATCGGCCGCGAACAAAACGGCGGAAGGTTTCTTTTCTTTAAGAAAACTTCCCAAAGCTTTTTCGTACGCCATTCCGTCATAATGCGAAAGCATAGGATTTTCGAGTACATACACCATATCCGCACCATAGGAAACAAGCTCCGCGGAATACCCTTTGACTTCGGCGCCGATCAGAACCGCATGCACCGCATCGCCCGTCTTTTCGGACAGCACACGCGCCACACCCACAAGCTCACCGGACGCGCGGGACAATTTCCCACCGGCCGCCTCGGCAATTACATAAATCCCTTTATAATCAGAAAAATCCATCTCCGGCCTCCTTACAAAATCTTCCCCAAAGCCTCGGCAAGCTGCGAAGCCGCCACCGACGCCTCTTCACCTTCTATATGAAGACTTTCCTTCTTGGCCGGCACCACGGGACGAACCCCTTTGACCTGCGTAGGCGAACCCTTAACACCGATGCGATCTGCTTCCACGTCCAAATCCGCCGCCGTAATCTGATGAATTTCCATATTCGGCTTTTTCAAAATCCCCATAATACTCGGATAACGCGGTGCATTGAGAGAAGGAGTCGCGGTGACAACCGCAGGAAGCGACAATTCCAACACATCCTGGTCTTCACCGTTTGCACGTGTAACGGAAAGTTTCCCATCCGCATACGAAAGAGAAACAGCCGCCGAAACAGAAGCGATTCCCAGCATCGCAGCCACTTCCGGCCCCACCTGCGCCGTATTGCTGTCAATGGATTCCACACCACAGAAAATCAAATCGAAATCGCCCAATTTTTGGATCACGGACGAAAGCGTGTAACTTGTCGCCAACGTATCTGCACCGCCGAACGCACGGTCCGTGATGAGATACAAATCATCCGCACCCATGGATCCGGCTTCCTTCAATGCCACACCCGCTTGCGGAGGTCCCATCGTAATGACCGTCACACTGCCGCCTTCCGCATCGCGAAGCGCCAAAGCCGCCTCCAACGCATTCCGATCGCAAGGATTCAAAATACTGTTCGCGCCGTTGCGGTTGAGACGTCCCGTATTCGGGTCGACCTCCATTTTCGACGTATCCACGACCTGCTTAATACAAACCAAAAGCTTCATATAATCCCCCTTCTCTTCAGAAAACGATAGACAAGCAAAGAAGCTTCGCACGCAAAGTGCCGCTCATTTTCCAATCTTATAAAGTATATCATAAAAAGTGGGTTCCTTGCATACTTTTCTTTTCGTTTCAATGAAAATTAAGAAACCACCGATTTAAAGAAATAGAAAAACAGAAAAACAAAAACCGATATCGTTTCATCCTTTGTTTCCGATAATCCGAACAAAATTTCGATAAATATGCTATAATCATTTGAAAAGACAATCCATTTTGCGTATAATACTGACAAATAGTCGCAATTCATTATTTAAAATATAAAGGAGACGGTAGTATGAATTTGGGTTTACGTTTGCGCGAATTTCGCCAGCAATCCGGCCTTTCCCAAGAAAAATTAGCTTGGAGCGCCGGCATAGCACCGGCATTTTTGGGACAATTGGAAAGAGGTTTGAAGAGTCCGACCGTTAAAACACTCGATAAATTATCCAAAGCACTCAATATTTCCATAGCGGAATTATTTACGGGTCCCATAGATCCGGAAGATGACGAAAAAGCGGCTATGAAACAAATCATGTTCCAACTTCACGATTTACCGATCAAAGAATTGCATCATATTTCCGTCATCATCGAACAAATCCGCGAAATCAGGCGTTGCGAGCAACAGGCAATTTTGCAAAAAGAAGAAAAAGAATAAATATGTTTCCCTAAAAAACGCAACGAAAAAGGATGTGGAAATGCACATACGCATTTCCGCATCCTTTTTGATTGGGTAGTTGGATTCGAATATTATTCGAGGACCGCGGCTTCTTCCGTCAATTTATAGGCTTCGATCTGGTCGCCTTCTTTGACGTCGCGGTAGCTGTCGATGGCAATACCGCATTCGTAACCTTCGGCCACTTCTTTGACATCATCTTTGAAACGACGAAGTGATGCAATCTTGCCTTCATGGATAACAATTCCGTCGCGGATGAGACGAAGGAGACTGTTGCCGGTGATTTTTCCGTCCGTCACGTAAGAACCGGCTACGATGACTTTCGGTGTACGGATGAGCTGACGCACTTCGGCATGACCGACGACTTCTTCTTTAATCTTCGGCGCAAGAAGCCCGGCCATAGCCGCTTTGATGTCATCAATGACGTCGTAAATGACACGATAGAGACGGATATCGATTTTCTCCGTTTCCGCCAATTTCCGCGCATTATTATCGGGGCGGACATTGAAACCGATAATCAGCGCATTGGATGCACTGGCCAGCATGACATCGGATTCGCTGATGGCACCGACGGCACTGTGCACAACAGAAATGCTGACTTTTTCACTCTTGATGCCGAGAAGCGACTGTTGCAACGCTTCGACAGAGCCCTGTACATCCGCTTTGATGATGATATCGAGTTTCTTCATTTCGCCTTCGGCAATCTTTTCGAAAATATTATCGAGGGTAACCTTCTGGAAGGAACGCTGCTCTTCTTCCTTCGCTTTCACGGCGCGTTTTTCGGCAATTTCTCTGGCTTTTCTTTCGTCCATGACATAGAAATGATCGCCCGCTTCCGGTACGCTGTCCATCCCGAGTATTTCGACCGGCGTTGAAGGACCGGCATCTTTCAGTTTCTTACCCTGTTCATTCGTCATCGCACGGACGCGGCCCCAGGATTTCCCTGCCAAAATACCATCGCCCGGATGGAGCGTGCCGTTTTGCACAAGAACGTTCATAATCGGTCCGCGGCCTTTATCGAGCTGTGCTTCGACGACAATGCCGTACGCTTCGCGTTTCGGATTGGCTTTGAGTTCTTCCATTTCCGCCACGAGCAGAATATTATCCAAAAGTTCATCCAGTCCGATGCGTTTTTTTGCGGAGATCGGAACCATGATGACATCGCCGCCCCATTCTTCGCACAAAAGTTCATGATGGCTGAGCTCTTCTTTGATATGATCGGGATTGGCGCCCGGTTTATCGATTTTATTGATGGCAACCAAAATCGGCACTTCGGCGTTTTTCGCATGGTGAATCGCTTCAACGGTCTGCGGCATGACACCGTCGTCGGCTGCGACAATAATAACGGCAATATCCGTCAATTGCGCACCGCGCGTACGCATGGCGGTAAAAGCTTCATGCCCCGGCGTATCGAGGAACGTGACCTTTTCACCTTTATAACGAATCTGATACGCACCGATACGCTGCGTGATGCCGCCCGCTTCGTGTGCCGCGACATTCGTTTCCCGAAGCGCATCCAAAAGTGTTGTCTTCCCGTGGTCGACATGCCCCATGATGGTGACGACCGGCGGACGATCTTTAAGATAACGCGGATCATCGGGTGCCGGTATATATTCCGTCGGATCGGCCGGTTTTTCCGCTTCGATGACCGTAATACCAAATTCATCGGCAAGAAGAAGCGCCGCATCGGGATCCACATTTTGATTAATCGTTGCCATGATGCCGAGCTTCATGAGGCGCATAATCACCTCACCGACTTCACGACCGAAAAGCTCCGCCAATTCCTTGACAGTTACAGCCGGCGGCATCACGACCTCCGTCGGATATACGGGAGCTTTCTTCTCCGCCCCGTGTTTTTTCTTTTTATTTTGGCGAAGAGATTGCGCCATTAAAGAGCTGCCCTCTTTTTCACGCCGACTCTTCTCAAAATCCTTCTTATTGCCGCTCGCTTTCTTCTTAGCCGTTTTGTCGCGACGAATCGCCGACTGCTGACCTTCCTGAGGCATGACGCTTTCATCCGATTTTTCACGACGCGGCTGAGAACTCTGCGCGGGACGAGTGCCTTGCGGGCGATCCCCGTTTCTTTGGAAACCGCTTCCCTGCGGACGGTCACTCCGTTGCGGGCGATCTCCCTGTGGACGATCCCCTCTTTGGAAACCGCTTCTGTCGCCCTGGGGACGTTCGCTCCGCTGTGGGCGATCTCCTCCGCGATTAAAACTTCCGCGCTCTCCCTGCGGGCGATCGCTCCGCTGCTGGCGATCGCCTCCGCGATTAAAGCTTGCGCTGTCACGTTCTTTTCTTTCCGCCGTTTTGTCCGCCTGCACTTTCGGAGTTTCCACAACCGGTTTTGCCTCAGATTTCTTGACCGATGCATCCGCCCGGGCTGACGTCTCCGCTTTTGCAGACATTTCCGCCTTCACCGGATTTGCGGAAGCTTCCGCCTTCGCTTTTGCTTTTGCCGCAAGCTCAGCTCCGTCGGACGAATAAGAAGTGGAATGAACCGTTTGCCCCTTCTTATCCTGCGGTCGACCCTTGCTGTCGAAACGCACCACACGGAATTGAGGTTTCTTCGGTTTGCTGCCGTTAATTTCTTTTTCCAGAATTTCTTTAGCCGCATCATCCACACTGTTGGCCGCCTTCGTCACCTCAATTTTGTGCCGATTCAAAATCTCGATGACCTCCTCATTCGTTTTGTTGTATTGCTTGGCTAATTCGTAGATTCTGTATTTTGCCATACGCGATCCTCCCTAACTACCGTATCCAACTTGTCCAGGACGGCTTTGCCGAATTTCTCATCCGTAATCAGCACCGCCGTACGCTCGGACTTACCCAAACTATGCCCCAATTTATATTTTTCTCCGAATACTCGGATTCCCAACTTTTGACGCTCCGCCATCATCCGATACGTTTCCGCCGTTTTAGGCGATGCATCCCCGGAAAGAATCAGAAGATACCCTTTCCTTTTTTTGATACCGTCCCGAATTTGCATATCTCCCGAAAGAAGAAATCCCGCTTTCTGACCGATCCCCAAGAATCGATAAACCGCCTCACTCATGCAAAGCTTCCTTCAACGATTGATATACATCATCGGAAACGGGCCGCTTAAGCGAGCGTTCCAAACCGTGATTCTTATAGGCCGCTTCAAAACAAGCCGAATTATCGCAAATATATACGCCGCGACCCGATTTCTTACCGGTTTTATCCACTTCAATCTCCCCCGTCGGAAGTGCCACAATTCGGATGAGCTCTTTTTTCATTTTCGCCTCACCGCATCCGACGCATTTCCGCATCGGAATTTTTTTGACCTTCACGTCACGCCTCCTCACCTTCGGCTTCGATATCACCCAAAATACTGTCCTCTTCCGATTCCGGATCAATCATCCCTTCTTCAATCGCCTGTGTCTGACTCTTGATATCGATTTTCCAGCCCGTGAGGCGAGCCGCCAATCTCGCATTCTGTCCGGCTTTCCCGATAGCCAAAGAAAGCTGATAATCTTCGACAATGACATAGGACGCTTTATCTTCTTCGCTCACCGCAACCGTTATCACTTTCGCCGGCGAAAGCGCATTAGCGATATACACTGCCGGATCCTCATCCCAAAGAACGATATCGATTTTCTCCCCATGAAGCTCATTCACGATATTCTGTACACGCTGTCCTTTAGGCCCCACGCATGCGCCGACCGCATCCACCATCGGATCCATCGCCGCAACAGCGATTTTGGCACGCGAACCCGCCTCACGGGACACCGATTTAATTTCCACTGTACCGCTGTAAATTTCAGGTACCTGAAGCTCGAAGAGACGTTTCAAAAGAGCGGCATTCGTACGGGACAAAATAATTTCCGGTCCCTTTGTCGTCTTGCGCACTTCCTGTACGCAACATTTAATCGTCTGACCCTTTTCGAAAACTTCACCTTCGATTTGTTCCGGAAGCGGCAAAATGCCTTCTACGCGGCCCAAATCCACATACACCGTCCGTGCATCCATCCATTTAATCGTGCCGGTGATAATATCCCCCTCACGACCCGAGAACTCCTCATAAATCACACCGCGTTCCGCCTCGCGCAATTTCTGAATTAAAACCTGCTTGGCCGCCTGCGCCGCCGTCCGGCCAAAATCCTTCGGCGTCACATCGATATGCAAGATATCGCCCGGCGCATAAGCGGGATTAATTTTCTTCGCCTCGGAAACCGTCATTTCGAACGAAGCTTCCTGCGGATCCTCACTCAAAACATCCACCACGCGCTTCTCCGCATAAATATGATAATCTCCCGTCTGTCGATCGATATTAACGGAAATATTTTCATTCGAACTTTTTTCCCTCTTATACGCCGTCAAAAAAACGGATTCCAATGCACTGAAAACCACCGATTCCGGTACCTTCTTTGTCTTGACAAGCAGCTCCACTGCCTGCAAAAGCTGTTCATTCACGATAATCTAACCCTCCCGATTAAAATGAAAAATGCAATCTCATCTGAGAAATTTTATCTTTTGAAACGGAAACCTCCGCCATACCTTCCTGCATAAGCAATACTTCACCCGATTCGGTGAGACCGCCCAAAACGGCCGTAAATGATTTCGTTTCCTTCTTTCCTTCAATAAGAGGCGCAAAAAGTTTTACATCCACTTTCTCACCCGCAAAACGCCGAAAATCTTTATCTTTTTTTATAACACGGTCCACGCCCGGCGACGATACCTCCAGCAAATAATTACCAGGAATCAAATCCTTCTCATCCAGAACAGCACCGGCTTTTTCACTAACACGCTGGCAATCCGAAAGATCCACGCCACCCTCTTTATCGATAAAGAGCCTCAAAATCCAATTCCGCTCCCGCACATACTGTACATCCACCAGCTCGATTCCTTCCGCTGCCAAAGCCGCATCCAGAATTTCTTCCGCCGATTTTTCAATATCCTTTCGCGCCATCCCTCTCTCCTTTGTCGCACTATAAGAAAAAGTGAGCCGCGGCTCACTCTACAGGAAACAATATTACGGATGTATCTTAACACAACCGCCCCGAATTAGCAAATTTTAAAAGGAAAAAACAAGAAACCGAGTCCTTACATCTCACGTTTCATCCGACATCATGATAACACCCATATGACGTCCCGTCTCTCCGCCCGCTTTCCGATATGAAAAATAAGAATCATTATGACAAAATGTGCAAATACCGCTGTCTTCCACATGATTTTCCGAAAGACCCGCCCGCAGTAGCAGAAGACGGTTAGCCGTCGGTAAATCAAAATACAATTTCCCCTCCGAATTCCTTTCCGTTAAATTCTTCATCGTCCCATCATCAAACAATTTGCCGAATTCATAAATAACATCTTCACCCACCTCAAAGCAGCAGCGACGGATACATGGCCCGATGGCTGCCAAAATATCCGAAGGGCGCGAGGAAAATGTTTCCTCCATCATCGCGACCGCTTTGCCGCAAATATCTCCCGCCGCCCCGCGCCAGCCGCCATGTACGATTCCGACCGCTTTTTGCACGGGATCATACAGAAATATCGGCGTACAATCCGCAAAGAGAAGCGCCAGAGGCACATTAAATTCCTTTGTCAAAAGACCGTCGCAGAAAGGAAATGCCGTCTCTGACGAAAAAGCACCGCATCCGCAATCCTCTTTCGTCGCAATACGAATTTCCGTCCCGTGCACCTGCACCGTACCGACAAGTGACTCCGGATTTATTGAAAGCAAAGAAAGAAATCGCCGACGATTTTCCGACACATGTACCGAATCATCTCCCACAGTAAAACTCATATTATTTGAAGCATAGGCGCCGAAAGAAATTCCGCCGGTCCGCTCCGACACCGCCGCCTTCACGGGAAATTTTTCAAATATACGAAACTCCATTTATTTTTTTCCCTCCGTACTATTTCTTCAGCATTCCCAGCGCTTCCCCGATACGAGACACATATGATACGAAAATTCCCGTTGCCCTTTCCTTTTTAAAAAACGCCTCCGCTTCTTTCCTGTTTCCTTCCGGCAATACAAAACGTCGAAAATTCATTTTGATTGCCTCTTTGAGACGAAGACCGATATGAGAAACGGGAAGCACATCACCCGTGAGTCCGACTTCTCCGAAAGCCGCAAAATCCTGCGGAATCGGTACATCCCATTTCACGGATACCACAGCAAAGGCAGCCGCCAAATCCGCCGCCGTTTCCCGAATTTTAAAACCTCCCGCCACATTCACATACACATCCTCTTCTGCGAATGGGATCCGCGCACGTTTTTGCAAAACAGCCAGCAGTACGACCAAGCGATTATAATCATACCCGACAGAAATCCGCCGCGGTGCCGGTAATACGGAATGCACCGAAAGTGCTTGAATTTCCGCCGTAATCGGCCGATGCCCCTCCATGCAGCAAAGCGCAATACTTCCCGCCGCCGCATCCTCACGTTTCCTGAGCAGATACCCGGAAGGATCCGTCATCCCGCGAAGGCCCTCCGTTTCCATGACGAAAAGCCCCGAATCCGACGTCGAGCCGAAACGATTTTTCACTGTCCTGAGCACGCGGAATTGGAAACTCCGATCCCCTTCCAAATATAACACCGTATCCACCATGTGCTCTAAAATGCGGGGTCCTGCAATATTCCCATCCTTTGTCACGTGACCGATAATGAGGACGGAAATCCCTTCTTCTTTGGCAAGACGCACCAAGAGAGCGGTCGAATCACGAATCTGCGCAGGACTCCCCATCGCCGACGTGCTTTCTTCCAAATACATCGTCTGAATGGAATCGATGACAAGCACCGCAGGCTTCAAACGCCTTGCTTCATCGATAATAATATTGAGGTCCGCTCCCGAAAGGACGAAACAGCGCGATCCGTTGATTTTAAGGCGCTCCGCACGCATTTTGATTTGCAGCTCCGATTCTTCGCCGCTCGCATAAAAGACCGTCTCTCCGAGACCGGTCACCGCTTTGCAAATTTGAAATACAAGCGTCGATTTCCCGATGCCCGGCTCCCCACCCAAAAGAGTCACCGAGCCTTTCACGAGCCCACCTCCCAGCGGCCGATCCACTTCCGGCATATGCAAAAGGAAACGAGGTTCCGCACCCGTTTCAATTTCCGAAAGCGCCACCGGCGCTCGGTCGCTTCGAATTTGCGCCAAAGGATGCGACGCCGCCGCTTTGGGAAGCGGGCGTTCTGTGAATTCCTCCAAAGAATTCCAAGCCCCACATTGCGGACAACGCCCGAGCCATCGCACGGATTCCGCCCCGCACTCTTTGCAAACAAATTTCGTCTTCGCCTTCACCATTTCCGTTTCCTCCGAAACATTCAAATCAAATTGATTTTATTATACCATCCATCACGGCAAGGAAGAAATTTCTCATCTTCGCCGATATATCCGGTACACAAAAAAACAGCACTCGCAATGAGTACTGCTTTCGTTTTTATTTTTATTCCGCGGAAATGTAAACGGGATAAAGAGGCTGACCGCCTTCGTAAACTTCGAATTCGACGTCTCCATAAATATCTCCGAGTTCTTCGGCTAAAGCTTCGGCATCTTCTTTGACAAGGCCTTCACCGTAGTAGAGGGAAATTACTTCGGTGTCTTCATCAACGATTTCTGCGAGAAGTTTCTTCACACAATCTTTGAAATCGGGAGTTGCGATGATATCTTTCCCGCGGCTGATGCCGAGATAATCATCTTTGTGAATGATGGCCGCACCGATGGTCGTATCGCGGACGGCGGTGGTGACTTGCCCAGTCTTCACCGATTCCATGGCGCGCGTCATAGCATCCTGATTTTCCTCGAGGGTCGCATCATCGGAAAATACCATTGCGGCCGCAAGACCTTCCATCGCATTCGTCGAGGGGACGATAGTAATGGTTTCGCCCATAATTTTTTTGATTTGTTTCGCCGCAAGAATAATATTTTTGTTATTCGGCAGAATAATATACTTTTCGTAATGACCGTTTTTGATGGTATCTGAAAGTTCCTGGACGGATGGATTCATCGTCTGACCGCCGGAAAGGACATCGGCACCCATGTTTTCGAAAATTTCCATCCATCCGTCTCCGGAAACGACGGAGAGAATGCCGAGTGGCTTTTTCTGAATATCGGCCTGCTTTTCCTTATTTTCTTCAAACTGGTCGATCATATTGTCGCACTTAATGTCGTGAAGCGTGCCCCAATCGGCCGCCATGTCGAGAACGTGCCCCGGGCGCTGAGAATGGATATGCACACGGACGAGATTGTCTCCTTCGGCGATGACGATAGATTCGCCCCAAGCATTCAAACGTTTCCGAATTTCTTTCCCGGTGATTTTGCACGGTGAAAGCATAAATTGCGTGCAATACGGGAACTCGATGGAGAAATATTCGCCCTTCGCTTCCATTTTGGAGAAAAGAGGTTTCACATTGGAAACTTCGACGTCTTCGGCTTTCCCTGTAAGACCGTTTAAGCAACCGACGAGGAAATAAATGAGCCCTTGTCCGCCGGCGTCGACGACATTGGCCTGTTTCAAAATGGGGAGTTGCTCGGGAGTGAGGGCCAGAGCTTCTTCACCGGAAGCAATACAGGCTTCAAGGACACGGGAAAAATCGGACTCGGTGCGAATGACATCACGTGTGCCACGCGCAAGACCGCGTGCGACGGAAAGAATCGTACCTTCGACAGGTTGAGACACGGCTCGGTACGCATACAGAATCCCGTATTGGAAAGCTTTACCCATCTGCGAGCAACTGGCAGTGCGTTTTCCGCGAAGGCCTCGGCTGATCCCGTGAATGATTTGAGAAAGGATGACGCCGGAATTTCCGCGGGCGCCCATAATGGCACCGGTCGCGGCTTTTTCGGCCAAAACGCCGATAGTTTCGCTACCGTCTTCATTAACGATCATGCTGTACATCGAGCGAAGTGTATTCAGCATATTGCTTCCCGTATCACCGTCCGGGACAGGGAACACATTCAGCTGATTAATAATTTCATATTTCTTTTCAAACATCTGATATGCTCCGATGAGCATATTTTTGAAAGCTTGTCCGTCTATCGTCGTATACATGGCATACCCCCGTTATTCCGCTTTTTCGAAAATAATCCCGACAAGTCCCGGTCCGAGATAGGCGGCCAAAACGGAATTAGCCGTGGAAAGTGTCACTTCGACATCGGGATATTCGGCCTGCACGAGCTCTTGCAATGCGCGGCCGCCCTCTTCATTGACGATGTGGACGATGCCGATACGCTTGGCCGGAGAGTTCCTGTGTAGGAAATCCAACATGACAGAAATGGCTTTTTTGTGCGTACGCACTTTATCCAAAGCATCGACTTCGTCATCCGGATTGAGATAAATAATCGGTTTGATTTTCAGAATGGATCCGATAAGACCGGCAGCGCGACCGATACGACCGCCACGACGCAGATACTCCAATGTGTCAATGGTGAAGCAAGTGCGCATGCGGAATGTCGCGTCATATAATTTTTTCGACACTTCTTCGAAAGAAAGTCCTTCGTCAATCCATTCGAAACAATCTTTTACAAGTTCGACCATGCCGATAGCGGTCGTACGAGAATTTACCACCGAAATTTTTTTGCGACCGGATTGACGCGCCGCAAGCTGAGCGCCGCTGAATGTACTGCTGACCGCCGGCGTGAGACACAACACGATAATACCTTCATCTTCCGGAATTTCCTCAAAAACCTTCAACCAATCTCCCGTAGATGGCTGACTGGTCGCCAAATTTTTCTTTTCACGTTCCGAATACTCGATAACCTGCTCGACGGAAATCGCTCCCTCGGGACAATATTCGCCTTCGTAAGAAATCGTAAGCGGCACGACGTGCAAATTATCGTGCGCGGCCAAAAACTCCGGCGAAAAAACCGCCGTACTGTCACTGACAATATGAATCATACATTCCTCCCCTTATTTCGTTTTCTTTTTGTCCTCTTCATACTCTGCGAGCAAGGCTTGATAATCGTTTTCGTCATAGCCGTTTGCCGCCAAAATATATTCTTTCAGTTTCTTCCTTCCAAACGCCACATTCATGGCCTGCAATTCAAAAGGATCCAGGGAAATACGAGCCAGCATTTCACCTGAAGAAGAATATCCGCAAATGCCATCGCCCACCAGATCCAAGAGCGGCTGCCGGCGAATTTCCACACAAAAAGTGCGAAGAAATTTTTCACCCTCCGCCATCATTTTGTCGCGGATTTTCACATATTCTTTCGCCTCCGACGTAGGAATGCGAAACCCGTCGACCAATGTAAACAAGCTATCGTTCTTTTTCATAAAAAATCTCCGTAAAATGATGATACCGAATCTATTTCCGGAAACAAAGAGTTTCCCCGCATACAAATACACAATTATTATATCATTACAATCAAGGGAAATACAGTGCTTATGGAAACAAAAAAATGCCGAACCGCTCGGTGCGACATTTTAAGACGATAAATTAAGTTGTAAATAATCGATACAATTAATACGCAGTCGCATTCGCGATGACGAGACGCTGCACCTGATTCGTACCTTCGTAAATCTGCATGACCTTCGCATCACGCATATATTTTTCATTCGCATTTTCACGCGAATACCCGTTGCTGCCCATAATCTGGACAGCGATTGTCGAGACTTCCATCGCTACGTCGGAGGCAAAACATTTGGACATAGCGGAGAATTTCGAGGCTTCCGGATTCTTTTCCATCTGCGCAATGCACGCTTTGTGCACGAGCGCACGGGCTGCTTCCGTCTTCATCACCATATCGGCGATCATTTCCTGTACCATTTCAAACGTCGCAATCTTCACACCAAACTGTTTCCGCTGATGCGCATACCGAACGGCCGATTCCAACGCCGCCTGCGCGATCCCGACGGAAAGCGCACCTACAACCGGGCGGGAAAGCTCGAGCGTCTGCATCGCCAGGCGGAACCCCATCCCCTCGCGCCCGACACGGCACGATTCCGGCACAAAGCAATCATCGAAAATAATTTCGGACGTCGTCGACGCACGAATCCCCATCTTATCTTCTTCCTTACCGATTGTGACACCCGGCGTCTTCGAATCTACGAGGAAAACCGTAAGTCCGCGCACACCGCCCGATTCACGCACATTGGCAAAAAGCGTAATCTTATCGGCAATCGGCCCATTTGTGATGAAACATTTCGTCCCATTCAGCACATAGCCGCCTTCGACTTTTTTCGCACGACAGGAAACGGCGCCCGCATCCGACCCGGCCGACGGTTCCGTCAAAGCGAAAGCCGCCATACCGCCGTGAGCGAGACAATCGAAAAATTCTTTTTTCTGTTCATCATTGGCTCCCAGCAAAATCGGATATGACGCAAGGGAATTAGCCGAGCAAACCGTCGCCGTCCCCGCACACGCACGCCCCAGTTCCTCTACGATAAGAGCCGTCGTAAGAAGATCCAAACCCGCCCCGCCAAGCTCTGCCGGACATGAAAGCTGCGTAAAACCGGCCTGTTTCAAAATAGCGAGAAGCGTATCATCCATTCGTCCCGCCTTATCCATATCGAGGGCACGCGGAATAATTTCCTTTTCCGAAATTTCACGCGCCAGTGCGACCAATTCTTTCTGCTGCTCCGTCAATGCAAAATCCATTTGTATCCTCCGATTTCAAAAAACGAATAAAATTTCTTCGAATCCAATCCAATACATTATACAAGTAAATTCCGTTTCCATCAAACCGAATATGATATAATATTTTCAAAAGAAAGGAAGGAAACATCATGCAAAGACTTATTTCTTACACATACAAAGGTCTCCCTCAATGGGGCGTATTGACAAAAGACGGCACCTCCGTCTACCCCGCTTACGATTTAGAAGAAGCGTACTCGATTTTTCTCGGAGGAACACTTGCCGAATTCATCGAAAGCGGAGAAGAAGGCCTTCTGAATCTGGCCAAAGTACTCTCCGCCAATGAAAAGGAAACGGAAGTATCGGCGCTTCCTCTTTCGGAAACGGAAATCAATGTCCCGTTCCTGCCTCGGAGAAATATTTTCTGTGTCGGCAAAAATTATAAAGAGCACGTCACGGAATTTGAGCAAAACGCAAAAGCGGAAACACCCGCCGCACCTATTTTCTTCACGAAAGCGACGACATCCGTCATCGGTCCCTCCGAAGAAATCGATTCACATCCAAGCGTCACGGATTCCGTCGATTACGAAGGCGAGCTCGGCGTCATCATCGGAAAACAAGGCAGCGACATCGCCCCCGAAGACGCTACCGAATACATTTACGGATACACCATCATCAATGACGTCACGGCGCGCGATCTTCAAAAGAAACATGCGCAATGGTTCTTGGGAAAATCCCTTGACACCTTCTGCCCGATGGGGCCGGCCATTCTCATCGGCGGAAACGATACATCCTTTACAATTTACACGAAAGTCAACGGTGCCCTTCGCCAAGAGGGTTCCACGGAAGATTTGATTTTCCCGATTGCAAAACTCATTTCCGTCCTATCGCAAGGCATGACACTCCTTCCGGGCGACGTTATTGCAACCGGCACCCCGAAAGGCGTCGGAATGGGACAAAATCCCCCACAATTTTTGAAAAAAGGAGACGTCGTGGAAATCACAATCGATCCTATCGGAACTTTGAAAAACACCGTAAAATAAAATCCGCAAATCAAAACGGGGTATCCCTTTAGGGATCCCCGCTTTGATTTTGCATTATTTGTATAAAAAATTTGCGTCGGAAGCAAATTCTTCTCGTTTCAGAAATACACTTCCGTTACACCGGCTCCTCCGCTTCTTTCATCCGCCAGATGAAATTCCGTCACAAAATTGAGCGTTTTGAGATATTCATGAATGCCGCGACGGAGCGCCCCGGTGCCTTTACCGTGAATAATTTCCACGGGAGAAACACCGGCCATAAAAGCATCATTTAAGAAACGGTCCACATCGGGAATCGCCTCATCGACGGTTTTTCCTATGATATTGATTTCCGTCGGAATGGCACGAATCGCTCTCCCGTGTGAGGCGCGATTCACGAATTCTTTTCCTGATGCGGAAGCTTTTTTCTTCGGCGTTTCCTTTTTCGTCGGCATAAAGCAATGCTCCGGCGTGACGGTAATACGGAAGTTTCCGCATTGCACGGTAAGTTTCCGTCCTGCGATTTTTTCGATGCATCCGACGCTTTGAAGCGTATCGACGTAAACGAAATCTCCCGCTTTCATCTCGGAAAAAACGATGGTTGCACGATCTCCGTCTTTTTTGGGAAGAGCAATATTCTCTATTTGTTTCCTTGCCTTATTGAATTCATTCGACAAATTTTCTTTTTCCGCTTCCGCCGCCTGTTTCTTAAGCTCTTTGATAATCGTCTCGGCTTGGATACGGATGTCCCGTTTCATATTTTCGGCTTCTTCGCGCGCTTTTTCGAAAATGGCGCGCTTTTTTTCTTTTATGAAACTGTCCGCTTCCGCGAGTTCATTGCGAAGGGTTTCCGCCTCCTTCACTTTTTCCGCAAGAATATCACGTTCTTTTTGCACATCGGACAATTCACGATTCAAATCGGCCATGAGCGTTTCCATTTCATTCAGTGGCGATTCTTCTTTAAGCACTTCGGCACGTGTCAAAATTTCGTCCGTCATTCCAAAACGGCGACAAATATTAAAAGCGTTGCTGTTCCCGGCCATACCGGTAATCAGACGATATGTAGGCGCCAATGTCTTTTCATCAAATTCGACGAATGCGTTCTCGATACCGTCCGTTTCATACGCCAATTTCTTCATTTCTGAAAAATGAGATGTGATGATGGCGGGAATACCGCGGCGTGCCAAAAATTCCGTGACGGATTCTGCAAGCGCCGCTCCTTCTATGGGATCGGTGCCACTACCCAATTCATCCAAAAGGACCAAATCATGCGCTCCCGCTTTTTCTATGAAACCGGCCAACTGTGTAATATATCCTGAAAAAGTGGACAGATTATCCATGATACTTTGCTCATCGCCGATGACGGCATAAATGTGCCGATAGACGGGAAGACGCGAACCTTCGACCGCCGGGATGAAAAGACCGGCCTGATTCATAAGCGCCAAAAGTCCCAGCGTTTTCATCGCAATCGTTTTCCCGCCCGCATTGGAGCCGGTAATGATGAGCTGGCGATAATCGCCGCCCAAAGAAAGCGAGAGCGGGACGGCCGTTTTCGGATCAAGAAGCGGATGACGCGCACCGATAAGTTCGGCGTATCCTTTATCATCCGGAAGCGCACGCATACCGTGCATCTCGGTCGATAACGCTGCCCTAGCGAAAATGAGCTCAATTTGCGTTGCCAATTTCATGCTCTCGCGGATATTTTTCGTTTCTTTCCGTACATCTTGAGTGAGCTGCCGTAAAATTTCCGCAATTTCCTGTTTTTCCGCCGCTTCCAACTCAGCCAAATCATTATTTAAAACGACGGATGCCATCGGCTCCATGAAAAGCGTCTGCCCCGTAGAAGATCGATCATGGACAATCCCGTTGAATTTATACCGATACTCCGCTTTGACGGGAAGGACGTAGCGCCCGCTTCGCTGCGTAATGATGGCATCGCGGAAAAATCCGGCCTGATTCTTATCCTGTAAAATTTGCTCAAATGCACGACGAATCCTACTTCTCACACTCGCTTTTTCCTGACGAATGCGCACCAATTTCGGTGATGCATTATCCGCAATTTCCCCATGATCTCCGAAAACACGACGAATGCGCGAAAGTAATGTTTCTTCCGGATGTATCAGCATCGCAAGCTCGGTGAGAACGGGATAAAGCCCCGCGCGATCGCCCGTAAAATAATGCGACATTTTTTCATACGTATCCAATGTCGCCGCCAAATCCATAAATTCCGGTGGAAGAAGCACGACATCTTTTTCCGATTTCGAAAGCATATCGCGAAGATCATGCGCCTCGCCTAAGGGCATTGTGATTTCACGCTCCGAAACGCGTATCGCTTCATCCGTTTCCGCAAGAAGGCGTTCAATGACTTCGGCATAGACGGAAGGCCGCCACGAAAATGCGAGCTCTTTGGAAAGCACAGACGGCGCATGAGCAGCCAAACGCTTTTGTATCTCCGTAAATTCCAAAATCTGTAATACATCCGTATTCATCACAACACTCCTCTGGCGAAATGTCCGCGCGTTGCGCCGGGAATGCCCGGTTCATAACCACCGGCAAGTGCTCGCGCAAACGAGCGCACGAGCGCCCCCGCATCTTCCGTCGTACCTCTTACATCAATTGCGAAAAAGGAAATGCCCGCCCGGGAAAGTTTTTCCATATGCGGACGCATATCCGTAACGGCACTGTTTAAAATGTGCATGTGGCAGACTTCATCCGTCCGAACCGGGAAAAGCCGGCCACCACCGTCGGATAGCGCATAACGACCACGCATGCAGGGCGCATCGCAATGCATTTTATCGCGGCCCATACCGAGCACGGCGTTTACGACGCAATATTCGGAAATCATCATTTCCTGCCGCCCGAAAACGGTGACCCCGAGCGGAATCGGTGACACTTTTGCCATACGCCTGATTTGCGAAATCGTGCATTCGGGCGATACATACACGGAGGAAAGCCCCCAATCG
>CAVHIJ010000001.1:31243-87064 GCA_963635945.1 bacterium | reverse complement strand
GCATTGAAAACATTGAGTGAAGCTTCCCCCATCACACCAACGGTTTCCGGCAAATCTTTTGCCCAAAGCATCGCACCGGGAAAACGAATTTCCATCGCATCGGGCATAAGATTTCCCAATGTGAGAAACCATGCCTGCGCCGCCGATTCTCTCATTTGACGCACGATGCGAGGCATGGAAAAAATCACGCGCATACCGGCCGCGCGACCAGTTTCTAATACATTTTTATATACGGAAACGGGAATCGGCCGATGCGAAAACGATTCACCGCCGAAAATAACGCCCGCGCCTTCGGCTATGGCGTCCAAGGCCTGCTTTTCATTATCCGTCCGCACAAAAAACCGCGGCGCTCCCCTTTCCTCGACACGTTTCCGTACAACCGACGGAATCGTTGACGCATACGGCCCGCGCGAAGCCTCAAATTCTTCAATGCGTTGGCGCGATATTTTTTCGCATACATCCTGCCGCAAATGATTCACAATGCTTTTCGGCACCATACAACCGTCATTCCGTATTGCGGCACCGCCGAAACTATAAATTGTATTCCCAAGGCGCGAGAGGAGACTTATAATTTCATCTTCTCCGGTCACTCGCTCACGCGCCGCTTCCGCAATAAATTCCGAAGAAACCGAAACACCATGCCCCGCTCCGTCATCGGCGGAAAGCATCACGAAATGCCCCGGCATCGCAGAAAATGTAAACGTTAGCGGAATTCTCCGCGTGAAATATTTCGGCCCGAAATTTTCCTTTTTCGGCTTCGGTACCCAATATACGGCACCGCCTTCCGCAGCCTCTGTTTCCGCATGCACGAAAACAGATCCGTTTTTCTCAAATCGCACGGAAGACATGTCAACAAATGCCATCATTTTCTCAGTCGTCACATAGGAAATTCCGAACAAATTTTGTACCGCGGGGCGGGAATTCGATTGAAACATAAAATTTCCCTTTCCTATACGAGCCACATATCCGGCCGGCACACCGTGATTTCCCGGCGCATCCCCCGTCATCATGGCGCCGCTTATCTCGTTTTTCGCATACCTTTCCGTATATCCGCGATTAAAACGCGTCTGCATTCGATGCAGCAACTCTTTTTTATCGATTTCCTCACCGCTTTGCATAGCATCCAATGCTTCCCGATATGCGGAAATCACGGCATATACATATTCGGGTTCTTTCATGCGCCCTTCCACTTTAAGAGAAACGACGCCCGCCTCGGAAAGAGCCGAAAGCGATTCAAGCGACACCATATCTCGAAGCGACAAAATATAATCACCGCGGGAAGAAACCGTTTCCTTCCCCACTTCATCCGTCAATCGGTACGGCATACGGCACGGCTGCGCACAGGCGCCGCGATTGCCACTTCGACCGCCGATAAAAGAACTCATGAGACACTGCCCGGAATAACAAACACAAAGTGCTCCGTGTACGAAAACTTCGATTTCGACATCTGTGTGATGTGCGATATAAGAAATTTCCTCATGCGAAAGTTCACGCGAAAGAACAATTCTTTTGAAACCGAGCGTCCGTAAAAATTCGACACCAGAAAGATTCGATACGGTCATTTGGGTGCTGGCATGAAGCGGCACATGCGGAATCCGCTCCCGCACCAATCGCGCCACGCCCAAATCCTGCACCAACAGTCCGTCGATACCTGTCGTCCCCAAAAAATCCAGATACGACAAAAGCTCCGGCATCTCTTTATCGGAAATTAAAATATTCAGCGTCACATACACCGATTTTCCGAGAGCGTGACAAAGTGCCACGGCATCCTTTATTTCTTCATTTGTAAAATTTCCGGCAAAGCGCCGTGCGCTGAATTGTTTACCACCCAAGTACACCGCATCGGCGCCGGCGGAAAGCGCGGCCCAAAGCCGGTCGGGTGTCCCCGCCGGTGCCAAAAGTTCCATCATAGCGCCTCCTTTTCCCTGTCATTATAACATAAAAAAAATAAAGGCTGCGCCCCATGATTCCGCATGAGTCGCAGCCTCTTTATTCCGTTTCATTATTTCACTTCGGTCTCATACCGCGAAAGAATAAAACAGAGGTCCGAGAGACGATTCAGATATTTCAAATCCGTTTCGTGAATATCCTCTTCTTCTCCCAATTTCCACATCAGCCGTTCCGCGCGGCGAATGACCGAGCGTGCCATATCAAGTGCCGCCGCACTTTTCGCATCGCCCGGGACGAGGAAATGATTGAGCGGTTCCAATTCGGAATCGAAAGCATCGATTGTTTCCTCAATCGCCGTCACGTGAGCGTCTTGAATGTTCGCATCCTTACCGATACTGGCAATATCGGCCATCAAAAGCCAAAGCTCTTTCTGTACTTTATAAATGGTGTCCTTCACCTTGTCATGAACCGCAAAAGCACGGGCGAGTCCCAGCACGGAATCCGCTTCATCGACTGTACCGTATGTTTCCACACGAAGACTTGCTTTGGAAACACGCTCCCCGGTATAGAGACTTGTTTTACCCTTATCACCGGTACGGGTATAAACCTTTGCCATGACATTCACCTCAAAGTTCCGGGAACCAAAGAGCGATTTCTCTTGCCGCCGTCTCCGGTGCATCGGATGCATGAACGACATTTTCATCAATGGACGTAGCAAAATCACCGCGGATAGAGCCCGGTACCGCTTCCAAAGGATTGGTCGCGCCGTTAATCTGACGGACAGCCTTTACCGCATTTTCTCCTTCAATGACCATCGCAAGGACGGGAGCGGAAGTAATGAAATCGATAAGATCCTTGAAGAAACCTTTGCCTTCATGTTCCGCATAATGCTTCTTGGCGAGTTCTTCCGGTACCTGAATCATTTTAATTGCATGAATCGAAAGCCCTTTGCGTTCGAAGCGAGAAATCACTTCGCCGCAGATGTGTTTCTTCACACCGTCGGGTTTCACGAGAACCAAAGTTTTTTCAATGTTTGCCATCAGAAAAGCCTCCTTAAAAAAGAAATATACACCGCGTCACCGCATTTGCGCGGCAATCTCACGCAGTCTTTTTATACGCTCCTCCGTGGAAGGATGCGTAGAAAACAAATTGGTGGAAAACGAACGTACACCGCAGAGCGGATTGATAATGAAGAGTCCGCAGGAAGAAGGTTCTGCGCCCCTTATCACACGCCGATGCGCATACCCGTCGAGTTTTTGCAAAGCGGACGCCAGCGCCAACGGTTTCCCGGAAATCGCCGCACCGCCGGCATCGGCCATATATTCCCGCGAACGCGAAAGCGCCATCTGCACGAAAAGCGCAGCAATCGGTGCTATAATCGCCACCAGCATTAATCCCAAAGGATTTGAATGCTCGCCGTCGGAATTGCGACCTCCGCCGAAAATTGCCGCCCATTGCGCCATATTCGCAATCCAGGAAATCGCACCTGCAATCGAAGCCGCCAGCGTCATCAAAAGCGTATCGCGATGTTTCACATGTGTAAGCTCATGCCCAAGGACACCGGCCAATTCATCGCGATCCAGCATCGAAAGCAATCCTTCCGTCACCGCGACCGCCGCATGTTTCTCATCACGCCCCGTCGCAAATGCATTTGGGACATCACTCGGAATCACGTAAAGACGCGGCATCGGCATACCGGCTCTCTCCGTCAGCTCACGCACTAAAGAAAAAAGTTCCGGTTTTTCCCTCTCCGTAAGCTCACGCGCCTGATAACTCGCTAACGCTATTTTATCACAATTCCAGTAACTCACAAAATTAATTGCAAGAGAAATCAGAAACATATACATGGCGCCGTCCCGACCTGCGACCATACCGCCGATGGCCACCAATATGGCACTTAAAAGCGCAAGAAGCAAAAATGATTTCAAACGATTCATATCAATGACCTCCTTTTATAGGAAACAAAATTTACGTAAAAATCCGCCGAAGCTTCAAAAGGTATTATTATTATGCAAAAACAGAATAAAAAAAGTGGTCGGAACGACATGAGTTGAACATGCGACCTCTACCACCCCAAGGTAGCGCTCTACCAAACTGAGCTACGTCCCGACATCGGTTACATGTAATAGGATACCCACGAAAGCCTTTTTTGTCAAGTGATTTCCGTCATCTGCAATCGCAAAAAACGGCGCGAAGCTCTAAGCTCACGCGCCGTCCGTTTTAAGAAATTATTCCGCTTTTTCGACGGAAATTTCCGCACCGTTTTGATTAAAATCCAAGACCATCACACGGCTTGTCATATCTTTTCCGGCAAAAGCCGCCTGCATCGCTTTCCCAACCGCATCGGCATGATCCGAATCGGTAAAAGCAATCATGGTGGAGCCGCTGCCGCTGATGGTCGCGCCGAAAGCGCCGGCTTCTTCAGCCATACGAATGACATCTTCACCACCCGGAATGAGCCCAATGCGATACGGCACGTGGATTTTATCCTGCATCCCGATTCGTAAGTACGCCGGGTTCTGACGGAAAAATGCCGTCAGCAGGAAAGAAACACAGGAAATATTGCGCACGGCGTCCGCACGGCTGTAAGAATTTGGGAGGACCGCTCTGGCGTGCTCGGTCATGAGCTCAAAATCCGGAATTACCACGACGGCTTTCCAATCGGCGGAAACGGGCACTTTAACGGAGGTGCATCCCGTTTCATCCATCATAGAAATGACGAAACCGCCCATGAGCGCCGGCGCCACATTGTCCGGATGTCCTTCGATTTTAGCGGCAATATTCAACATTTCATTTTGCGAAAGCGGAGATCCGCAAAGATAATTCGCCAAAACCACGCCGGAGACAATAGCCGTCGAAGAGCTTCCCATCCCCCGCGCAAAGGGTACGCGGTTGATGAGATGCATTTTCCCGGACGGAAGTTTTTTACCGATAACGGCTGCCGTTTCCTCCATGGCGCGAAAAATGATATTTTCATCGCTCATGGCCAAAATGGCAAGTCCTTCGCCTTCGGCCGAAAGTGTGACATTCCCAAAATCCCCTTTTTCCGGAATAAAATGCACTTCATTGTATAGCGAAAGCGCCAATCCCAATACATCGAAACCGCTCCCCAGATTGGATGTGGATGCGGGAGTCTTTACAATGATTTTATTCGTTTCCATTTGGCAGTACCCTTATCACATTTGCAATTTCTTTCACTGTCGGAAGTTCCGAAAGTGCTTGGATGACTCGATTAATATTTTCACGCGGTGCCGCTTCCACGATGAGCATCAGCTCCGCCAAATTTTCAAAGCGACGTTTCTGCACGACTTCATTGATACTGATGGATTGATCGGCCAATGCCTGCGCAATGGACGCCAGAACCCCCGTCGTATCTTTGACAATCAGGCGAAAATAATACGAATCGCGAAGTTTCAGCGAAGAGTAGAAGGACATGGGTTTCGTATCCGTCAAAATCATGCCGATGCCCTGCGTATTCGTCACGATATGTTTGGCTGTAGCAATAACGTCGCCCATTACGGCGGAAGCTGTCGGAAGCGAGCCGGCGCCGCGTCCGTAAAACATGACGTCGCCCACAATGTTTCCTTCCACATAAATCGCATTGTACGATCCTTTTACGGAAGCGAGCGGATGCGCTTTCGGCACGAAAGCCGGATAGACATTGAGCGCAATACCGCCTTCTTCACGTGTCGCCACGGCAAGAAGTTTAATTACATACCCCATGTCTTTGGCATAGAGCACATCCTGCTGCGTAATTTTTTCGATACCTTCCACGACTACATCATCAAACGTGGCATTTGCACGAAAGCCGATAGACGCCAAAATCGCCAATTTCCTCGCCGCATCATACCCACAAACGTCGTTCGTGGGATCCGCTTCGGCAAATCCTTTTTCCTGTGCGCCGACCAATGCGTTTTCATACGATTCTCCGGTATCCGTCATCTGTGTCAGTATATAATTCGTCGTCCCATTTACGATACCGAGAATTTTATCGATGCGATTGGCAGCCAGCGAATCATGGAGCGGCACCAGAATCGGAATCCCGCCGCCGACACTCGCCTCGCAGCTGAAATTCACATGATGTTTCTCAGCCAAACGCAAAATTTCCGGACCGTAAAGTGCCACTAAATCCTTATTCGCACTGACAACATTCTTTCCTTTACGCAGAGAAGCGTAAATATAATCCTTCGCAGGATTTATACCGCCCATCACCTCGACGATGATGGAAACGGAATCATCTTCATCGACTTCCGCAAAATCCGTCGTGACATGCACATCCTTCAACACATCCAAATGTTCGTATTTCTCCGGATTTCGCACCAGCACCGTTTTCAGATGCAACCGGCATCCGATTTCGGCGGAAAGCGCTTCCCCATTCCGACGAATAGCCTCTGCGACACCGCTTCCGACCGTGCCGAAGCCCAAAAGCGCAATATTGATATCCTTCATCCTCACACCTCACCCACTATGATGACATTTGAAATTCCTTTGATCGCCTTGACCTCTTTTACCAATTCTTCGGAAGAAACCGGAAGATCTACGATAAAGAACGAAAATGTCATGGAAATATATTTCCCGGCCGGCGCCGACTTTTCCATCGTAACCGGCACCGCATCGAGTTTATCCAAACGGCGCAAAAGACGCGTCATCACCTGCGTATCATTGGGCAACATCACAATCATCGTGAGTATATCCCGCTCATTTCCCGTCGCCGCATCCGACACATGGTCTTTGTATTTGTAAAAGGCACTTCGACTGATTCCCGTTATCCTGACGGCATCGTAAATGGTGGAAACTTTACCTGCCTCAAGCATTTGCTTGGCGCGAATCGTACTTTTAATCGCCGCCGGCAAAATATCAAAATCCACTAAATAATACTCTTTTTTATCTTTCGAATACTTCATTGTACATTCCTTCTTATCCGGTAAAATGAAACAAAATAATCCCCGCACATACCGAAACGTTCAGCGACTCCACACCCGCTTGCATCGGTACGTATAATTTCTCCTCGGCACAGCACAGCACTTCGGGCGATATCCCTGCGCCCTCGTTTCCGAACGCGAAAACGACACCCCCGATTTCTGAAATTTCCCGATACGGTCGACCGCCTTCCAGCGTCAACGCAACCAAAGGAAGACCGCTTTTTAAAAGAAACGCGCGTAATTCCTCCGTCGTCACATTTTCATACACCGGCAATCTCAAGATACTGCCCATCGAAGCGCGCACCGCTTTCTCAGCATACGGATCCGTACAACCTGTCGTCAAAATCACACCGGTAATACCCGCCGCAGCCGCCGTCCGCAGAATCGTCCCCATATTTCCCGGATCCTGTACCGCATCCAGCAAAACAAATCTGTCATCGGGACGAGTTCTTATCTCGGACAATTCTCTCTTTCGCATCGGAAGCACCGCCAGCATCCCCTGTCCGTGCTCCGTCCCCGAAAGTTTCTCCATAATCGCTTCCGTCACACGGTACACATGCCAAGATAAGTCCTCTGCCGCCGAAATCACGGCACGGGCACGAGGCTCTTCGGCTGTTTCCTCCGTCACAAAAAGAGAAGCGCCCTCAATATGTTGAGAAACCGCATCCTCCGCGCTTCGCACACCTTCCATGAGGAATTCTCCATAAAGCTTCCGATATTTTTTTTGTTTCAGATCCAAAGCCCGCTTTACCCGCCGGCCGGACAGACCTGTAAGCTCCTCCATGGCATCCCTCATAAAATAAAAAATTTTCCCGGATTTTCGCTCCCCCGGCGGATTGCCCACTGGGAAGAGACAAAATTATTATAGCATGCCACGCAACATTTTGGAAATACGGATTCTTTCTGCAGATATAACACAAAATGTATGAAAAAAATCAAAAAATTCTAATGATTTTTCGCTTTACAATTTCGCATGAATCCTTTATCATATTAGATAATTACATTTCAGGTAGCAACGAAGCCACGGATACCCTCTCTTGCGGTGTCCGTTTCTTCTTTTTCAAGGAGACCTCACATGCACTACAACGGAGAATTCGGAATTATTGCGGCCTTTTGCCTGTATCTCGCCGTCATGATGGCCATCGGAATCTATTATTCCAAAAAGCAAAACAATCTGTCCCAGTATATCTTGGGTGATCGAAAACTCGGGCCATGGCTTACATCCATGAGCGCCGAAGCCTCGGATATGAGCGGCTGGATGCTGATGGGACTCCCGGGATTTGCTTATCTCCACGGCCTGTCCGCCATCTGGACGAGCGTCGGCCTCATCGTCGGCACTTGGCTCAATTGGATTTTCACATCCAAACGTCTGCGCACGTATTCGGAAGTATCGGGAAACAGTCTTACCATTCCCGATTACCTTTCCAATCGTTTCGAAGACCATAAAAACGGACTCCGTTTCATCTGCGCCGTCTGCATTATTATTTTCTTCATTATTTATACGTCATCCGGATTCGTCGCAGCCGGAAAACTTTTCAATACAATTTTCGATATCCCGTATACGACATCGCTTTTCATCGGCGCTTTCGTCGTTGTCTTCTATACGTTCCTCGGCGGTTTTTCCGCCGTCTGCTGGACGGATTTCATTCAGGGAACCATGATGTTCTTCACCGTCTTCTACATTCCCGTCGCGGCAACCATCTCTTTGGGCGGCACGACGCCGACTTTGGATGCGCTTGCCGGTGAAGGTGCAAATTTCTTTTCTTTCTTCCCCGAATCTTCGACGGGTATGATGAATTTCATTATGTTCATCTCTTCCGTCGGCTGGGGACTCGGATATTTCGGCCAGCCGCACATTCTTGTCCGTTTCATGGCCATCAGCGATGCGAAAGAACTCAAAAAATCCACCAATATCGCGATGGGATGGGTCATTATTTCCCTCGTATGTGCCATTGCCATAGGCGTCATCGGCAAAGCATACCTTACGATACCGCTTGAAAATGCCGATGCGGAACGCGTCTTCATTATCATGGCTTCCGATTTGTCATCGCCTTTCTTCACAGGGCTCATTTGGTCAGCTGTCCTGGCAGCCATCATGAGTACGGCATCTTCGCAACTTCTCGTCACAGCCTCCGCAGTATCGCGTGATATTTACCATCCCTTCCATCCGAAAGCCAGCCAAAAAGAACTCATTCTCGTCAGCCGTGCGACTGTCCTCGCCATTTCGCTCTGCGCCCTCTATCTGGCCGCCGATCCGAACAGTTACATTTTCTCCATCGTCTCCTATGCATGGGCCGGATTCGGTGCCTGCTTCGGACCGGCAGTGCTCCTTTCCCTCTACTGGAAACGCATGACACTTAAAGGTGCTTACGCCGGCATCATCACGGGCGGCTTAACCGTACTCATTTGGAAGCAATTCGAATGGTTCGGCCTCTATGAACTCGTCCCCGGATTCATTTTCGCAACGATTGCCATCATCGTCGTTTCCCTCATGGACGCCCAGCCGTCGGAAACCATCCAAAAAGAATTCGACGAAGCCATTGCGCTCAGCAAACATTAAAATGAATATCTCAAAGCCGTGACCTCAATACGAGCGTCACGGCTTTTTACATATGCGAAAATCCGCATGCCCTTTGACATTCCGGAATGTCGGTGTTATATTATTTTTATCTAAACAGTAAAAATATATTTCGAAAACATATTTTATATAGAGGTACATATGAAACAAATTTTTCTTTGCCTGCTGTCTCTCCTGTTTTCTTTTCTGATTTCCGCCGGTGCTGAAGCTGCTACGATAAACGGCATTTTCTGGGCCGCACGAACGGATACGTCGACACCCTTTGTGCGCATCGTCATCGAACTTTCCGCAGCCGTCAAAGCGGAAGCTTCCCTTGCGGACGACGGGAAAACGCTGCATCTCACGGTGAAAGACACCGATCTTGCTTCAGCCGTTTCCGCCTCCTATATCGTTTCCAAACAGAACGTGAAAAGCTTTACGGTCAAGACGGAAGGCACTGATACCAAAATCACCGCCGATATGGCAAACGCCCTCACCTCTTCGGATTTAAAAGTCTTCCCGCTGAAACCGGACGCCGCAGCCGGTCGCCCACACCGCCTTGTCATCGATATTCCTTCGAAAGCATCTTCGACGGAACCATCGACAACAAAAACGACGGCTCCCGTTTCCGAAAAGAAAAACACAAAATCAACTTCTTATTCCGTAACGGCCAAGGCCAAAAAAGTGTTGAAAAATAAAACCATTTGCATCGATCCCGGCCACGGCGGCGCGGATGTGGGCGCCATCGCCACACTCGACGGAAAAACGTATTACGAAAAAGACATCAACATGTCCATCGCCAAACCTTTAGTCGAAATGCTGAAAGTCTCCGGCGCCAAAGTCATCATGACGCATGAAACGGATAAAGACGTCTACAGCGCATATGCAGACGACATCAAGGAACTCCAGGCACGTTGCAATATCGGAAACAAAGCCAAAGCGGATATTTTCGTTTCCATTCATATCGATTCTTTTTCCAATAATGCCGTCGACGGCACGACGGTGTACTATTATCCGAAAACATCGAGGGATTTGCTCTTGGCTAAATATGTGCATTCTTCCCTCATCAATAATCTCGCCATCCCGGATCGCGGCGTGCGTTCCAATAATCTTTATGTGAATGTCCATACGAAAATGCCTTCTATTCTCCTGGAAATGGGATTCATTTCCAACAGTCACCGCCTCAAAATGCTGACATCTTCCTGGGGCGCCAAATCCATTGCACAAAGTATCTATAAAGGCATCGTTGATTATTTCGATCAAGCATAAAAACATATCCCCATGCAACACAAAAGGGCTCAGACAATATCCGAGCCCTCTTTTTATGTGAATACGAATTATTCCGCGTCGTTATCCATATGTGTTTTGGAGAAGAAGAGGAAAACAAGAGAAAGAATAATGGCCACAACCGTCGCAAGACCCATTCCCTTAAGCTGAATCGGTCCCAAAACAACCGTTGCACCGGACAATCCGGTAATCATCGTGACGGCCGTCAGAATCAAATTTTTGGATTTTGTGAAATCCACTTTTTTCTCGATGAACATGCGAAGCCCGCTGGATGCGATGAAACCGAAGAGAAGGATGCACACCCCGCCCATAACCGGCGTCGGAATACCGTGAATGAGCGCCGCGACTTTTCCGACGAAGCTGAAGAGTATCGCAAAGCAGGCGGCGCCGCCGATTACATAGGTGCTGTATACACCGGTGATGGCCATGACGCCCATATTTTCACCGTACGTCGTATTCGGCGTGGAGCCGGCAAACCCGGAAAGAATATTCGAAAGGCCGTCTGCAAAAAGCGAACGATGCAGGCCCGGATCTTTTATCAAATCGCGACCCACAATATCACTCGTGACGAAAAGATGTCCCAAATGTTCGGCCAAGACGACAAAGACTGCCGGCAGAATCATCATAATGGCAGAGAAATTAAAGCTCGGCTTATAGAATGTCGGGAATGCGAACCACGGCGTTTCCGCCACATTCGCAAAATCGACGACCCCCATGAAGTACGAAAGAATATACCCGGCCACAACGCCGCACAGAATCGGAATGATACCGAGGAATCCGCGGCCGAGCGTACTCACCAAAATCGTAACGACGAGCGTAAACGTCGAGATAATCATTGCCGTTTCATTCGACATCCCCTGTACTTCACCGGAATACCCGGCCATACTCATGGCAAGAGGAGCGAGTTCCAGCCCGATGATGGCGACAATTGCGCCCATCGCGGCCGGTGGGAAAAGAATGTCAATCCAACCGGTCCCGATTTTGGAAACAATAAGGGAGACCAAAATAAAGCAGAGACCGAAAGCGATAAACCCTCCTTGCGCATCCCCGTAAGACATACCGGGAGACGCACAAACGGCGAGAACGGGAGAAATAAATGCAAAACTCGACCCCAAATACGCCGGCAAGCGCCATTTACAAACGGACAAATACAACAAGGTCCCGATACCGTTCATAAAAAGACAGGTAGCGGGATCCACATTGAGCAAAAAAGGAACGAGTACGGTCGAGCCGAACATTGCGAACAAATGCTGAAGTGCGAGCGGAATCGTCGGCAAAATCGGCAGTCGTTCATCCACATGGATAATTCTCTTCTGCATATCTTCCTCCTCTGGAAACGAAACGTATACAAACCTCAAATATTATATGCAAAGCATGAGCGTCATGCAAGACCTCATGAAAATTTTTTATACCCTTCGGTTTCCGTTTTCGGAAAATTCCAAAAAAAAGACGCATAAGCGTCTCTTTTATTTTTTCAAAAAACGGAATTCATGCTTCACACGCCGCGGTGTCATTTGTTTCCGGCTGATCTTCTTCCGCCTTTTCGATATCTTCTTCGTAAATACGTACCAACGGATTTTCATCGAAAAATTTACGTGCATAATTGATGAATGTCTGCACAGGCGCCGAGACCGTCATCGCATTTTTGCAAATGAGATGACTCGGACGATAGACCGGGTTTCCTTTAGAATCCGTCAAAATCTGGCGATACACATGCGGTGCGCATTTCGTAATCAAGTCTCCCGGAATGACACAATGACCGAGACCGGCGTTTACGATTTCCACACAGGTCAGGCAATCGTCGACGGCCAACATGAATTGCGGCGGTTCACCGACATTTTCTCTCCACCAACGCGTACGTATTTCATCGAGCGACGGATCCGAGCGATAACGAATCGTCGGCTGATTGGCCAACGTGCTGTAATCGATTTTCCCGGCGGAAATAAGATACATGGGCGCATTATCCAGCAATATATCCATTTCATTCCAATCCTGATCCCCGCGCACGATGGCAAGCTGAATATCTTCTTTTTTCACCATTTTCGTCAGGCGGTCACTGGCCCCTTGCGTCAGGGAAATTTCGATATCCGCATATTGATCCACAAACCCTTTTAAAAGAGCGGGCATATGAGATTGCGTGAAAGAACGACTCGCCCCGATGCGAAGCACACCGGAAATCGTGCTTCTTTCATGCGTGACGAAATTTTTCATATCCTGATATTGTTGTAATTCTTTCTCCGCATACGAGAAAAGCCGAAGACCCGCATCCGTAAAATGCACGCCTTTATTGGTGCGGATGAAAAGCGGCACACCGATTTCCTTTTCCATCTGATCCAAACGGTATGTAAGCGAAGGCTGTGTCATGAAAAGCCGCTTCGCCACTTTATTGATACTGCGTTCTTCCCGAAGATAAATCAGAATTTTCCAGTCGGTGTTATTCATAATTCCGTACGCCCCTCATTCCATACATCACACATCATGTCTTTATTTATATGGGAAATAGAAATATTTTATATATTATATCACAAATCTTTTATATCTCAACCCATTCCGAGAATCCCGATTGAAATTTTCGCGATCAATGTTATACTATTAATATGAATATCAATATTTTAAATCGGAGGGTTCCTCATGCATTCTTTTTGGCTTATTATTTCTTCCGTATTTTTCGGCGTTGCGGGCGTTTATTTCTTCATCAAACCGGAATTGGCGATGGAAATGGCCGCCATTTATGCGGGCGTTGCGATTTTTATGAGCGGTGTCTCGCAAATGATGCGCCATCTCACAGCCACGGCAGAAAATCGCTCCGGCGTCCGACTTCTCATGGCCGGCTTCGATATTCTTTTCGGTATCTGGCTTTTGACATCCGGCAATTACAAATGGCTCATCGTCCTCATGCCGTACATGTTCGCCGCCTACATTCTCATGCGCGGCGGGATGCTGATTACGTTTTATCTAAAAACCAAATCGCAAATCCCCTCGCCTCATATTTATATATTGGCGGCAGCAGGACAAATTCTCGTAGGCGCCGCAATGTTTATCATGCCGCTTTACGCCATGAAAATATTCATCTATGTCGCCGGCATCGGCCTCATCTGGTGCGGTTTTACCAATTTCACCGCTTGGCGGGAAAGCAAGGAAACGGAATAATTTTCCACGAAAAAAATTCTGCGTCATAAGTACGCAGAATTTTTTATTTGAAAAGATTCAATTTTTTCAAAGCCAAATCATACACGCTGTCCACGGAAATTGTTTCCATTTTCGTCGATTCTTTCCCGGGATTCTCCGCCAGAAGCGTATCGGCATTCGGGTTTCCGAAAGGCCCGCTGCGATCCGGAAGCGTCGGCCCGAAAAGCGCAATAATCGGCGTTTTCACAGCATTGGCAATATGAAGCGGCCCCGTGTCGCAGGAAATGTGAAGAGATGCCATTTCATCCAAAGCGGCAAGCTCTGGCAAATTCGTCTTTCCGATAAAATCAACCGTATACGACGTGGGCGACAATTCCCGAATCGCCTTCCCCATATCCGCTTCGGACGGCGCACCGGAAATCACCGTGAAAATTTTCCGTTCGGCCAGACGAGCGGCAAGCTCACCCCAATATTCAATCGGCCATTTCTTATATTCGCCCCGCGTACCCGGCACAAGGACGACATACGTATCCGACACACCGCTCCGGGAAAGCATTTTCTTTACCCGTATTTTCTCCTCCTCATGTTCGCATATCGGAAATTCGATTTCGGAAATATCACAACCGAGATACTCTGCCACATCCAAAAGCTGCTCAATGATGTGCCCGTCCCAATGCGCACCTTTAATCGGTTTAGATGCCAAGAAACTCCCTTCGCGCGCATCTTGATACCCGATTTTTTTCTTTCCGCCGGACAATGCAGCGACGAGCGCACTTTTGGCAATCATTTGTAAATCGATCACCAAATCAAAATGCCGCGACGACAAATCCCGATGCAATTGTGCAAGATAAGAAATTTTCTTGATCCGTTTCCTGTCGATGGGATAAATTTCATCCACCCACGGTTTCCCCGGAAGAAGTGCGGAAAAAGCGGGATGCACCGCCCATGTAATCTGCGCCCGGGGAAAATGTTTCCTAAGCGCATACAAAGTGGGCAGGGCATGAATCACATCTCCCAACGAGCTCATTTTGATGATAAGAATATTTTGACAGTTCATTTCGTTTCGTTTCCGGACACACACTTCACGACAAAATCATACAGATTATCTTCTTTAAAAAGGAAACCGCGAATGCCGGCCGCCTCCGCCGCTTCGATATCACGCACACTGTCACCGATAAGGATACAATCTTCCGGTAAAAGCTTGTATTTTTTCATTGCGGTCGTAATCATACCGGGCTTCGGTTTCCTGCAATCGCAATCGACATCATAAGCAGAAACGGGCGCTCCCGCAAGATGCGGGCAATAGTAATATTCCGTGATAAATCCGCCGAATTTCCGAAACTCCGCATCCATGGTCTCATGAAGTCGTTTCACATCTTCTTCCGTATAGAAACCGCGTGCCACACCGCTCTGATTCGTCACGACAAAAAGAAGCCAACCGCAGCTGCACATTTTGCCGACCAATTCCCGTGCACCGGGAATCCAACGCAGATCCTCGTATCGACACAAATATCCGGCATCCTCATTCAGAACGCCGTCCCGATCGAAAAACAACGCTTTTTGTCCCATCAGGCATCCCAATCCGTCTCATCGATAATTTCGCAAACGGCATGCGCAGCCAATATATGCATTTCCTGAATCCGCGCCGTCGAATCGGCCGGTACAATAAAGGAAACATCGCAAAGCGGTGCCGTTTTACCGCCGCCTTTCCCGAGCGACGCCACCACCGTCAAACCCATCTCTTTGGCTAAACGTACGGCGCGCAATATATTTTCACTATTTCCGCTCGTTGTAATGCACCAAAGCACATCTCCTGCCGTCCCCAATCCTTCAATCTGCCGTGAAAAGACATCGTCGTAACTATAATCATTGGAAACAGACGTCAGAATCGATGTATCCGTCGTAAGTGCGATAGCGGAAAGCGATCGTCTTTCCCTGTGAAAACGACCGACGAGCTCGGCGGCGATATGCTGTGCGTCCGCCGCACTGCCACCGTTTCCGCAAATTAAAATTTTATGTCCGCTTTTAAGCGCACGGACACAGCAATCGGCCATAGCGGCAATTTGCGGAACGAGCGCTTCCGTCTCGGAAAGTACCCGCCGATGTGCGAAAAAACAATCTTCGATGCGTTTCGTTTCCATATTCTCTCCTTATGTCTCATCCCCTTTGAATTCGGACTTCTTTGCTTTTTTATTTTTCTTCACCGGCTTCACTTCATCGGCCGGAACAGTCTTATGCTCCGCAGGCTTTTCTGTTTTAGCATCAATTTCTCCGTTTCTGAGAGATTCCAATTCCAAAAGGAAAGAATCGATATCGCGAAATTCTCGATACACGGCGGCAAAACGAACGTAAGCGACCTGATGGAGCTTTTTCAATTCTTCCATGACTATATTGCCGATGACCGTCGTCGTGATTTCGCGCGGATATCCGGTCCGAATCCGCGTCTCAATACAATCGACCGTTTCATCGATTTTTGCGGCGGAAATATTGAGCTTTTCACAGGCAAGCACAATACCTCTTCTGATTTTTTCTATTTTGAAACTTTCGCGCACACCATGTTTTTTCACGACGCGAATTTCATTTTTTTCGACAATTTCATACGTAGTAAAACGTTGCAAACATACTTTACACTGCCGGCGGCGGCGAATGGCATTCCCGTCATCCGATTCACGGGAATCCAATACTTTGGTACGATTATTTTTACAATACGGACATCTCATAATTTACCTCCCCGCACTGAATGCCAAAAATGTACATTCCCAAAAAAAGAACCGCACTGCCACAGCATACGGTTCTTCTACAGCAGGACATGGCTGCTTTTCAGTCTATAATAGAATTTAAGGACTTATTTCTTCATCAGGAAATCAGGTACGGTCAAGCCGGAATTGGCACCGCCTGCGGACCGAGCGGACATCTGCGGCCCGATTTTTCTCTTTTCGTCAAATCCGGTCGCGATAACGGTGATTTTTACACTGTCTTCGAATATGGGATCCACAGACGTACCCCAGATGATATTGGCTTCCGGATCGGCCGCTTCAGTGATAATCTGAGATGCTTCGTTAATTTCGAAAAGTCCCAAATCTTCGCTACCGGCGATGCTGATGATAATTCCCTTCGCACCATCTATGGAACGTTCGAGAAGCGGGGAAGAAATCGCCATTTTCGCGGCGTCGACCGCACGATTTTCACCGGATGCTATCCCGATACCCATCAATGCTTCGCCCTGATCGCTCATAATCGTTTTCACATCAGCGAAATCCAAATTGATGACACCCGGTACCGTAATCAAATCGGAAATCCCCTGAATACCCTGTCGGAGAATATCATCGGCCGCACGGAACGCATTTTTGAGCGATACCGCTTTATCGAGTGTCGAGAGCAATTTTTCATTCGGAACAATGAGAAGCGTATCTACATTTTGTTTCAATTTTTCAATGCCGGAATCCGCATTGCGTGCACGAACCTTTCCTTCAAAAGGAAACGGCTTCGTGACAACGCCGACCGTAAGAGCTCCAAGCTCCTTGGCGCATCTTGCGACGATGGGAGCCGCACCCGTCCCGGTGCCGCCGCCCATACCGGCCGTAACGAAAACCATATCGACACCCTGCAACGCTTTGGTGATTTCGTCTTTGGATTCTTCGGCAGCCTGCTCACCGATTTCCGGCTTTGCTCCGGCTCCGAGGCCTCTCGTCAATTTTTCCCCTATTTGAATTTTCGTCGGTGCGGGGGAATTATCGAGAACCTGTGCTTCCGTATTTACGGCGACAAAATCCACACCGGCCACATCGGCTTCAATCATATTTCTGACGGCATTATTTCCGCCCCCACCTACACCGATGACCATAATCTTTGCGTTCTCCATGTGTCATGTCCTCCTTTGGATCCCTATATGAAAAATTTCTGTTTAGTCACAATTTCCTACATATACTTGAATTATACAATATTTTCGCAAATTTATCTATATATTTTATGGGATTTTGCGAAGTTTTTTATTGCTTCATCTTGATAAACGGTGAAGTCGGTCTCGTATCGATAAACTCGACCCTAAGTCCTCTCGCTTTCACATCTCCTGCAATATTCTCGGCCAATTTTGCCCGTTCATCAATGCGATCGCCCTTTGCCAATCTCACCGGTACACCGTCCCGCGTATAAGCGATAAAATTCTCTTCGTTTCCCATATTGATTTCCGAGAACATATCAGACCCGATCGGGCTCAGACTTCTCAAAAAATCCAAAGCAATTTTCACTTCGGATTTATCCACGCGGTCACCCAAAAGCAAATTATCCAACTTGAGTCCGGTAATCATCGGCAAATCCGAAGCTCGTATAGAATCTGTCGTCCGGATGACAACGCCTTCTGTATCCAAATATGCGTAGCCCGTTTCTTCCTGCACAACAGCCACAGGTTTTCGTTCGGAAATGTGAATATGTAATTCGAATACACTACGCTCAATATCGGCAGATTTGATACGGACATCTTTTCCCAAACGAGTTTTCAGATCCGTACCGGAAATTTGAAGAATATTGATAGGTTCCTTAATTCCTCCGTCAAAGAACACATCTTCTTTTGTGACATTTTTATTTCCGGTGAGCTTTACGCTTCCGAACGGTACCGGTGCAAACAGAAGGATTCCGAAAATCAGGACAATTGACCCCACGGAAGCCATGACATAATGTTTCCGTGAATTACCGGATTCCCTGCGTATTTTTTTCTTCTTTCGTCGTTTCGGATTTTTCGGATTTTCGTTTTTCGGAGTAAAGCGCCGATCCACCGCCGCATCCGGATTATGAATATTCTGCCGAAACTCTTCGAAACTTTTGAATTCGGACATCAGCCTTTCCCCGTCCCCGCGCCTTGCAAAATCATTTCACAAAGATGAGGGAAATCTACGCCGGCTGCCGCTGCCGCTTTCGGAACAAGGCTCGTCGCCGTCATACCCGGAATGGAATTGGCTTCCAAAAGATACGGCACACCCGCCGCATCCGTACGGAAATCAAAACGTACGACACCTTCGCATTCTACGGCCCGATAACCGGTCACGGCCATCTCGGACATTTCCGAAGCCAATTCTTCGGGAATTTCGGCGGGAACGATATAATCCGTCGCCCCTTTCGTATATTTCGAAAAATAATCGTACATACCTGAATGCGGGCGTATTTCAATGACCGGAAACGCTTTTTCATCCAGGACGGAAACGGTGAATTCACGCCCTTCCAAATATTTCTCCGCCAAAATCCGAGGCTCCACACCAAAAGCACGTGAAAGTGCCTCCGAAAGATCATCACCCGATTTTACTATTTCAATTCCGATTGTCGAGCCTTCGCAAGCCGGTTTCAAAACGACAGTCCCGGGGAAATGTTTCCGAATTTCTTCCGTCGCGTACTCAATCCCCTGCGACAATTTATACGGGCGCGAATCGGCCATTCTGATACCTTCCGCGCGAAATACATGGCAACTCATGATTTTATCCATCGTGACGGCACTCGAAGTGACACCGCTTCCCGTATAAGGAATACCGGAAAGCTCCAAAGCCCCCTGAATCGTACCGTCTTCGCCCCAGCGACCGTGAAGTGCTATAAAAGCCGCTTTGGCACCCATTTTTTTCAACGTGCCGATAAGATGCGGCGGATCATATTCCACGCAAACCGCATGATATCCAATACTTGTCAATGCTTCGCAAACGGCCTTTCCCGTATTTCTGGAAACATCCGCTTCGGAAGACGGTCCTCCCATAATAACGGCGACGAGATCTTGTTTCTCAATCATCGGCCAACCCCTCCTCTTCAAGCAAACGAAGCAATTCTCCGCCAGTTTTTGTAATGGTACCGGCGCCCATCGTAAAAATCATATCGCCGGCTTTTGCTTCTTTCCAAATGGCTTTGGCCAATTCTTCCCGGTCGGCCACATATCGAATTTCACGGTTTGGTAAATGCGCACCCACCGCTTTCGGAAGCACCGTCCCGTCAATGCCGGGAATCGGCTCTTCGCCGGCAGAGTAAATATCCGTAAAATACAATCCATCAGCATCATCAAACGCCAAGGAAAACTCATCCAAAAGAAGCTTCGTCCGCGAATAACGATGCGGCTGAAATGCGCAAATGACGCGATGCCCGCCGATTTCTTTTGCCGCACGAAGCGTCGCTTTTATTTCCGTCGGATGATGAGCGTAATCATCAATCACCCACACATCGTCGATATATCCCTTCGTCTCAAAACGACGCGCGACACCTTTGAATTCAACAAGCGAAGCGGCAATCGTTTCAAAAGAGATTCCGCAATACAGCGCCGTCACGACGGCCGCCATTGCATCGCACACATTGTGCACACCGGGAATCCGAAGCGTAATCGTCCCTAAAATACGGCCCGCATGTGCGACATCGAAAAGCATGAGCTGTTTCTCATACCTTTTATTCACGGCACGATACACGGCATCTTCATTCATTCCGTACGTAATCACGGGGCAGGAAACACGCGGCAACACATCTCGGACGCCTTTACTGTCCGTGCATACGATCGCCGCCCCGCCGTCCGGATCTACATGATCCAAAAACTCGACGAATGCATTCTTAATATTTTCCACAGTGCCGTAATGATCCAAGTGATCGTTTTCGATATTCGTCACGACGGCCAAATAATTTTTAAACTTCAAAAACGAACCATCGCTCTCATCGGCCTCGGCAATCACATATTCCCCGTGACCCAAGCAGGAATTTCCGTGCAGATAATCGGCTGCGGCCCCCAATACGATTGTCGGATCCGTACCGGCATCCTTGAAAATTCTTCCCAGCATCCCGGAAGTCGTGGATTTTCCGTGCGCACCGGCCACGGCAATCCCTTTTCCCCAAAGGAAGACAGCCGCCAAAACATCCGAACGATGAAAAATCGGAATTCCCAAGCGCTTGGCTTCCGCAAGCTCCGGATTATCCTCGGATATCGCCGTCGAGATCACAATACCGTCCGCACCGGTAATATGTGAAGCGTCGTGACCGATGTAAATATCGGCCCCCTGCTCTCGAAGTACATGCAAATATTCCGAATCCGTACGATCGGATCCGCAGATTTTCATTCCCTTTTGGATGAGAATTTCCGCCAAAGCGCGCATTCCCATTCCGCCGATGCCGATAAAGAACAGTTTATTAAACGAAGAAAGATTCATAGTCTCACCTATCTGCCAATGCCAGCGCCATTTGCGCAATATCCCTGCCCGCATGCACATTTCCGATACGCAATGCGGCCGAAGCCATATCCTTTAATTTTTTCGGATCTTCCCGTAGCGTATCAATAACGGAAATTAATTTTTCATCCGTAAGATCCGAATCCCCGATCACAATGGCGGCGCCTTTTTTCTCAAAAACACGCGCATTGTATGTCTGATGATCTTCCGCCGCATAGGGATACGGAATCAATACGGAAGCAAGCCCACGGGCCGACAACTCGGCAAGTCCCACGGCACCGGCTCTGTAAATCACCAAATCCGCAGCCGCCAATGCCGTCGGCATATCATTTTCATACGACACGATTCGACTTGTATTTCCCCATTCTCCGGTTTCAGACACATCTCCCAGCGCATTTTTTACCGTTTCGAAACCGTCCGTCCCGGTCACATGCCTAATATACAAATTCTTTTCATTTTTGAAATAACGGTGGACGCCATGCATAGCCGAATTAATAGAACGTGCCCCGCGGCTTCCGCCGGCTGCCAATACCATAAATGTATCGGGAGAAACTCCGAGCTTTTCACGGGCTTCTTCTCGTCCTATCATCGTCACTTCCGCGCGCACCGGATTTCCCGTATATACACATTTATCGGGGCGGGGAAACCGCATTTTCGCTTCTTCATACCCTAGTGCCACCCGATCTGCGACACGAGACAAAATTTTATTCGTAACGCCCGGAATGACGTTTTGCTCCTGTACCAAAGTCGGAATATGCGATAACGCTGCCGCCATCAAAATCGGACCGCATACATACCCGCCCGTCCCGATGACGACATCCGGCCGAAATTTTTTCAGAATACCGCGCGCTTCCCAAAGACCCGCGCCCGCTTTCCCAAGCGCCTTAATATTAGACAGCGTAAATCGCCGCTGAATTCCGGCCGCCGAAAGTGATTCAAAACGAAAACCTTCCGCAGGAATAATACGCGATTCCATACCACGCGCCGTCCCGACGAAAAGAATTTCCGCATCTTCCTCGATGGCAAGTATTTCTCGTGCAATCGTTACGGCCGGATAAATATGGCCCCCCGTGCCGCCGCCCGAAAGAATAATCCGTTTCATAAGCACTCCTTACCGTAATGCCAGTACTTTTTCACGAAAATCATTTCCGCGCTCTCCATACGATCGATACGAATCAAAACTCGAACAAGCAGGAGAAAGCAGTACCACTCCACCCGTTTCCGTCAATTCCGCCGCTTTTTTCACGGCATCTTCCATAGTATCCGCCATGACGACATCATGCATTCCTGCCGCTATCGCCGCCTCGTAAAAACGCTTCGCCGCCGCACCTGTCAAAACAAGCCGATTAGCATGCATTTTGACGAATTTCATAAATTCGTCAAGGGGCGTCCCCTTATCATATCCGCCGCAAATCAGCGTAATAGGTTTTGTAAAAGAAAGCAATGCTTTTTCGGTTGAATCCGTATTCGTTGCTTTCGAATCATCATAAAAAGAAATGCCGTCTTTTTCGCATACAAATTCAATCCGGTGTGCAAACGGTTTATAAGCCGAAATCGCACGACGAATATTTTCTTTCGAAACGCCGACAAGTTTAGCCAAGAAAGCAGCCGCAAGCACATCCTGCACATTATGTTTCCCCGGAAGAGGAATTTCCTCTTCGCTGCAAATTTCCGTTACCGCATCGCCGATACGAAGCACCAACTGTCCGCCTACGCAAAAAGCACCTTCCTCCGTTTCCTTTTCCGTATCGAGCCAAGCGACACGACAGGGCGCCGATTTTTCCATGGCACGACAATACGGATCTTCCCGATTCAAAAGGATGTAAGAATCCGGTTTCATATTTTCGAAAATTCTCGCTTTGGCAGCCGCATAGGCTTCCATCGTATGATGACGTTCCAAATGATCTGGCGTGACATTTAAAATGACAGCCGCCTCCGGCCGAAACCGATGAATGAATTCCAATTGGAAACTGGAAATTTCCGCCGCTATGACTGCATCTCTCGAAAGTTCCCGACATGTCAATGAAAGGGAACGACCGATATTACCGGCCGCCGCCGTTTCCAAACCGCCGCAAACGAACATATCCCGTAGAAGAGATGTCGTCGTCGTTTTTCCGTTTGTCCCGGTAATGGCATATATCGGCGCGGAGGCGACTTCACCTGCAAGCTCGATTTCCGATATAACGGAAATTCCCCGCGCAAGCGCCGCCGAAATCACGGGATTTTCCGACGAAATAACGGGGGCCGGAATTACAGTGTCGATGCCATCTAATAACGCTTCCGTCTGCGGGCCGAATACAAATTCGGCACCGAGGTGCGAAAGAACCCGAATTTCTTCCGACTTCGGATTTTCTTTTAAATCGGAAATTGTCACCGCATCTCCGCGCGAAAGGCACACATGTGCCGCGCCGAATCCGCTGATACCCGTCCCGAGAATTAAAACATGTCTCATATTCTACCCTTACATGACTGCGAAAACAGTAAGTGCCGCCGCCAAAAGCTCGACCGCCCAAAACGTCCAAACCACTCGCACTTCACTCCAACCGCAAAGTTCGAAATGATGATGAATCGGACTCATTTTAAAAATACGTTTCCCCGTCATTTTGAAAGAAGCGACCTGCAAAATGACAGAAAGTGCTTCGGCCACAAAAATGAAACCTAGGAAAATCAACAGCAATTCCGTACGTGTCAAAACAGCGATTCCCGCCAGGGCCCCGCCCAAAGCAAGAGAGCCCGTATCACCCATGAAAATTTTGGCCGGATGATAATTGAAGAAAAGAAATGCGGCACAAACCCCGACCAACGCCATACAAAATACACCGATATCCGAAAGATCGTATGTCCCGTGCGCATACCCGTACACGGCATATGCGGAAAAGGCAATCACACAGCAGCCGGCTGCCAATCCGTCAAGCCCGTCCGTCAAATTGACGGCATTGGAAGCGCCGACTATGACAATCACACAAAACGGATAGAAAAGCCATCCGAGCGGCCATTCCCAATCTGTAAAAGGAAACGAAATCGCTGTCGGAATGCCCAAATTTTCTACGGCAATCCACGCAAAAACTCCGGCCAAAATAAGTTGACCGACAATTTTTTGCTTAGCGGTCAATCCCAAATTTCGTTTCTTTTCCGCTTTGATAAAATCATCGAGAAATCCCAAAAGAGAATGCCCGAGCGTAATAAAAAGGAGCATGACTATTTCGACACTCGGTCCTTCGGGATATGCGTGAATCAAAACTGCCACCGTAAGCCCCAGCATCATAAAGAGCCCACCCATGGTCGGTGTACCCGATTTAATGCGATGCGATTTCGGTCCGCATTCCCGAATCGATTGCCGCGCTTTGTACTTTTTGGCCAAAGGTATCGCGAAATAACCGAATATGACCGTCAATACAAAAGACACAGCCAAAGCGAATACATAGTCCTTTTCCATTTAGGATTTCAAATCTCCTCTCCACAATTCCGCCACCGTTTCCAAATGCATGGCGTGAGAGCCCTTAATCAGGACGACATCCCCGTCCTTTGTTTCCTTCTTCAAAATATCCGCCGCTTCCGCCGGTGACATGGTCTCCGTGACCGTTTTCATACCACCTGCACGTGCGCCCAGGGCCGTATAATGCGAAAGCGTACCTACTGTAATAAGAGCATCGAATCCGAGCTCGGCCGCCTTACGACCCGTTTCCTCATGACATTTTACCTCGGAAGCACCGAGTTCCAACATATCGCCCAAGACGAGAATCCGACGCGTCCCCGGTAGCTGCAAAGCCGCCCGAAAAGCCATTTCCACCGAAAGCGGATTGGCATTATACGAATCGTCGAGCACGGTCACACCGCCGAGTGCATACACCCTTTGACTGGCACTTTGAGAAACGAATGTTTCCAACGCTTTTTTTATATTTTTCGGAGAAACACCGACCCGCAGCCCGGCCGCCGTCGCCGCCAGAGCATCATATACATTATGAATTCCCAGCATTTTAAGCCGCACCGGAAATACCGCATCTCCCGCATGGCATGTAAATACCGTTCTTTCCGGTTCAAAAGAAATATCGGACGCATATACATCTTTTTTATTTTCAATTCCGTAGAAGACAGATTGCCCGTGGAAAAGTCGATCCATTTTCGACACATACTCATCATCGGCATTCAAAATCGCCGTTCCGTCATCGGGAAGCACTTCGATTAATTCGCCCTTGGCTTTGGCTATATTATCCCGACTCCCCAAAATACCGATATGCGCAGTGCCGACGCAAGTCACGACACCGATAGTGGGACGCGCCGTTTTCGCCAATTCGGCAATCTGCCCCAAACCTCGCATACCCATTTCGACAACGGCCGCCTCATGAGCCTCCGTCAAAGAAAGAAGCGTTTTGGAAAGACCGATTTCATTATTGAAATTTTTCTCCGTGCAGCACACCGTATACGTCGTTTCCAAAATAGCCGTCAACATGTCCTTCGTCGTCGTTTTTCCGGAAGAGCCCGTCACCGCCATGACGGGAATCGAATAACGCATCCGATGAAATCGCGCCAAATCTTCAAGCGCATGAAGTGTATGCGGAACGGAAATGACGGAAACCGTATCCGGGACCTCATTCACATAGGATTCATCCGAAAGAAGAATCACAGAGGCACCCGCACACACCGCATTCCCGATAAAAGCATGACCGTTGAAATTTTCACCGGAAAGAGGGAGATACAATTCTCCCTTCCGTATCGTCCGCGTGTCCGTACTGATTCCGGAAACTTTCACGGCTGTCCCTTTTTGGAGAAGTTTCCCGCCCGTCGCGCGAAGAATTTCCTCAAGCTCAAATATCGCCATGTAATTTACTCCGAATCGCCGCTCTCGCTTCTTCACGATCATCGAAATGAATCGTCCGATCGGCCAGAATTTGATAATCCTCGTGTCCCTTGCCGGCAATCATCACGATATCGCCGGGCTTGGCCAGCGTTATGGCACGAATAATCGCATCCCGTCTGTTTACGATGATTTCATAGGAAAAATCCTTCTTATTTTCAGCTACTTCCTCCACACCGGCAGCCACTTCGGAAACAATCGTCTCCGGATCTTCCGTACGCGGATTATCACTCGTCACAATGACAATATCCGCATACCGGGCACCGATTCTTCCCATAATCGGACGTTTCAGTTTATCACGGTCACCACCGCAACCGAAAACGATCAAAATCCGTCCGTGTTTAATTTCCTCAGCCGTTTTCAAAATATTTTCCAAACCGTCCGGCGTATGCGCATAATCGACGACAACCGTAAAATCCTGTCCTTCGTCAATGAGCTCAAAACGCCCCGGTACCGAATGAAAATCAGCAAGCGCGCGATGGATGCGCTCCATAGAAATTCCCTCCGCCAAAGCCGCCGAAATCGCCGTCAAGACATTATATACATTAAAACGTCCCACCAAATTCGTATGCACATCATAGTTTCCGTCCTTCGTTTCCAATACAAAATCGGAAGAAGACGAATTAAACGAAATATGCGTCGCGCGTAAATCCGAGGTCGCATCAATACTGTACGTCGTCACCTCTGCGACGCCGCCTTTTGAAGTCGCCAGCATCACATCGGCATAATCCGCATCGACATTGATATGACAGGATTTATTTTCTTTCGACTGTCCCGGAGCGGAAACAGATTGAAATAAAAGCGATTTTGCCTCCGCATAACAATCCATTGTCTTATGGTAGTCCAAATGATCTTCTGTCAAATTGGTGAAAGACGCATTATCAAATTCCACACCGGCCACACGACCCATGGAAAGCGCATGAGACGACACCTCCATGCAGCAATATTCCACACCGGCTTCGACCATCATGAAAAGCGTACGTTCCAAATCCACCACGTCCGGCGTCGTATTATGTGCCGCAAATTCGCGATTTCCTATTAATGTATGAATCGTACCGATGACGCCCGTCTTATACCCGCACGATTCGAAAATATGCGACATGATATGTGTAAACGTCGTTTTCCCGTTCGTCCCCGTGACCGCGACCATGCGCATTTTGCGAGACGGATAATCAAAGAAAAACGGAGTGATATCTTCCATAGCCCTACGCGTATCTTCCACGTACACGACCGTGACATCGGCCGGAACGGAAATTTCCTTTTGCGCCACAATGACGGATGCTCCTTTTCCCGCCGCAATACCGGCGAAATTATGCCCGTCCGCATGGGCACCCGTAAGACAAATAAAAAGACTTCCGGATTTCACCTCACGCGAATCCGATGTAATATCGGAAACCGACACATCCGGATTTCCGACAACCGACACCGTCTTCGTTTTCAAAAGCAAATCTCGAAGCTGTTTCACGTTATCACTCCTTATATTTTAAGATTTTAAAATACTTATATGTTCTCAAAAACATTGATGTATTATCTTATCCCAAAACAACGTTTATGACAAGACATTCCGAATATCTTAAGAAACAGAAAACCGCCGTTTATCACCCAAAAACATGACAAAAGACGGTTTCGAATTTAATCTCTGATTTTACTTTGATCCACGACATAGTCACGTTTCCCGTAAAGAGCCGATTCCGGAACTTCCATTCCGAGCTCCGTCTCGGCCACAAGCTGAATGCGAGCCAACGATTCTAATCTCGCCACTTCCAATCTCGCCGCCTCATTGGAGCGCTCCAACGCCACGATTTCCTGCCGTAGCTTTTGCATTTCATGATATTGATTACCCGTATACAGGCTACATACCTGCCACACACCCGTCACTACCGCCACAATCATTAAAATACGAAATACAACGGGAAATATCGTATCTTTCCCTATGGCAATTTCAATCGGTCTTGATTTTTCAAGACTATAGGGAGCGGGCATTGAGCCTGTATAATGCATCATTTCCTGCGATATCATTTCCATATCCCCCTTTGGAAATCAACGATACATGGATAACTTACAATTTTTCAACCACACGCAACGTCGCACTCCTGGCTCTCGGATTTTCCGCAACCTCTTTATCCGACGGACGAACGGCTTTCCCCACATTTTTCACTTCACGATGATGACCGCACATACACACCGGAAGTTCCGGCGGACAAATACAATCCCTGGCCATATCACGAAAAACATTTTTAATGATTCTGTCCTCGAGAGATTGAAATGTAATCACCGCCAAGCGACCACCCGGTGCCAAATGCGCCACACAATCTTTCATGGTTTGTTCCAAAATCCGAAGCTCACCGTTCACTTCAATGCGAATGGCCTGAAATGTACGCTTTGCCGGATGCGGCCCATCTTTTCTGGCACCGGCCGGAATCGCCGCCTTGATGACATGTACCAATTCCATCGTCGTTTCAAGCGGTTTTTCCGCTGCAGCGCGGACGATGAATTCCGCAATCCGCTTTGCCCAACGCTCTTCGCCGTACTCACGGATAATCCGTTCCAACTGCTCTTCGGTATACCCGTTCACGACATCATAAGCGGAAAGAGTATTTCTTCTGTCCATACGCATATCGAGTTTCCCCTCATGCATATAAGAAAATCCGCGTTCCCCTTCGTCGAGCTGCCGCGACGACACGCCCAAATCGAAAAGAAATCCGGAAACGGGACCGATACCCCTTTCCTTCAATATGTCACCGATGTGAGAAAAATTTTCATGTACCGGCATGAACCGACACGACACATCGGAAAGTCTTTCTTTCGCCGCTGCTATGGCCTCTTCATCCTGATCGATTCCGATCAAAAGCGCATCTTCCGAAAGCCTCTCGGCCAACGCCAGAGAATGACCGCCCCCGCCGAGCGTCCCATCTACATAAATACCGTGCGGATCCCTCAACACCCGGGAAACAGTTTCCTCCAAAAGCACGCTTACATGATGAAATTCCATAGAACCTCACAAATCGAAGTCAATCGGCAAATCGAGTGATTCCGCCAATTCCGACATATCTTCGCTGCTTTCAGCCAAATTACCGTGAAGCTTGGGATTCCAAATTTCAATGGTATCCCCCACTCCGATGATTTTGGCATCTTTCTCAAGTTTGGCGTAAGCCTGTAAATTGGCAGGAATCAAAACTCGTCCCTGCCGATCGCATTCCAACTCCGTACTTTGCCCGATAAGGAAACGCCGCAATTCACGCACCGCTTTTTTTGTGGACGGAAGCCTGCGTAATTTTTCAACCATGGAATCCCAACGCTCTACCGGATAAATGGTAAGGCATTCATCCAATCCGCGGGAAAGAATAAATTTTTCCCCTAATTCTTCGCGAAAACGGGCTGGCAAAATCATTCGACCCTTCGAGTCGATAGAATGATTGTATTCATTCATGAACATGATTTTGCACCTCCCTCTTCTAAATCCACCACTTTTACCCACATTCTACCACAATCCCCCACTTTTGTGCAATAATTCCCCACATTTTTTCGAAATTTCTACCATAAAATATTTTTATAGTCACTATTCGAGCAAAATATTTCCGAAAAATGCACGAAAAAAGCACCCCGAATCATCGGAATGCTTCATATTCGTTGTGAGTAGTCAATAAGCCGAGTTCTGTCCCACTTTCGTGGTGATGATTATCTGTCTAGGCTTACCATTACTGATAAGCTCAAGCGGCAACAACCCGGAAGGTCGGCGGGCAACTTCAACCCTTCCCTATTCGGCCTTGCTTCGGATGGGGTTTACCAAGCCAAGCGAGTTACCCCGCTGCTGGTGCGCTCTTACCGCACCTTTCCACCCTTACCGCTTATGCGGCGGTTTCCTTTTCTATGGCACTTTCCCTGGGGTCACCCCCGCCGGCCGTTAACCGGCATCCTGCCCTGCGAAGCTCGGACTTTCCTCACGTCTTTTACCGTCTCGGCCGCCGCACTTGCGATTTCCGAAGGTGGCAAAAGACCCGCAATCATCTTTCGTACTCACGAAGGGGAGTATAGCACAGAGAATTTGCAATTGCAATAAAAAAGGAGCCAAACAAAAAGGCTCCGAAAAAATATTTTGGTATATACGGTCATTATTTCTTTTGCAAAAGCTCTTTCGCCATCTCGACCATATGCTCGGGCGTAAGTCCGTATTTGACAAGAAGTTCATCGGCTTTCCCCGATTCACCGAAACTGTCATTGATACCGAGCATTTCCATCGGAACGGGATACCGTTTTACGACGACTTCCGCCACCGCACTTCCGAGGCCGCCCACAATGGAATGTTCTTCCGCCGTCAGAATGGCGCCCGTTTCCTCGGCCGCTTTCACAATCGCCTCTTCATCAATCGGTTTTACGGAACTCATATTGATAACGCGCACCGAAAATCCTTCTTCTTTCAGCTTGTCGCATGCAGCCGCCGCTTTCCCGGCCATAATCCCGCATGCAATAATCGTCAAATCGGTACCGTCCCGAAGCATGACTGATTTCCCCGGTACAAACGGCGCTTCGGGATCCGTCACATCATCACATTTCGCACGTCCCATTCGAATATACACCGACCCTTTATAAGAAGCCGCCCACCGAAGTGCCGCCGACGTTTCCGCCGCATCCGCCGGTACAATGACAGTCATATTCGGGAGCGCGCGCATAAGCGCGATATCTTCCAACATCTGATGCGTCGCACCGTCTTCTCCGACGGTAATCCCCGCATGCGTAAGCGCCACTTTTACATTGAGGCGCGGATAGCAAATCGAATTTCTGATTTGTTCGTAGGCCCGCCCGGCGCCGAAGACCGCAAACGTGGAAACAAAAACCGTCTTCCCCGCTGCGGCAAGCCCGGCCGCCACACTCATCATATTACCTTCCGCAATACCGCAATCGAAGAAACGATCCGGATAAGCTTTGGCAAAAACCTGTGTTTTCGTCGAAGCGGAGAGATCGGCATCCAAGACAACGATTTCCGGATACTCTCCCCCAAGCTCTTTCAATGTATCGCCGTATGCATCACGAGTCGCCTTTCCCATTATTCTGCCGCCTCCACTTCTTTTACGAAACGTTCGCATTCTTCCGCACTCGGTGCCTTCCCGTGCCAGCCGACCTTACCTTCGACTTCGGAAACGCCTTTCCCTTTGATTGTCTTCATCACAATCATAGTCGGTTTCCCTTTCGTTTCCCGCGCTTCTTCAATCGCCGCATGGAGCGAATTTATATCATGCCCGTCCGCGTGAAGCACATGCCAGCCGAACGCTTCGAATTTTTTATCAATAGGAACGGACGACATCACATCTTCAATCTTCCCGTCAATCTGAAGGCCGTTGTTATCCACGAAAGCCGTCAAATGATCCAAATGATAATGGGCCGCCAACATCGCCGCTTCCCAAATCTGGCCTTCTTCCAGCTCGCCGTCACCCAGCACCGCATACACGCGCCAAGATGCTCCGTCGATTTTGGAAGCAAGCGCCATTCCGCACGCCGCACTGAAACCCTGCCCCAAAGAACCGGTCGTCATATCGACGCCGGGCGTATGTTTCATATCGGGATGCCCCTGAAGCACAGCTCCCACCTGGCGCAAATGCAAAAGCCAATCTTTGGGAAAATATCCTTTTTCCGCGAGCACCGCATACAAACAGGGAGCACCGTGTCCCTTGGACAAAACAAAACGATCCCTGTCCGTTTTTTGCGGATTCTCGGGATCGATATTCATTTCATGAAAGTAAAGCAAAGCCAAAAGATCGGCAATCGAAAGAGAGCCGCCGGTATGCCCGCTGTCCGCTTTGGTAATCATTTTCAGAATCGCAATGCGCATTGCTTTGGCTTTGGCCTTAATCATTGTTACTTGCTCGGTTGTCAGTTCTCCCATCATGTCCTCCCATCATCCGTGAAACCGTACATTTTTTATTTTGCACCCTTCATCAAAGTTTCCAAAATCGCAACCGTCTGCGCCGCTTTCTTTTGCAACGCATCCGTCTTTTCCTGATGTATCGGCTCATTCCCGCACAAATATTTCACACTGCTATTATACAGCATATCCGCATCAAATTCCTCAATCGGGAATATCGCTTCCTGCCCGACGGAAGAAAGAAAATTATCAATTTTGGGATCATAGGAAATCCCGATCATCGGGATGTGAGACAGTGCGGCAAAAATTAAAGCATGAAGCCGCATCCCGACCAACAAATCCAAACATCCGACAAGCGACATCAGCTCGTCCACACGATAAGACCCTTCCAGGAAATATACGTTTTCTTTAGCATCGGGACAAATTTTTCGCGCCATATCTCCGTCATCGGGTCGCTGCATCGGAATGAAAACGACGGAAACATCCTCACCGGACAATTTTTCGATATACCGACCGAATGCTTCTCCCCAAAGATCCGCCTCTTTCCAATTCCGCACGGAAAGTCCGACAATTTTTTTATTCTCCGGAACACCGGCTGCGCGAAGTATTTCCTTTCCCTTTTCCGTATTTTCTTTCGTCAGGAAAAATACGGAATCCGCTGTCGTACGAATAGGTGCCGTGACCCCGATATCCCGCAAAAATTGCTCACTCGTCTCATCGCGTACCGTAATCGCATCCGCTTTAGACAGCACAAAGCGCGTCACACGAGACACCCAAGGCCTGTGAATGGGACCGATTCCCTGCGCATACAACATAACTTTCTTCCCGAGAATCGCACCGGCCAAAATGAGCGACAAATAATACATGCAACTACGGCTGCTCGTCACATCCTGAAGAAGACTGCCGCCGCCCGAAATCAATACATCGCATGACAAAAGTTTCGAAAGAATGGAAACTCCTCCGAATCTGGGCACGGCCTTCACGCCGAAAGCCTTTTCCGTCTGCTCAGGGCGCCCCGAAATTACCGTCACCTCCGCCTCCGGATCTATGCTTCTCACAGCACGAAGGATGGAATACAGCATCGCTTCATCGCCCGCATTTTTAAATCCGTAATAGCCGGATATGACAATTTTACTTTTGGTCATATCGTTCTCCGAAATATTGCGTGATACGAATCAGAATACAAAGTCCGATAACGGCACAAAGACCTGTCAAAGTCCCGGCCGCCAAGCCATCCAATCCGCGAATCAAACTCAGAATAAAAGGACTGCGCAAATGGGCAAACGTTTCCACCATGGAACCCTGCCCGATTGTCACTGCGACAATAAGGAAATAATGCAAAACCTGCGGCCATCTCCTATAAAGAGCTGTAAGCGCCATGAAAACCGCCGGATGCCCGAAAAGGAATTCCTTCTCACGCGGGCGTGCATACATATTATCTTCTAAGAAACGACGAAGCGCAATCTCAAATGCCGGCACCGGAGCCATATTGTTTCCGCTACGCCCCACAAAAAGAAATGCCGCAAAAGCAACGAGACCGACGCACATCAAAATACCGAGCTTCACCGGAATATTGCAGAATTTTTTGATGAAGGAAACAAAATCCTTTCCCGTTGTCACCGGTTCGCCCAAAAGCGGGAAATATCTGATATAAACAAACGTTATTAAAATGAGCGGCATGACAAATGTCAATTTGACACCGCGGAAAATTTCCGTTTCCAGGAAGAAACGAATGTCACCCAGAATCCCGGAGACATATACGCCGCCACACAAGGAACAAAGTCCCATTACCCAAAGCAAAAGCGCCCCTTCGGCAAAAATTTTCATAAAACCGTGGGAAGCAAAAGCTTCTTCTTTTTTTGAAAGACAATACGATATAAATGCCGTCACAACGAGAATCGGCATTGATATTTCCGTCCCGAGTGCCAAAGCGTGAAGCGGGAGAAGCGATTCCGTCGCCCAGAAAAGCCCCTGCGTAACGAGAATGCCTGCGCCGTACAGAGCAAAAATATACGGTTCCGCTGCCGGTAAAATGCATAAAAGCGCCATCATGCAAAGGGCCAGAGCCCCTGCCAGCACAGCCGCACGAAGCGGTTTCGCCGGCATATACGGTTCCATTTGAGAGGCTTTACCGACGGAAAATCCATGTTCCAAAAGACGATCTCTCACTTCCGCCATATAGCGTGCGTTCGTTTCCTGAAGCGTCGTCCCCTCCAAAGCAAATTCATAAGTGGGGAACAAATTCATACGGATGTTTCTTTCAATATCACTGATATAGAAACGCGCCGCCGCTTCAGTTTCGGAAATTTTTTTGATTTCATCCTGCGCCATCGCATAGAGACGCACGGTGTTGTAATTCGAACCTTTTACCATATCCACCGCGCCGTTCATCTTATCGAATCCCAGCTGTGTTTGTGCTTCTATCAAAACAATGGGAATATGGCGCGCTGTCAACTCATCGCGCACCCGATCCGACATTTCTTTATAGCCGAAAAAATCTTTACCCTGCGAAAGGACACCGGACACTTTCCCCTCGCCGGCATCGACAGCTCTCATGAATTCTTTCACATGCGCTTCCGTGGGATGCGGCACATTATCCGGACGAAGCAATACATAGAAACCGGTATCTACGGCTTCTTTGACACGTGTCGGCAAAAAACCGACATTCATAGTAAGGAAACGCATCCAATCGGCGGAAATTTCCAAAGTCGGTTTATTTCCCGCCGTAAATTCGCGAATATCTTCATTGCGCATCCGAAGTTTTACATTGCGCACAAAATCATTGTACATGGCCTCGCCGTTTTGCTTGTCGGCCGCCTGCACATAAATTTTTTCGGTCGCTATTCCGGGAGTATCGGGATATTTCGCCGAAAATTCCGAGCCGTGCATAATCGTGATATCGCCGCGACCCAATATTTTCTCGCCGGTCTCATCATACAGTGCGACCGTCGTGATCCCGCTTTTCCGGAATAAATCGAATATCTCTTCCCTTGTCTTGCCTTCCAACGGTGCGGCTATGACCATTTCGTCATAATCGTAGATCATTTCCACCGTGGTATCCGCTTTTTCGACTTCGTATCGCTGATAAGCCAAAAAGCAGGCGACGAGTAAGCCTACCGCCACTATAAGAGCAAGAATTCGGAATGATACACTCTTCACAAATTGCATGAACTGCCTCTTATGCTTTCGACTTGAATTTCATCTGTTTCAAATATCCTTCGATAAAAGGATCGAGATCCCCATCCATGACGGCACCCACATTCCCCGTTTCCACGGCCGTACGCGTATCTTTCACGAGCGTATACGGTTGAAACACATAAGAACGAATTTGACTGCCCCATTCAATAGCCTGCTGATCGCCTTCCAAGGATGATTTCAATTTTTCGCGTTTCTCCATTTCGAGCTCAAATAATTTGGAGCGAAGCATTTTAATACACTGCTCTTTATTTTGGAGCTGGGAACGCTGCGTTTGGCAACTGACCACGATTCCGGTCGGTTCATGCGTCATACGAACAGCCGAGCTCGTCTTATTGATATGCTGCCCACCCGCACCGGAGGCACGGAAATAATCCACCTTGACGTCGGCCATATTAAGATCAACTTCGACATCATCGGTGATTTCCGGCATGACATCGACGGCGGAAAATGACGTATGACGACGTTTCGCCGCATCAAAAGGTGAAATTCTGACCAGGCGATGCACACCTTTTTCGGATTTCAGCATCCCGTAGGCATGACGTCCTTTAATCATGTAATCGGCCGCTTTGATACCCGCTTCATCGCCGGGAAGCATATTGAGTTCTTCCACTTGGAAATCATGTGCCGCCGCCCATTTGATGTACATACGAATCAACATGGATGTCCAATCCTGAGCTTCGGTTCCGCCGGCGCCCGCATGGAAGGAAACAATCGCATTGTTGGCGTCAAATTCGCCCGAAAGAAGCAACTCGATTTCTTTCTTATCCAAGACCGCTTTGAGTCGATCCATTTCTTCCCGGAGTTCTTTCTCCATGGATTGATCATCTTCCTCAATCGCCATATCCAGCATTTCCTGAAGCGATTCCGCTTCGCCGAAAAGTCTTGTATACGTATCGTAAGCTTCTTTGGCCTCCGTCGCTTCCTGAGAAATTTTACGTGCTTTTTCGGCATCATCCCAAAATGTGGGATCGCTCATTTGCACGTCATAACTGGTAATTCGTTCTTTCAGCTGAGGTAAGTCAAAGTGAATCCCTGATTTCCCGCTCGTGGTTCAGAAGATCCGCCAGATCTTTTTTCAAATCTTCCAGCATCATTCCACTCTCTTTCTATACGGAGCCTCATGGTAAGGGCTCCACTCGGGTAACGGACATATTCCGGATTTCCCCGCGGTCATGATTGATTTTATTTTGTTCCCGAATCTTTTTTATTCTTCGGTCTCGGACGGTTCCGCCGCTTCCGGCTTTGTCGAGCCGTCTTCTTCTACATAATTTTCCGTAGCATCTTTAAGCCGATCGGTTTCTTCGACTGCTTCCGGCATCGGCGCTTCGGACGCTTCTTCTCGGGTAAACTGTACCTGAATGTGATACAAATACAAAATAATGGTTTCCATCATGGCATGCTGCATTTCTTCGTACATGTCAAAAGCTTCCACTTTGTATTCGACAATCGGATTGCGCTGCCCGTACGAACGAAGACTGATGCCTTCTTTCAGCATATCCATATCGTCCAAATGCTCCATCCATTTGGAATCGACAACTTTGAGCATGACTGCTTTTTCCAATTCGCGCATCATCGCAGAACCGATGGATTCTTCACGCATGTCATACGTTTCATGCGCTGTCTTTTTCAGCAAATTTTCCATATCTTCACGGGAATAATCTTCGACATCTTCGATTTTAATATCCCCGGGAGCAATGCAATATTTCTCACAATATTTAAGCAATGCCGAGTAATCCCATTCTTCCGGATACAGCTTGGCGTCCGCATACATATCCATGCCTTCATCAATCAGTCGATCGACCATATTCATGATTTGGTCTTTCATATTTTCACCGTCCAAAATACGACGCCGCTGTTCGTAAAGCACTTTGCGCTGTTGGTTCATAACGTCGTCATATTCCAAGACGTATTTACGGATATCGAAGTTACGGGTTTCCACGCGTTTTTGCGCACGACGAATGGCATTGGAAACCATGGAAGATTTAATTTCTTCATCTTCTTCCAATCCCATTTTTTCCATGAAACTCTTGATATTATCCCCACCGAAAATGCGAAGCAAATCATCTTCGAGCGACAGGAAAAACTGCGAACTTCCGGGATCGCCCTGACGACCGGAACGGCCGCGAAGCTGATTGTCGATACGACGACTTTCATGACGCTCCGTACCGATAATGGCAAGACCGCCCAATTCGGCGACACCTTCACCCAACACAATATCCGTTCCGCGTCCCGCCATATTCGTTGCAATGGTGACTTGGCCTTTTTGCCCCGCCTGTGCGACGATATTAGCTTCCATTTCATGGAATTTCGCATTGAGAACATTATGCACGATTCCGGCTTGTTTCAGCATATGTGAAAGCTGCTCGGACTGCTCGATGGACGTCGTCCCGATCAGCATCGGCTGTCCCAACGCATGACGGCGCTCTACTTCCCGGACGACAGCTCTGTATTTACCGCGTTTCGTTTTATAAATGGAATCCGGCAAATCGGTACGAATGACCGGTTTATTTGTTGGAATCTGTACGACATCCAAGCCGTAAATTTTGATAAATTCCTGCTCTTCCGTCTTCGCCGTACCGGTCATACCGGCCAGCTTATCGTACATACGGAAATAATTCTGGAAAGTAATCGTCGCCAGCGTCTGACTTTCACGCTCGACCCTGAGTCCTTCCTTCGCTTCAATCGCTTGATGGAGCCCATCGGAATACCGACGCCCGTGCATCAGACGACCCGTAAATTCATCGACGATAATGACTTCGCCATCTTTTACGACATAGTCCTTATCCCGCGTCATCATGACCTGCGCACGAAGAGCCTGCGTAAAAAGATGGTTGAACTCAATGTTTTCGGTATCATACAAGTTTCCGACGCCGAGCATCTTTTCCATCTTGGCCACGCCCTGCTCCGTCGGCGCGACGGTCTTCTGCTTTTCATCGACCGTATAATCTTCATCTTTGACAAGCTTGGGGACATATTTAGCCAAAACATAATAATTATCCGTCGATTTCTGTCCCGGACCGGAAATGATAAGCGGCGTACGCGCTTCATCGATCAAAATGGAGTCGACTTCATCGATTAAGCAATAATGAAGCGGACGTTGCACCATCTGATCCACGGAAGAAACCATATTATCACGCAAATAATCGAAACCGAACTCATTATTCGTCCCATACGTGATATCGGAATTATACGCAAGCTTACGAGCCGCCGGTTCCATATCATGAGCGATAAGCCCGACGGAAAGTTTCAAAAACTTATAAACCTGCCCCATCTGCTCACTGTCACGCTTGGCCAGATAATCATTAACCGTGATAACATGAGCACCCTTTCCTTCGAGAGCGTTCAAATACGTCGGAAGCGTGGCAACGAGCGTTTTCCCTTCGCCCGTAGACATTTCCGCAATACGCCCCTGATGAAGCACAATCCCGCCGATAAGCTGCACATCGAAATGCCGCATTCCGAGAACACGACGCGACGCTTCGCGAATCACCGCGAAAGCCTCCGGAAGGATATCGTCCAACGATTCCCCTTTGGCGAGACGTTCCTTGAACTCAAACGTCATGCCGGCCAGCTTAGTATCGCTCATGGCCGCCATTTTCGGCTCCAACGGATTTATTTTTTCTTCGACAATTTTGCGAAGCTTTTTGACTTCCTTCTCATTCGAGCCGTTGAAGAGTCTGTCTAAAATTTTCAGCATGCAAACAACTCCTTATACCGTAATCCCCTATCAATTTCTATTTTCAAAACAATCCCCGCAAAACACAGGTATCTTTATCGTAACACTCTCATTTTATTCAAGCGCATATCAATATATATTTTATCAAAATAAGATGTTATAGTCAAAGAAAAAAGAGGAGGACACGCCTCCCCTTTTCGTTTCGATTATTTATCCGCTTCAATCAAGCCGTACTTTCCTTCGTCTCTCTTATAAACGACGGAATGCGTACCGGATACGGCATTGAAGAACATGTAGAATGTATGTCCCAAAAGATTCATCTGCAACACCGCTTCTTCAGGCGTCATCGTCCCAATGGAGAAACGCTTCGTGCGGACGATTTCAAGTTCCGAATCCTGCTCCGATTCGATTTCGGATTCCGCCGCAAATGTGGGCGCAAACACTTTTTGTTCTTTGAAACGTTTTGCCAAACGTGTCTTATATTTATGAATCTGCCGTTCCACTTTATCGAAAACCAAATCGATGGACTTATACATATCGTCGGACTTTTCCACACCGCGCAAAATGACTCCGTTTACGAATACCGTCACTTCGCACGTCTTTGTCATATTGGAAATACGAAGAAGCACATTCATTTTAATCGGTTTATCGAAATATCTCTGAATTTTGCCCGTATGTTTTTCCACATAATTGTTGAGGGCTTCCGTCATTTCAATGTTCTTTCCTCTGATTGTCAGTTCCATAATAATTCCTCCTGTCTTATACGGGACATTCGACGTCCTTTTCGGAAACAAAAATCATTAAAAATCCGCACCGACTCTTGCTTCCTATACATACATTATAAAGCATACTAAAAAATAATTAAAGTCATCTAAACGAAAAAAACGAAAAAACCTCGGATCGATCCGAGGCTTTCGTTTTTTGTATGTGCGAGAATTCCCGCGGAGTCAGTGATCAGAGAGCGACTACGTCGACAGCCTGCTGGCCTCTGGCACCTTCCGTGACTTCGAATTCGACCTGCTGGCCTTCCTTCAACGTCTTGAAGCCTTCAGCTTTGATTGCGGAAAAATGTACAAATACATCGCCGCCGGTTTCCTTTTCAATAAAACCGTAGCCCTTTTCATCGCTGAACCACTTAACCGTACCTTTCATCATGTTCCTCCTGAAAAAACACTTGCCTCTGTATAAAAAACAGAAAACCGCCGCTACATATTCCTTCCAATCGGTCGGCAGGAGATATGTCGTACGACGGTTTCTTACAAGGCATAAAAGTAATTTATCATAATTTTATGTTTTCGTCAATCCAAAATACGGAAACATAACGGAACATCTTAATAATCGAACTATATCGGTATCACAAAATTTTATCCAAAAATGCCTTCGTTCTCGCTTCATTCGGATTGGAAAAAAGTTCCTCCGGCGTATTTTCTTCCACGATATACCCACCGTCTACAAAAATGACACGGTCTGCCACTTCGCGGGCAAATCCCATTTCATGCGTTACGACAAGCATCGTCATGCCGCCTTTTGCCAAATCCTGCATGACGTCCAACACTTCATGCACCATTTCGGGATCCAATGCGGAAGTCGGTTCGTCGAAAAGAAGTGCCTTCGGCTGCATGGCAAGAGCTCTGGCGATGGCGACGCGCTGTTGCTGTCCGCCGGAAAGCTCATCGGGCCGCGCCTCAGCTTTATCAACAAGTCCGACTTTTTTCAGCAACCCCATCCCGCGTTCGTGCGCTTCTTTTTCCGAAAGTTTCCTCACCTTGCAAGGTGCGAGCATCAAATTTTTAATGACGGACATATTCGGAAACAAATTGAAACGTTGGAACACCATCCCCACTTCAGTCCGAATTTCATTGATATTTTTATCCGTCACCGGCACACCTTCGAAATAAATTTTACCGGAAGTCGCCGGATCCAAACCGTTCACGCAACGAAGAAGCGTCGATTTCCCGGATCCCGAAGGTCCGATGATGACGACGACTTCCCCTTCTTTCACATGAAGAGAAATATCTTTCAATACTTCAAGAGATCCGAATCGTTTCCCGACATGATCCAAGGATATCAAAAATTCACTCATTTCGATTTTGCCTCCAGATACGCAATCAGACGCGAAATCGCAAGTGTCATCGAAAGATACAGCGCCGCGACAGTGAGCCAAATTTCAAAAGATCCGTAAGTCTGCGCAATGATAAGTTGTCCCCTACGTGTCAATTCTTCAAATCCGATAACGGACACGAGCGAAGAATCTTTCAGCATAGCGATAAATTCATTTCCGAGCGGCGGCAAAATGTTTTTAATCGCCTGCGGCAAAATGACATACCGCATGGTCTGCCACCAAGTCAATCCCAGCGATCGGCCGGCCTCCATCTGCCCGGGATCAATGGCCTGAATTCCCGCTCGAAAAATTTCGGATACATAAGCACCGCTGTTGATCCCGCAAGCAAGAACCGCCGCCGCGAAAGGATCCACACGCGCTCCCGTGGCAATGGGAAGTGCAAAATAAATCAAAAATATTTGCACCAGAAGCGGAGTCCCGCGAATGCAATCCGCATAAATCGCCGCCAAAATGCGCAAAATCCTATAGCCGGAAATACGCGACACCCCGACGACGAGCCCAATAAAGAAACCGAGCGCCACGGATACCGCCGTGATTTCAATCGTCACGGCCGCTCCCATCAAAAGAAGAGGAAATGCCTTTTCAATCAATCCGAAATCAAAACCCATAATATCGTCCCTTACGCCTCACAGAAAGCCAAACCTTTACGCAGTCGCAAAAGTGTTTCCTCTCTGCCGAACAGAATCATCATCGTATACATACCGGGTCCTTTGGTGACGCCGGTCAATGCGATGCGCACGGGCTCAAACGCATCTTTCCCTTTTATTCCCGTTTCTTTCATCACTGCTTTGAAAGCCGCCGTGACCGCCTCTTCGGTAAATTCCGGAAGCGCTTCCAAAGACGCCGAATATGCGCCAAGAATTGCGGCAGCCGTTTCCTTCTTCATCATGGAAACGACTTCCTCATCCTCAAATGCCGGCACATCCGTAAAGAACATTTTCATCTGTTCCGGCGCTTCGGCCCCGTAGGAAATACGATCGCGCAAAAATTCCGTGACGGCTTCCAACCAAGCTCGCTTTTCGGCGGAAAGCGGAAGCGTCACATATCCCGCTCTTTCCAAGAACGGAAGCAGGAAATCCGTCAGCTCCGCCGTCCCCAATTTCTTCATGTATTGAAAATTGATATGATTCAACTTTTGAATATCAAATACGGCATCGTTGGAGGAAACGCGATCCATGGAAAATTCGCGAATGAGTTCTTCGCGAGAAAAAATTTCCTGTTCCCCTTTCGGCGCCCAACCGAGAAGCGCCAAATAATTCACGACCGCATCCGGCAAATATCCCATTTCTTTATACGCCGTCACCGAAGTCGCACCGTGACGCTTGGACATTTTTTTGTGATCGGCACCCAAAATCAAAGAAATATGTCCGAATTTCGGAATCGGATAACCGAGCGCACGATAAATGGCAATCTGTCGCGGTGTATTGGACAAATGTTCCTCCGCGCGAATGACATGCGTACATTTCATAAAAGCATCGTCAATCACGACGGCAAAATTATAGACCGGGATTCCATCCGATTTCATAATAATGAAATCACCGACCCCGGAAGACTGAAATTCCACATGTCCGCGTACCATATCATCGAAAGCGTACACTTCATCGGTCGGCACGCGAAGACGCACCACCGGTTTCCGCCCTTCCGCTTCGTATTTTGCGATTTGCTCGGGCGTCAAATGACGGCAATGCCCGCCATAGACCGGCGTCTTTCCTTCCGCCAACTGTGTCTTACGCTCTTCCTCGATTTCTTCCTGCGTGCAATAGCAATAATAAGCCTTTCCTTCGGAGATAAGGCGCTCCACCTCTTTTTTGTACAAATCGAGACGCTCCGTCTGACGGTACGGTCCGTTTTCTCCACCGACATCGATCCCTTCATCCCAAAAAAGTCCAAGCCAACGCATGGATTCTTTGATATTTTCTTCCGACTCACGACTGGAACGCGCCAAATCCGTATCCTCAATGCGGAGCAAAAACGTACCGCCCTCATGCCGTGCCACGAGCCAATTGAAAAGCGCACTGCGCGCACCTCCGATATGAAAAGGCCCCGTCGGGCTCGGTGCAAAACGTACCTTCAAATTACCAGCCATAATTTCCTCCTAAAATTGATTTATAAACTCTCTTTGCGCACCAGCGCACTCGCCATGGCCGCAACGCCTTCTTTTCGTCCGATAGCACCCAAAGTTTCGTTCGTTGTAGCTTTTATATTAATCCGCGTGGGTAAAATATGCAATATATTCGCCAAATTTTGCCGCATCGCTTCAATATAAGGCGCCATTTTCGGTTCTTCGGCCAAAATCGTACTGTCGATATTTCCCACAGAATATCCATATTCCTTTAATATATCCGATACCCGTTCCAGCAAAAGCAAACTGGAAATTCCGGCAAAACTCGGATCCGTATCGGGAAACCAATGCCCGATATCCGGAAGCCCTGCGGCCCCCAAAAGCGCATCCATAATGGCATGCACCAAGACATCGGCATCCGAATGTCCCAAAAGTCCGCCGTTTTCCCGAATCCGCACCCCGCCCAAAATGAGCGGACGCGACGCATCGAATCGATGAATGTCGTACCCTTGTCCGATACGAATTTGCGGAAAATTTTTCTCATCCATGGATTCCAATCGTTCTCCGTCCTCAGAAAACGTAATTTTAAAAAACGATTCCCGCCCCGGCATACAGACCACGGGCACACCGCATATTTCCAAGATCGAAGCATCATCCGTGACAGACATATGTTCTTCCGTGATTTTTTTCATACACTCACGGAAAATACGAGTTCTTGCCCCCTGCGGCGTCTGTGCGCGTTTCAAACGGCTCCGATTCGGTGTGCGCAGGACACGCCCCTTTTCATCCGTTTCCTTTATCGTATCGACGCAATCTACGGCAAAAAGCACCGCCGGCCTGTCATCCGAAAGTTCGGAAATCAGCCGATCAAAATCCACTCCCAAGACGCCCGGGCGCGCACCGTCATGCACCAGTACATTATCCGACTCCATGGAAACAGCCATGAGACCGTTTGCCACCGATTCCGTTCGAGTCGACCCGCCGTCAGCATATTTCACCGGAATCCGGCCGCCGATACGGGAAACAATACCCTCAAAAGTTTCTCTTTCCTCCGGCATCGTCACCAAGATGATTTCATCCAATAAAGAACTCTGCATCACATGGTGCAGAGTCGTTTCGATAAGAGGTCTGCCGCCGATCGGGGTTAGCAATTTATTTTCGGCAGCCCCGAAACGCTCACCGCGCCCCGCCGCTACCACAATCAGACTATTCATTTTCAAATTCTTCCAATTTAGCAAAAATCATTCGCCCGGCCGCCGTCTGATATACAGACGTGATGATAACGGGCACTTCATGACCGATGGCATGACTGCCGCCCGCCACGACAATCATTGTGCCGTCATCCAAATACGCCACACCCTGATTGTCTTCCTTCCCTTGCTTGATCAGTTGTACAAACAGCTGCTCGCCCGGAATGACCGGCGGTTTCATCGCCTTGGCCAAATCATTGAGATTCATCACCGTAATTCCCTGCAACTCGGCCACCTGATTCAAATTGAAATCGTTCGTGATAATCCGCCAGTCTTTATCGAGAGCCAAACGCACCAATTTGGAATCCACTTCTTCCGTATCTTCATAATCATCCGCCACAATCCGGATAGCATCTTTATCCGCATGACGAAGTTGATTTAAAATATCAAGACCCCTGCGCCCGCGATTTCTTTTAATGGAATCCGAAGAATCCGCAATTTTTTGAAGCTCTTCCAATACGAAAACCGGCACGATAATCGGTCCTTCCAAAAAACCGCTTTTATAAATATCGACGATACGCCCGTCAATAATAATGTTCGTATCAAGCAGTTTTCCTTTTTCCTTTTCTTTCTCCTTCTTGTCTTTTTTCTTCAGATTTTCCTGATGCGACTGCACAAAGACAAGCATTTCATTCTTCTTGCCCAGGCAAAGATGCAATCCCAAATAGCCGAGGACAATCGAAAGCACGACCGACACATACGGTCCCACCACAGGCACCTGATCAAAAGCCATCCCGATTAAATTAGCGACGACAAGTCCCAGGAAAAGCCCCAAAGTCCCCAACAACAAATCCCAAGTGGAAAGCTGCGAAAGGGAAGATTCCATCCCCGTAATGAGCGCAAAAAGCCAGCGCGTGAGATGAGGAGACAGAGCAAAACCCATCGCCGCGCCGATTACTACGCCGGAAATAATCAAAACAATCGAAATCAATGTCACCCCAAGGAAAGATTCGGAAATGACAGAATGCGGAAGCAGCTCGATTAAAAGTGTCTCGGACTGCACCGACAGCACGATGCCGAGGATAGCAAACAGTACTATAAATATGGCCTTGAAAATTTTCTCCTGCATGGAACGGCCCTCAAACTGTATCTCAAATTTTACAATAAAGAAAAATCAACCGATGACATCAACATACGTCGACAAAAACCCTATATTCTTATTTATTGTATCACATGTTCGAAATAAATAAAATATTTGATATAAATTAAATGCATGACTTCGCTTCGCATCCCGTTAATTAACCGCAATAAAAAATACCGATTCCCCATCGTCGGAATTTATATCCGATTTTGGGTATCGGTACACAAACAAAACATTTCATTTCGTAAAACGCTACTCCCGATTTTCCCGTTTTAAAAGAAATTGATATACCTCTCTCCTAGCAAGATTTCTCTTGACCGCCACTTGTCTGGCGGCTTCTTTTATGGGTAAAGTTTCCGCCAACAGAATCGCTTCTTCCTGCCACGTCATTTTGTCTTCTGCATCTTCTGCATCTCCCTTGTATCCTTCGACAAGGACGACATATTCACCGCGCGGATCTGTTTCCTCCGCGTTTTGTAAAAGTTCCGATAGCGTGGCGCGGGTAAATGTTTCAAATTTTTTCGTCAGCTCTCTTGCCGTCACAGCTTGGCGATTTCCCAAAGTTTCAGAGAGAATTTTCAGCGTTTCTTTCAGCCGGTGCGGCGCTTCGTAAAAAATTAAAGTGAACGGAATCTTTTTAATACTATCCAAAAGAGCTTTTCGATTAGCCGAAGTCCGCGGCAAAAATCCGACAAACACAAATTGCCTGGCATCCAATCCCGAAGCGACAAGCGCCGTCAAGGCGGCATTGGGTCCGGGAAGCGGCACGACGGAAATATGCGCCGCCAATGCCAGCTTGATTAAATCGGCACCGGGATCGGAAATAACGGGCATCCCTGCGTCCGATACTTGAGCGACGGATTTTCCTTCCGAAAGCGCTTCGATTAATTTCGGCCCTGCTGTTTCCTTATTATGCTCATGATAGGAAACGACGTTTTTTTCAAGCTCCAAATGAGAAAGTAAAATTCTCGTATGCCGCGTATCTTCACAAGCCACGATATCGACGTCGGCTAAAATGTCCGCCGCGCGTTTCGTCATATCCGATAAATTTCCGATGGGTGTCGGCACTAAATACAATGTGCCGGGCATGACTTCACTCATGAATTTCCTTTCCGTAAATAGAAAGCATTTCTTCTGTATACAAACCGTCCGATCGATGCACGATAAGCGGCGGCATCACTTTCACATCCGCTTTGCCGCCCAATCTCCATTCCGCCAACACCCGGTTGGCATTTTCCCCTTCATGACTATGAATGAAACGAATTCGTTTCATTTCAAATCCGTGTGCACGCCCCTCGGCGATCAAATCCGCCAGGCGGTCGGCGCGATGCACCATAGTGAGCCTTCCGCCGTAAGCGCAAAGATAGGCAGCTGCGCAAAACACATCCGAAAGACTTGCCGTCGTCTCATGCGTGGCTGCGGCGACATCTTCCTTTTCACTCATCCGGCCCGTCCCCACACTGCGGTACGGCGGATTTACGACAACGGATGTAAAACATGCAGACGAAAACCGTTTCCGCACATTCCGATAATCGGCGCACACAATGGAAATCACATCTTCCTTCCCGTTTCCGCGGACATTTCTCATCGCAATATCCGCCATCACGGAATTTTTTTCAATGGCCGTAATATCCTTCGCACCGAATGCGGAAAGCAGAAGCGGAATCACACCGGTACCCGTCCCTAAATCAACGATTTTATCCCGCTTTTTAATGGGAACAAAATGTGCCAAAAGAACGGAATCGACAGAAAAACAAAATTGATCGCGTCTTTGAATGATACGCATACCGTCACGCACCAAATCGTCCAATCGCTCCCCATCCCGCAATTCGAAATTCATATTTATTCCACCGGAACGATTTCATCCCAAGGAATCATTTTCGTCTTTTGCCCGGAAAGCTGTACCTTCGCCAATCTCTTTCCCTGATTGACATAGACGATGACACCGTCACCGTTATCCGTGACAACCTTCATCCCCACACGAGGCGGCGTCGAATCATTGCCGCGTTTATCTCCGCTCATGAGCTTCTGACATTTCAACTCACCCGAAGTATACATATCATTCTCATACCGCAGACAACACATCAGACGACCGCACACACCGGAAATTTTCGTCGGATTCAGAGACAAACCCTGTACTTTTGCCATTTTGATGGAAACCGGTGAAAATTCTCCCAAAAAAGAAGCACAGCAAAGCGGCCGACCGCAGGGACCGATACCGGAAACCTGCTTGGCTTCATCGCGCACCCCCACCTGACGAAGTTCGATTCTAGTATGGAAAACGGATGCCAAATCCTTTACTAAATCTCGAAAATCGACACGACCGTCCGCCGTGAAGAAAAACACAATTTTGGACCGATCAAACGTGTATTCCGCACGTAAAAGCTTCATCGGGCAATTCCATTTGACGATTTTTTCCTTGCAAATATCAAAAGCCTGCGCTTCCCGCTCATGGTTTCTTTCAATTTGCACCAAATCCTTCGTCGTCGCCCGACGAATTACGTTTTTAAGCTCACCGTCCTCCGGATTCCGCTCCACTTCGCGCGGCGTCAGAGCCACATACCCGCACTCCATTCCCCGAGCCGTTTCCACAATGACGGCATCATCCAAAGAAAGAGCCAACTCCCCCGGCGCAAAATAATAAATTTTACCGGCTCTTTTAAAACGAATTCCCACTACCTGTTCCATCATACTTCCTTTCGGATTCGCATCAGTTCAATCAAAACCGTATCCCAAATACTTTTGAGAGACATATTCAGCCGACAAGCCGTCTCGGCCGTCCGCAACACTCCAATCGCTTTTTCGGCGCAATCCTCATCCCAAAAACGCAAAATCGCTTCCTCACGCCCCAAAATGCCCCGACACCTGGCAAAATCCCCTTCCGGTGCGGCATTTTTGACCAAAAGATCCCCGGCAATCAGCATCATCCAACGAAGCATCCGCCGAAGCTCCGTGCGATCCTTCGGCAAAAGCCCCGTTCCTTCCGTAAAAGGAATCCGACTCTGCGTCACAACATCCCACACATCCATAGCAGCCTCCGGTTGTTTGGCGCCCCCATCGGCAAACATTTCCGCGGTAAGCCCCGGATTCCCCTCCGAAAGCAAAAATGCGTTCCGAATCTCCTCCGCCGTATCCAAATGAAATTCTTCCCGACGTGCTTTCACAAGTGCCGTGAATTCATTCTCGGAAAGAGCGAAAAAAGGAAATCTTGCCCCGCGCGACACAATCGTCGGCAAAAGCGCTTCCAATTCATGTGTAATCAAAATGAAATACAAATTTTGCGGCGGTTCTTCCAAAGTTTTCAAAATCGCATTGGCAATTTCCCGACGCATCCCCTGCGCTTCATCGATAATACAAACTCTCACCGCATCATCAAATGTCGCCATTTCTTCCAAAAACCGTCGAAACTGATCAATGCGAAGCGTCTGCCCCAAACCGATGGGTCTGATGTAATAAACACGCCCGGATTGAGAAACCAAAAGAAATTCCTTGTCTGCTTCCTCCGAATTCCAGAAAGAAATATCTTTATGCAAATCCTTTCCCGTCAGAAACGCAGCCAAATCAAAAGCGGCCGTCGTCTTTCCGAGCCCCTCATCTCCGTAAAAAATCAAAGTATGAGGAAGCTTTCCGTCCTCGCAAAGAGAAGACAGCCTTGCTTTGAGTTTCTTTTGTCCATACAAATGCCCGAGAAATTTCAAACTGCCCTCCATGACGAAAAGAAACTGCGATTCCGCCGATTCGTTTCAAAAATTTCCCATCGTTTTCCATCCGTTATTTATTTATTTTATCACAGTTTCGAGATTCTTTAAAATTTTCAAAAGAAAGACATCCCACCAAAAGAAAAAGCTCCCGCAAAGGAGCTTTCCCAAACATGTCATTACACGGTAATATTCTGTTCTTTCTTCACATCAAGTTTAATGTGCAATTCCTTGAGCTGTTTATCCGTCACCGTACCCGGCGCTTTCGTCATCTGATCGATGGCGCTCTGCGTCTTCGGGAATGCGATGACATCGCGAATCGTCTTACAGCGAAGCATCAGCATGACAAGGCGATCGAGCCCCAGCGCAATGCCGGCATGCGGCGGCGCCCCGTACTTAAACGCATCCAAAAGGAAACCGAATTTTTCCTGCGCTTCTTCATCCGTTATACCGATAGCTTCAAATACTTTCTGTTGCAAATCTTCCTGATAAATACGAAGAGAACCGCCGCCCGCTTCGACGCCGTTCAAAACCATATCGTACGCCTTCGCATAGACTTTCGACGGATCCGTCAGCAGATACTGCACATCCTCATCGCGCGGTGCAGTGAAAGGATGATGCTCGGCCACATAACGTTTTTCCTCTTCGCTGTATTCAAACATCGGAAAATCCGTGACCCAGCGGAAACAAAATGCATCAGGATCAATAAGATTCATGCGGCGTCCCATTTCCAAACGAAGTTCGCCCAACGCCTGCGCCACCACTTTCGGTTTATCGGCAATAATGAGAATCAAATCGCCCTCTTCGGCTTCGCAATATTTCCCGATTTCACGAATTTTTTCTTCACCGAGGAATTTCGTGATCTGGCATTTCAGCGCACCGTCTTTCTGGAAACCGATCCATGCCATCCCTTTAGCCCCGTACTGTGCGCAATAATCGACAAGCCCGTCCAATTCGCGTCGAGGAATCTCCGCATCCCCTTTGACATTAATCGCTTTCACGACACCGCCGTTATCCAAAACGGAACGGAATACACGAAAATCACAATCGCGAAGCAAATCGGAAATATCATAGAAATGCATATCAAAACGAAGATCCGGCTTATCGGAACCGTAAAGATTCATCGCATCATCCCAGGTAATACGCTTAAACGGTGTCTCAATTTCGACATCCAGCACTTCTTTGAAAACTTTTTTCATCATCTGTTCCATGAGACCCAAGATGAAATCCTGATCTTCAAAGGACAGTTCCATATCGAGCTGCGTGAATTCCGGCTGACGGTCCGCACGCAAATCTTCATCGCGGAAACAACGTGCCACCTGGAAATACCGTTCAAATCCGGAAACCATCAAAAGCTGCTTAAAGAGCTGCGGAGACTGCGGAAGCGCATAAAATTTCCCGGGATTTACACGGCTCGGTACCAAATAATCACGCGCCCCCTCCGGCGTAGATTTCGTCAGCATCGGCGTTTCCAATTCGAGGAAACCGTTGTCATCCAAAAAGTTTCTCATGGAATGCGTAATTTTGTGACGCATGATGAGATGTTGCTGCATTTCCGGGCGACGAAGATCCATGTACCGGTAACGCAGACGAACATTTTCATCTACATCGATTCCGTCTTCGATATAGAAAGGCGGCGTCTTGGCTTTATTCAGTACGCGAAGTTCGGAAACGACGACTTCGACTGTCCCCGTCGGCATTTTCGGATTAATCGTGTCTTCACTTCTTCCGCGAACTTTGCCTCTTACGGCCAGTACATATTCATTTCTCACATCTTCCGCTTTATGGAAAGCGTCCTCTCCGTATTGCGGTGACATAACCAACTGTACAATCCCGGAACGATCGCGAAGATCGATAAAAATCAGCCCGCCGTGATCGCGACGTCTCTGCACCCAACCGGCCAGAACCAATTCCTTACCGACATCCGCTTCGGAGACGTTTCCGCAACAGCACGATCTCGACATACCCTTCATTGTTTCCATATTTTGCACCTCTTTAAAACTATGATTCCATCGGCGAACATTCTCATTTGTACCCATCACGATAAAAATCGGTTTCCGCATCCGCCATACATTCACATTTTCTTATTTTACCGCAAATTCTCCATTTGCGATATAGGAAGATACCGTTTCAAAAGAAATATTTTCCTGCGTCCCCGCATCCATATTTTTGACAACCGCTTCCCCTTTGGCCAATTCATCTTCTCCGATGATGACCGTCACCGCGGCTCCGGATTTTCCGGCCTGTTTCATTTGTCCTTTCAAGCTCTTTCCCTGCAAATCCATATCGGTCGAAATACCTTTTGCGCGAAGTTCCTGCTGAATTTTCATGCCGGCTGCCATGGCATCCTTCCCCAAAGCTGCGATATAAACATGCCCCGTCCGGACGGGTTCCGGAATCAAATGCTGCATTTCAAGCGCCAAAAGCAGACGCTCAAGTCCCACGGCAAATCCCACACTCGGCGTATGCGGCCCGCCGATTTCTTCAACCAGTCCATCGTATCGACCACCACCGCAAATGGCACTCTGCGCTCCCAGCGGCGTGTACTGTATTTCAAAAGCTGTATTCGTATAATAATCGAGCCCTCGCACCAGCCGCGGATCTTCTTCGTACGGGATGCCGAGCGCCGTCAGGTATTTCTTCAAAGCCTCGTATTTTTCAAGGCATTCCTCGCAAAGATAATCCGTGATTTCGGGCGCATGTTTCACGCTTTCCTTCTTGGAATCTTCCTTGCAATCCAACACGCGAAGCGGATTTTTTTCGAGACGCTCCAGGCAATCTTCACACAAAGGCTCATCGGATGCGCGGAAATAATCAATCAAAGTCCGACGGTACACCGGCCGACATTTCGGACAACCGATGGAATTGATGTGAAGCACCAAATCTTTAAGCCCCAATTTTTGAAACAGTGTATACGCCAGAGAAATGGCTTCCGCATCCGCTGCCGGAGAATCGGCTCCGAGCACTTCCACCCCAAATTGGTGAAATTCGCGATACCGCCCAGCCTGCGGACGGTCGTACCGAAACATCGATCCGATATAAAAAAGTTTGTGCACCTGCTGATCGCCGTACAATTTATGTTCCAGATACGCACGAACAGCCGATGCCGTATTTTCAGGCCGAAGCGTACAGCTGCGACCGCCGCGATCCGTAAACGTATACATTTCCTTCGTCACGACATCCGTCGTATCGCCGATACCTCGTTGAAAAAGTTCCGTTGCTTCGAAAATCGGCGTACGAATTTCCCCGTATCCGTATTTCTGACACAAATCCCGAATGACGCCTTCCACATAATTCCATTTATATGCGTCGGCGGGCAAAATATCCTGTGTTCCGCGCAATGCCTGCATCATGACACCCCTTTATTTCACAAAAATAAACTTTTCCTTCTCAGGCAAAGATCTTTGAGTCGATTTTCATATACCGACGAATTTTTCGGCATATACAATTTTTCGAGTCGATACATATTTTTAATCCGTTTCGTCACCGAGCCGGCCCCCGCCCCGAGCACATGCTCATGCTCACCGATGACCTGAATATTATACAGCGAATCATGCCCGGAAAGCGCATACCCAACATTGGCGAAATCTTCCGTCATGTATTTTTGCCGATACAAATAATACGGATGATATCCGGCCTCAGTCAAGCGCTCCCTCGAAAGAGCCAGCATTTCGGAAACTTCTCCACTTTGCGGCAAATCCCATTTCGCCCAGCCTCCGAAAAACGGACTTCCCCGTTTCATCGCCAGCGTGTGAATTGTAACATTTTCCGGCCCGTATTGGCAAATCGCATCCAAATTTTCCGCCATATCGGAAAGTTTCTGCCCCGGAAGCCCGCAAATGAAATCCATATTCACCGTACGGAAACCGAATTTTCGTACGGTTTTCAAAGCCTCCGAAATATCGGCACAAGTATGCGCACGAGAAATCTTTTTCAAAATCCGATCTTGCATCGTCTGCGGATTGACGGAAATTCGATTTACACCGGCATTTGCCAAGACGGCCAACTTTCCCTCCGTCATCGTATCGGGGCGACCCGCTTCTACCGTCCATTCTTTTTCGGGCGCTTCACTCACCGCATGACGCACGGCCGAAAGCACACGCCGCAACTGCTCGGCCGTCAAAATCGTCGGCGTACCGCCGCCCATATACAGACTCGTCACATGCAGTCCCGTCTCGCGAAGAAGACTTTCCGCATCCCGTATATCTTCGCAAAGTGCATCCGTATACGACGCAAGCGCCTCTCCCTCCCTCGCGACCGCAGAAGGAAACGAACAATATGAACATTGTGTGGGACAAAACGGCACATGCGTGTAAAAAGAAATGCAATCGGTTGTCACGCTCCGTGCGGCTTCCACCTGCCGGGAAACCGTATCAATCAGAAGATTTTCCACATCTGTCGATACCTTTTTCCGGCGAAGATACGCGCGGGATTTTGTTTCCCAATCCCCATCCGCCAAAAAACGCCAAAGCGCTTTCGTCGGTCTCATCCCGAGCAATTCGCCCCACGGTCCCGGCGGTTTCCCCGTTTTTTCCTCAAGCATTTCCATCAGGACATGTACCGATTCTCCACGGGAAGAAACTTCGGCCTCTCCCGTAAATCCGCCCGGCCCCGAAAGGCGCAAATACCCATCGGGCGAAAGAAAAAGTTTCCAATCCGCCTTTTCCTTTTGCGCATGAGAAATTCCGAAATACAGAAACACCTGTGCTACAGCGGACGCCTCGGAAACTAATCCTTCATAAAAATACGTCACTCTTTATGCGCTCCTCTGCATTCCGTGCAATACCCGTACACTTTAAGCTGAGAGTCCACCACTTCGAAACCGTTTTCCTTTGCGATTTCCTTTTTGACCTCTTCCAGCCCGTCATACGGGAATTCCACGACCCGTCCGCATCCCAGGCAAATCAAATGATGATGAGAATTTTGCAAATTGTGATCATTGAGCTCGTAACGATTTCTTCCGTCGCCGAAATCCAATTTTTTAAGCAAATCCAGCGCCGTAAATAAATCCAAAGAGCGATAAATCGTCGCAAGCCCGATGTCCGGATTCTCATCCTTCACTGCCGCATACACATCTTCGGCACTCATATGATTTTCTTTGCTGTCCAAAAAAGCCTGCAAAATAATTTGCCGCTGGCTCGTAAATTTGTATTTGTGATCTTTAATCCGCTTTCTGAGCGTATTCATCACATTCGACTGTTTCATTTCTCTTACCCCCGACGACTGTATCGATTATAAAACCACATATGCCGAAGCAAAATCTGCAAAACCGCCAAAACGGGCACCGCAATCATCATGCCAACAATCCCGTAAAGATGACCGCCGATCAAAACACCCAGAATAATGGCTACCGGATGCATATCGATAATACTTCCCATCAGTTTGGGCATTATGATATGAGAATCCAATTGCTGCACTACAATGTAGAAAACCAAAACCTGCACCGCTAAAGCCGTGCTTTCCGTCAGCCCCAAAAGTATCGGAGGAACCGCACCGGCTATCGGCCCCACGACGGGAATCATTTCCACGATACCGGCCAGCAGGCCGACGACCAAAGGATACGGAATTCCGAGCGCCAACATACCGAGAAACACCACAATCGTCATTAAAACGGAAAGTGTGAGCTGCCCGGTGATATAAGCCGACAGCACGCGATGCATTTCCCCGAAAAGATCGGTGAGATGTACTTCATACCGCTTGGGAAACAATGCAATGAAACCGCGGATAAAGTTTCCGCCTGTTTTCATCATATAGAACGTGATGACCGGCACGACGACAAGCTCCACCATCGTGGAAGCCAGCGAAAATACCGCCGACAGACTGAAAGAAGCCAGCGACAATGTATAACTTCCGATTTCCTGCAACAATTTGGCAATAATTTGTTTTCCTTCATCAGGAAGCGCCGCCACATTGTATTGCATCTCAATTTCCGCAATCGCTTCCTGCACTTCGACAATCAATCCCGGAATTTCTTTGACAAATTCCCGAAACTGTTTCCCGAAAGGTACCAAGACATATAAAACAATAAGATACAAAGCGGCCAAAAATGTCAGAAACGCACCCACTATCGAAATATCATACGGAAACTTCCGTACGAAGAAATGCTCCGCCGTTTTCTGAAAAAAATCCGCCAAAGGTTTCAGTAAGATGGCCAAAAACAGCGAAAGCCCGAAAGGAAACAATATTTGCGGGGCAAAATAAACCGTCAGAATGACAATGCCCACAGCCGCAATTCGCAGCCAAAACTCAGCACTCCGCCACATATCAGACCCCCTGCAAAAAAGGATTGTATTTCTTTTCGCGACCTATCGAAGTCGGATCCCCGTGCCCGGAAAGAACATGCGTTTCATCGGGTAGCGTAAAAAGTTGATTTTTGATGCTCATGACAAGCGTCGACATACTGCCGCCCGGAAAATCCGTCCGCCCGATCGAACTTTCAAAGAGCGAATCCCCCGTGAAAACGATACCCGCCGACTTTTCGTAATACGATACTCCGCCCGGCGTATGCCCCGGCGTTTCCAATACTTCAAAATCCATCGAATCCATCGTAATATGCTGCCCCTGCTTCACGAACATATCCGGCGGAGCACAATGCAAATCGTTTCCCACCATATTCGACAAATTCAGCATTCGGTTTTTGAGATAAGGCAAATCCGCCTCATGCATATATACCTCGGCCTCCGGATGTTTATCCCGCATAAAATTCAACCCCGCCATATGATCCACATGCGCATGAGTGAGGAAAATCTTTTTTACGGAAACGCCCAATTCCGTGACGGCCCTTTCGATGTATTCCGGAGTAAAACTGGGATCTATGACAATCGCATTTTGCGTCTTTTCATCCCAAACGATATATGTATTTGTCTGAAACGGTCCCAATATCATGTATGTGATTTTCAAAATGATTCCCCCTTCTCCATCCGTATATTTCAAAATTTCGGTAAAATCGAAACTTTCGTCAAAATGTCTTTTCACTGTCAAGCAAAATTGTGACCGGTCCGTCGTTTTCCAAAGCAACACGCATATGCGTACGGAATTTTCCCGTTTCCGTCTTTATCC
>CAVHIJ010000001.1:29650-31233 GCA_963635945.1 bacterium | reverse complement strand
TCTTTATCCCGGCCGCGCGGCAAAGCTCCACGACTTTCAGATACAAAATGTCCGCGACATCGGGCGGTGCCGCTTCAAAGAAACTGGGACGTCTTCCCTTTCTGGCATCTCCGTAAAGCGTGAATTGCGAGACAATCATCAATTCTCCGCCTTTATCTTCTATCGACAAATTCAATTTATCATTTTCATCTTCAAAAACACGCAAATGCAAAATTTTATCCGCAATATACGCCGCATCCGCTTCTGTATCTCCTTTTTTTACGCCTAAAAGTACGACAAAACCGGCACCGATGCGCCCCGTTTCCACATTATCCGAAAATACCGTGCAATAATTACAACGCTGTACCACAGCTCTCATAGAAAACCCTCCCGAAAAACGCCATCCGATTCCTCTGAAATTTCAGAATTTAATGTTTCCGCGACTGCATTCGTTTGACCGAATGGACATCCTTGATTCGGGCCAGCTTCGTCATAATATATTCGAGCTGCTCCAAATCTTTGATGCCGATGCCCAAATCCATAATGGCCTTTCCACTTGTCTGCACTTTTACATTCGCGGCAGAAACGGACAATTTCATCCCGGCCAGCGTCGCCAAAATATCGGCCATAAGTCCCGTACGATCATCACTTTCAATGCGAATCGTCACCAAAAAGACATCCGCAGCCTCTTGCTCCCATTCAACATCGACCAATCTTTCTGTATCATCGAAATTTACCGCATTGGGGCAATCGGCCCGATGCACGGACACCCCGCGTCCACGCGTGACATATCCCACAATCGGATCGCCGGGCACCGGATTGCAGCACTTGGCCAAATGCACCACAAGTCCCGCTTCTCCTTTGACGAGAACACCGTTTTGCGAACGTTTCTTGACCTGCTGCATTTTTAAAGATTCCAATGCTTTGGCCGATTTGAGTTGCGTAACCGGTTTTACCGCATTCGTATCTTTCTTGTATTGCTCGATTAATTTCAGCACTACCGGTTTCGTCGAAAGCCCGCCGTACCCGACCGATGCATACAAATCCTCCGCCGTCGTCGTATTGAAAGATTTCGCAATCGCTTCGAGCCGGCCGTGAGAAATCAAATCCTTCCATTCGTAACCGAGACGAGCCGCCTCCTGAGGCAATTCCTGCTCCGCTAGGCGAATATTTTCCTCACGATTTTCCTTACGGAGCCAACTCCTGATTTTGGCCTTCGTCTCCGTCGCACCGACCATATTAAGCCAATCGTAACTCGGTTTCCCCGCTTTGGATGTAATAATAGAAACGATATCTCCATTCGCCAATTTCGTGTCGAGAGGCACGATTTTATTATTGACTTTGGCTCCGACGCAATGATTTCCGACTTCCGTATGCACGCGGTACGCAAAATCGACGGGCCCCGAACCTTTCGGCAAATTGATAACATCGCCCTGCGGTGTAAAGACATACACCTCATCGGAAAACACATCGAGCTTCATCGCATTCATAAATTCTTTCGGATTCGACGTATCCTGCCATTCCAAAAGACGACGAAGCCAGGAAATTTTCGCATCGAAATCTTTGCCCCCCGGCTTTTGACCCTCTTTGTACCGCCAATGTGC
>CAVHIJ010000001.1:23503-29640 GCA_963635945.1 bacterium | reverse complement strand
GCGGAATCGTATCCACGATGACGCGCACCGCATACAAATCATAAATTTGCGATAAATCCTTGTTATCGCGCTTCATTTTTTTGTAAATGGAATAAAAATGCTTGGGACGACCCGTAATGGTCGCACGAATACCGGCTTCCTTTATTTTTTCGTCCAGCACGCGCATCGTATCATTGACGATTTCTTCGCGTGCGGTGCGTTTCTCCTTCATCTGCCCGACCAGATCGGCATACGCCTCCGGTTCCAAAAAATGGAAACACAAATCCTCAAGCTCCCATTTAATATTGTAAATCCCAAGACGATGTGCAAGAGGCGCATAAATTTCCTGCGTTTCCTTGGCAATGCGAATCTGTTTTTCACGACGGAATACGGAAAGCGTACGCATATTATGAAGACGATCCGCCAATTTAATCAGGACGACGCGGACATCCTTGGCCATAGCCAAAAACATTTTTCGGAAATTTTCCAATTGCTGGTCTTCTTTGTCTTTGTAATGAAACTGCGACAGTTTCGTTACACCGTCTACAAGCTGCGCCACATCATCGCCGAATTGATTTCGAATGTCTTCCAGCGTATAGGCCGTATCTTCCACCACATCATGAAGAAGAGCCGCGCAAATACCTTCCGCATCCATTTCCAGCTGCGCCAAAATAAAAGCCACGGACAGCGGATGAATGATATACGGTTCACCGGACTGCCTTGTCTGATGCTCATGCGCTTTAGCCGCCAGATTATACGCTCTTTGAATCGTATCAATTTGCGTCTCGTCCTTCAGATATCTTTTGACGCAATGCAACAAATCATCCAAAGCGCGGGATACCTCCGCCGAATAATCTTTCGGCGAAGAACCTCCGTCTTCCTCTTTCTGATGAATCAAAAATTCGGCCAAGGACGACGCGGACGCATCGGTCTGGAGCGGTGCTTCATCATAAGAAGCCCGCATTATTTCTTCTTTCTTCAAACCTTCTTCCATTCCGGTCTCCTCATTTCCCGTATTTTCGATACGTCGCCGACATATGCAAGTCCATTTTCGCGGCCAACACCTGATACCGATACTGCTCTTGCCCTGCCCGTCCAAAACGGGAAATCACACCCAATTCTTCAAAAATCAGAAGAGCTGTTTTCATTTTACGAAACGGCAAAACCCCGGACGATTTCATCATCGTTTCCACCTCTGTCACCGGTCGTACGCCTACCGACAGAATCGCACGCAATTTCAAAAATGCATCCACCAGATAATCACGATCGATTTTCGGGGAAACTTCCGACTCGAATTTTTTTACATCACGGCCGATTAATTGTACTTTTTCTCCGTACCAATAATGAATTTCCGGTTCATACACCATGGAAACCGTCTCGCCCGTCACAGTGGGATCTTCCTCCCCCGCATTCCAGAAAACGGCTTCCGTATGTGCTTTCCCATCCGTCACCACACATTTAAAATGTTTCCCATCCGCCCCCATTCGAACGGCCGATTCCACAAAAATATCGGACGAAGCAAACATCGGTTTCGGATTATCGCAACCGCAAGGTTCCAAAAGAGAGAGCCCGTGAATAAAATCCAATGTAATCTCGGAAAGCGGCAGACATTCTTCCGCCTCCAATTTCGGTACGCAATCTTCTTCCGTCAAACGGGTACGGGTATATTCATTTAATCTTTTCCGAAATTCCGGAATATTTTCGGCGGAAACGGTAAAACCGGCCGCCATCGGATGCCCGCCGAATTGCAACAATATATCTTTCTGCGCAGCCAGCGCTTCGTACATATTAAATCCCGCGACAGATCGGCAAGATCCTTTCCCTACACCGTTTCTCACGGATACCATCAAAACGGGACGATGATATTTTTCCAAAATACGGGACGCCACAATACCGATAACACCCGGATGCCAATTGTTTCCGTCCACGACAAGCGCCATATCCTGCTCGCCGGAAAGCGCTTCCACGCGCGTGACCGCTTCTTTGAAAATACTTCTCTCGATAGCCTGCCGCTCCGAATTCAGCAAGCAAAGATCGGCGGCCAAAGATTCCGCCTCAGCATGCGATTCCGTCAACATCAGTCGGACGCCCATAATCGCATGACGAATTCTGCCGGCCGCATTAAGCCTGGGTGCCAAAGCAAAAGAAATCTGATCGGCCGAAGGCATATGTGTCTCCCCGTCCTGTTTCATCACGCCCGACGCCCGAAGAAGCGACGCCAGGCCGCAAATTTTCGTCTGCGGAAACCGGGCGAGCCCCGCACGTACCAAAATACGATTTTCCCCGGTAAGACTCACCATATCGGCGACTGTCCCCAATGCGACGAGTTCCGTATCTTCCGTATAATCGCGACCCGTCAATCGAAGCGAAAGCGCACGGCAAAGAGAATACGCGACGCCGCATCCGGCCAAATCCTCAAAAGGATACGGACAATCCTTTTGATGCGGATTCACCACGGCAACGGCGCGTTTCGGCAACACCTCCGGCGGCTGATGATGATCCGTCACAATAAAATCCACCGTATCCGCATATCGATCGATAAGAGCGGCGGAAGAAATCCCGCAATCGACGGTCACAATGAGGCGATAACCTTCCGATGACAGTTTCTCGATGGCCTTTTCATTGAGACCGTACCCTTCCGTCTCACGTGCCGGAATATAAAATCCCACATCCATACCGAGGGATCTGAAATAACGAACCAAAATCGAAGTCGATGTGATACCGTCCACATCATAATCGCCGTAAACGACAATCCGCTCGCCTTTTTTTCCCGCTTGCATAAGCCGAGCCACTGCCTCCTCCATTCCTTTCATCAGAAACGGATCCGAAAGCTTCGTCAAATCATCATGCAAAAAATGAAATAAATCTTCTTCACTGTGCACACCGCGGCGATACATGATACGCGCGACCCCCGAGTGCACACCGGCGCGTGCAAAAAATTCCGGAAGCGATGTTTCCTCATGATTCCCGCGAAATATCCACTGTTTCCTATCCGCCATACTCATCACCTATCTGTCCAAAACTTAAGTTCGATTCTATTTTACCATTCTTCATTCTCAATTTCCATACTTTATTATCATTCTCAATCTCATTTTCGATATTTGATTGAGAATAAAGCAAAACAAAAATTCATACACACCCAATGCCCCTGTTTCCCAAGCAAAAAGCCCTGCCATTTCGGCAGAGCTGAAAAAAGTAATTTCAACGTCTCTCTTCTTTATTTTTTTCATACAAAATGAGAAGCCCGTCCAATGTCAGCATCGGATCGACAATATCGATAGAGTCGGAACCTTCGGCAATCAATGTCGCCAGGCCGCCCGTCGCGATAACGGTGATGTCGGGCAAATTCAGCTCCTCTTTGATGTGCCGGACAATCCCGTCGATCTGCCCGACAAAACCGTAATAAATCCCGGCCTGCATGGCGGAAATCGTATTGCGGCAAATACAATTCTTCGTTTTCTTGAATTCGATTCGCGGCAATTTCGAGGCACGCTGGAAAAGCGCTTCCATGGAAATTCCGATACCGGGAGCCACCGCGCCGCCCAAATATTGGCTCTTTTCATTAATGACGCAGAATGTCGTCGCCGTCCCCAAATCGATGACAATCGCAGGCCCGCCGTATTTATGAACTACGGCCACCGCATTGACGATACGATCCGCGCCGAGTTCCTTCGGATTATCATAGAGAATATTCATGCCCGTCTTGATGCCGGGGCCCACAATAATCGGCTTCACATGAAAATAACGACGCACCATCGTTTCCAAAATCGGAATAATCGGCGGCACGACGGTGGAAATAATGACATCCTCCACCTCATCGAAACGAAGCCCGTTCAGCTGGAACAAAATGCCGAGCGTCGCCGCATAACCGTCGGCCGTCTGCAGCGTATTGGTGGCGACACGCCAATGATCCAGCAATTTGTGATCTTTATACACGCCGAATACGATATTCGTATTGCCTACATCAAACGCAAGAAGCATACTATCCTCCCATAAACGAAAAAATGACGCCCATATCTTGCCTTAAATTCGAACATCTGTCAAGAAAAGAATGAAACCTAAAGAAGTGCCGATTTAATCGTTATCTCATTTTGCGACAAGCGTAATTATGCAAGACAAGAAAAAAGGCGACGAGAATAGCAGGCTATTTAAGGAGCCTTTTAACGCAGTATCGCATAATTATGCCGCAAAATAAGATTCTTCGATTAAATCAGCGGTTCCCTAATATACATCAGCGATTATATCGATTCAATTCCACTTTTTCTCCGGCCGGACGAATAGAAACATCGCCCGCGATGACGCGTTTCGTTTCCTCTCCCGTATCGACTAAAAGACAACCGTCACGGTCGATGCCGACGGCTTTCCCCGAAAAACTGTTTTCATTGAATACGACCGTGACATTCTGCCCAATGATGACGGAAAGCGTTTCCCAATCTTTCAGTACCGCATCAAATCCTTCGGTATTGGCCAATTTATACTCTTCTTCCAATTCATACAGAATGGCCGCCAAGAGATTTTTGCGGGACACTTCCACTCCTTCCATCAGGAAAGACGTCGCTTTATCGCGGAAAATCAACGGGAATTCTTCGGCCTTCATGCCCGTATTAATTCCGACGCCTACGACGATATAATCGATTTTTTCCATGGAAGCGGACATTTCCGTCAAAATTCCGACAAGCTTTTTCCCGTGAACCAGAATATCATTCGGCCATTTAATCCCACAATCCGGAAGTCCCATACGACGGATTCCGCGGCACACACCGACAGCAGCCAAAAGCGTAAATTTCGCGGCTTCCATCGGCGGACAAATCGGACGAAGAATCAAACTGAAATAAATTCCTTTGGCAAAAGGCGATTCAAATTTTCTGGTGAGACGACCTTTCCCGGCCGTCTGCATTTCCGCTATGACAATCGTCCCTTCCTCGGCACCTTCTCGGGCGTACCGCTTCGCCTCTTCATTGGTGGAAACGGTCTTTTCAAAGTAAACGATATGTTTCCCGAATTCTTCCGTCCGAAGCACCTGCCCCAAATCCACGGGCGTAATAAGATCCGGCGCATAAATCAGACGATATCCTTTTTTCGTGCTCGTCTCGAACACATAGCCGCGCCCTTTCAATATGTTGATATGTTTCCAAATCGCCGTACGTGACACATTTAAATCCTGCGATATTTTTTCTCCGGAAACAAACTCTCCCCCGGCTTTGCGAAAATATTCCAAAATTTCGTTTCTCATAAAAACCTCCGGCAAAAGAACGAGAAATCTTTTCGACCTCCAATTCCTTACATTTTACTGTTTTATTATAGTCAACCTTTTTCCCTCCGTCAACGTTTCCGAAAAAATGCTATATAACAAAAACATGCGGCCCCACACGGAACCGCATGTTTTCTTTTTTCGTGAAACACATTTATGTCGCAGTCGGAAAAATCTTTTTTCACAAAATGTAATGCGAAATATCGATGTTTTCCGTCACATCACCCATTTTTTCACGCACATACGCCGCATCGATCACGACGTTTTTATTCGAAAGTTCGGATGCTTCATAAGATACATCTTCGAGCACCCGCTCCAAAATCGTGTACAGCCGCCGCGCGCCTATATCTTCCGTCTCACTGTTCACACGATGCGCGATATCCGCCACGGCGTCCAGCGCATCTTCCGTGAATTCGAGCGTCACCCCTTCAGCGGAAAGAAGCGCCCGATATTGACGAATGAGTGCTTGACGCGGCTCCGTCAAAATTTTCCGGAATTCTTCTTTCCCAAGACTCGAAAGTTCCACGCGAATGGCGAAACGCCCCTGCAGTTCCGGAATCAAATCGCTCGGTTTGGATACATGAAACGCACCGGCTGCCATAAAAAGAATATGATCCGTCTTTACGGCACCGTATTTCGTATTTACCGTCGCACCTTCCACAATGGGAAGAATATCGCGCTGCACCCCTTCGCGAGACACTTCCGGCGATCCGGAATTTCCGCCGCGACAAGCGATTTTATCGATTTCGTCTATGAATATAATCCCGTGCTCTTCCGCATTTTGTATGGCTCTGTCCGTCGCCAAATCCATGTCGATCATTTCCTCGGCCGCTTCTTCGGCGTCCAATTTTTTCGCCATACGCACGGTGACTTTTTTCTTTTTCGTTTTTTTAGGCATCATCGTGGA
>CAVHIJ010000001.1:0-23493 GCA_963635945.1 bacterium | reverse complement strand
CATTTGCACCCATCGCATTCATGCGGCCTTTTTCAACCACTTCGATTTCCACCGTACGATTATCCAAATCCCCGTTTCGTATACGTTCCAAAAACTGTGTGCGTCGCTCCGCTTTCCCGGGATCGACATCTTCGGCCGGTGTTTCTCCGCCCTTTCCGAAAATAATATCCATCGGGTTTCTCGTTTCCGCCTTTTTCGTCGGCCACATGATTTCCCCGATTTTTTCGACGGCAGCCTCCTCCGCATCTTTACCGTGACGTTCGATTTCTCGTTTCTTTTCGATATGAATGGCTTCTTCCACCAAATCGCGCACCATGGATTCCACATCGCGTCCCACATAGCCGACTTCCGTATATTTCGTCGCTTCCACTTTTACGAAAGGCGCATCGGTAAGATCTGCAATACGACGGGCAATTTCCGTTTTCCCGACACCCGTCGGCCCGATTAAAAGTATATTTTTCGGTGTAATTTCCTTCGATTCTTCCGGTGAAAGCTTGGAAGCGCGCCAGCGATTTCTCATCGCAACAGCCACCGCTTTTTTCGCTTTTTCCTGCCCGACGATAAATTCATCCAAATATGCGCATATGGCAAGCGGTGTCAATTTTTCGTCCATTCAGATTTCCTCCGTTATGACATTATGATTGGTGTACACGCAAATATCGGCGGCAATATGAAGAGACTTTTCCGCAATATCACGTGCGGACATTTCCGTATTTTGCGCCAAAGCCCGCGCAGCCGCAAGCGCATAATTTCCGCCGCTTCCGATAGCCAAAATGCCGTCATCCGGCTCAATCACTTCTCCGTTTCCGGAAACGAGAAACAAATGCTCGCCGTTCGTCATAATGAGAAGTGCTTCCAATTTTTGCAATACGCGATCCCTGCGCCATGCTTTTGCGAATTCGACAGCGGCGCGAAGCAAATTCCCGTTGCAATCTTTGAGTTTTTCTTCAAACATATCGAAAAGAGTGAATGCATCGGCGACGGAGCCGGCAAATCCGGCAATGACTTTTCCGTGATAAAGTCGGCGGACTTTCCGCGCGGTATTTTTCATGACAATCGCCTGACCCATCGTCACCTGTCCGTCACCGGCAACCGCCGTGTGTCCGTCTTTTTTAACGGCCAAAATTGTCGTAGCTGTAAACATACTGTTCTCCTTATTGCATCATTTCCGAAAATTTTTTCATTTCGGAAAGAGCGCGTTCCGCAAGCTTACCGTTTTTCTCTTTTTTCGGCACGCGAGCGGAAAGCGGCGGTACCAAACCGAAATTCACATTCATGGGCTGAAAATTTTTCCCTTCGTAATGAGAAACATAATATGTAAGTGCGCCAAGCGCCGTCTCTTTCGGAAACGGGACGGGCGTTTCGCCGCGGAATCGTTTCGCAGCGGCATACGCGGCCGCAATGCCCGATGCCGCCGATTCGACATATCCTTCCACACCCGTCATCTGACCGGCAAAAAAAAGACCGGCGCGCGCCCTTGTTTCCATCGTCGCATGCAAAAGACGGGGAGAATCAATGTACGTATTTCTGTGCATCACGCCGTATCGAATAAATTCAACATTCGCCAGTCCCGGAATCATTCCGAAAACGCGGCGCTGCTCACCCCATTTGAGATGCGTCTGAAAACCGACGATATTGAAAAGCGTCCCCTCTTCATTATCCTGCCGAAGCTGCACGACGGCATAAGGATCGCGCCCCGTACGCGGATCGGGAAGACCCACCGGTTTCAGCGGACCGAAACGCATCGTATCTTCTCCGCGCTGCGCCATTACTTCAATCGGCATGCAGCCTTCGAAAACTTTTTTATTTTCAAAACCGTGCACCGGTGCGACTTCCGCATCGACCAACGCTTTTTGAAACGCTTTATATTCCGCTTCGTTCATCGGGCAATTGAGATACGCCGCTTCGCCTTTTCCGTAACGGGACGCACGATAAATGACACTCATATCCAAAGATTCGAGTGTCACAATGGGCGCGGCGGCATCATAAAAATGCAAACCTTCTCCGCCGCAAAATGTTTCGATATCGTCCGCCAATGCTCCGTCCGTCAAAGGTCCCGTCGCTATGATGACAATGCCTTCTTTCGGAATTTCATCCACGCGACCGGCACATACGGTAATGAGCGGATGAGAAGAAATCGCTTCCGTTACCGCTTTGGCGTAACCCATGCGATCGACGGCAAGAGCTCCGCCGGCCGGCACACTGTGCGCATCGGCGCATCGCATAATAAGAGAGCCCAAAAGACGCATTTCCTCTTTCAGGAGTCCGACCGCATTTGTTACGGCCGCCGCACGAAGGGAATTGCTGCAAACGAGCTCTCCGTAATATTCGGTATGATGAGCAGGTGTTTTTTCATTCGGCCGCATCTCAATCAGGCGGACGGAAATTCCCATTTCCGCCAATTGCCAAGCCGCTTCGCTGCCGGCCAGCCCCGCGCCGACCACAGTCACATATTCCATGTATTCTTTCCCGTTATTCTTCTTTCTTTTTGGTTTGCGCACGTTTTACTTTTTTCGGTGCGTTTTTACATTCCGGATTGGAGCAGAAAACAGTTTCCGTACCGTTCTTGGCCGTCCGTTTCACCATAACGGAGCCGCAAAGCGGGCAAATTTTATCCGTCGGTTCATTCCAAAGTGCCATATCGCATTCCGGATAATTACTGCATCCGTAGAACACGCGCCCGCGCTTCGAGCGACGTTCCAAGAATGTCCCCTTCCCACATTTCGGGCATTTAACTCCGGTATCGCGCATAATGGATTTTGTTTCCTTGCAATCCCGGCAATACAGATAACGACCGTAAGGTCCCTGACGATACACCATGAGTTTCCCGCATTTCGGACACGGCGTATCCGACGCTTCCGCCTGCGGTCTGTCATCTCCGTACGGCTTTGTATTACGGCAGCGCGGATAATTCGGACAAGCGAGGAATTTCCCGTAACGACTCATCCGCACAATCATATGAGCTCCGCATTTTTCGCAAATCACATCGGTGACCTGTTTGTTTTTCTCTTTCTCCTCACCGGCTTCTTTATCGGCCTCCGCCAATTCTTTGGCAAACGAAGAATAGAAACTGTCCAGAACGCCCGCGTACGTATCATTCCCGTCGGCGATTTTATCCAATTTGCTTTCCATTGTCGCCGTAAAATCCACATCGACGATATTTTCGAAATATTTTTTGAGCAAATCGCACACGGTGAATCCCGTTCCCGTCGGATAAAATTGTTTATTTTCTTTTTTCACGTATTTGCGTGTCTGAATGGTATCCAAAATCGGCGCGTACGTGGACGGCCGCCCGATGCCCTTTTCTTCGAGCACTTTAATGAGTCCCGCTTCCGTATAACGCGACGGCGGCGTCGTGAAATGTTGCTCGGGATTCACGCCGATATTGTGCACCACATCACCTTTTTTGAGAATCGGCAGAATATTTTCCTTTTCATCTTCCTTCGCACGTTCTTTCGGTGACTGAATAACGGTAAATCCGTCAAAGAGCACGCGCATCCCCGTCGCACGAAGCATATAATCATCGCATTGCAATGTCATTGCCGTATTTTCCGTGCGCTGCGCCGCCATTTGGCTCGCCATGAAACGATTCCAAATCAGCGTGTACAAGCGAAGCTGATCGCGCGTGATGATGCCTTCCAGCGTATGCGGTTCGAAATTGAGATTCGTGGGACGAATGGCTTCATGCGCATCCTGCGCATCTTTGGACGCCGCATACACATTCGGCTTTTCCGGTACGTATTCGGGGCCGTATTTTTCTGCGATATAAGGCAGCACTGCTTTGACCATTTCCGCGGAAATACGTGTGGAATCCGTACGCATATAAGAAATGAGACCGACGTGACCGTGTCCCGGAATTTCGACGCCTTCATATAATTGCTGTGCCAGCATCATCGTCTTCTTGGATGCAAAAGACAATTTATTGACAGCTTCCTGCTGCATGGTGGAAGTCGTGAAAGGCGGTTTGGCACGGCGTTGTTTCTTTTGCGTCACGACGGAATAGACAATGGCATCCTTCCCGTCAATATCATTTACGACACGTTTCGCTTCATCCGCATCGGCAATCCGAATTTCTTTCCCGCGAAAATGCGTCAGATGCGCTTTAAATGTTTCCTTGGCCACATCTTTATATTTAGCGTCAATGGTCCAATATTCTTCCGGAATGAATGCTTCGATTTCTTTTTCACGATCGCAAATGAGCCGCACAACGACGGACTGCACTCGCCCGGCCGACAGTCCTCGATACACGTATTTCCAAAGCCAAGGCGACAATTTGTAACCCACGAGGCGATCCATCACACGGCGCGCCTGCTGCGCATCGGCTTTGCTTTCATCAATCGGCCGCGGATACTTCACCGCCTCCAAAATAGCCGGTCTGGTAATTTCATGAAACGTAATCCGCACATTTTCTTTCGGATTCACATCCAACAATTTCGAAAGATGCCAAGAAATCGCTTCCCCTTCGCGATCGGGGTCCGTTGCCAGAAGGACATGACTTGATTTATTAGCTTCCTTCTGCAATTCGAGAATAACACGTTCACGGCCTTCCGCGGGAATGTAACTGGCGCGGAAATGATCGTTCACATTGACGCCCAGCACATTTCGCGGTAAATCGCGCACATGCCCCATGGACGCCATGACTTTATACTTATCGCCCAAAATACGCTGAATGGTTTTTGCCTTGGCCGGAGACTCCACCACAACCAGACATTTTCCGGCCGGATTCGGTTTCCTTTTGAAAAACAATTCCTTTCCGCCCAAAGGTCCTTTCCCCGCCATACCTCTTTTACCGCCGATGGTAATCGTTCTTTTAATCGACAATTTTCATTCCCCACTTCGCATAAAATTCCCGAAACTATTTAATCTTTTCTATTTCTATATAAAAAACATACACCATTTCTTCTCGTGCTGTCAAATTTTTTGTGCGTTAAATTTTTATTTACACGCAGCATAAAGTCCGGGACCGGCTTCCGTAATGAAACCTTTCACGGTAAGCGAAAGCAAAATCATCGTAAGACGAGGCAGCGGCAAACCGCTTTGTACCAAAATTTCCTCGGCGGATACCGCATTCCCCGTCGTGCAGAATCGATACACCAATTCTTCTTCGAGAGAAAGTGACACCGCCTTCTTCCCTTCCCCCGTTTCCATGATTTCCTCTTTCCAATCGTATTCCGTCAAAATGTCATCGGCACAGGTCGCGCAAATGGCGCCGTTTCGTATTAAATGATTCGTGCCGCGGCTCATTTCCGAAAGAATACTCCCTGGGACGGAAAATACATCACGCCCTTCTTCCAACGCAAAATCCGTCGTGATAAGGGAACCGCTCCGAATGGCCGCCTCCGTCACAAGGACGCCGCGGCTCATGCCGGCGATTATGCGATTTCTGGCGGGAAACTGGCGTCCGAGCGGCCGCGTCCCCGGCGGATACTCTGAAAGAAGCGTCCCGCCCGTTTCCGTAATTTGTAAAAATAAATTTCGATTTTCCGGCGGGTACGTGACGTCGAGCCCGCAAGCGAAAATCGCAATCGTGGGGGCACCGGCCGCCATAGCTCCTTCATGAGAAGCCGTATCGATGCCGCGCGCGCCGCCGCTCACTATGACGACACCTTCCCGCGCTAAATCTTCGGCAAAACGTTTCGCCGCTCCGATTCCGTACGGCGTCGCTTTACGCGCTCCGACAATAGCAATCGTTTTTTCGTAATCCGGAAGAGCTCCTTTATAGAAAAGAACGGCGGGCGGATTAACCGTTTCCTTCAAAAGAGGCGGATAACCGTCATCGGCGGTCGTCAAGCATCCGACACCGAGTTTTCCCATAAGTTCTTCTTCCGCATCCGGATTTTTCTCATGCCGCACTTCAAAGAATTTTTCAAGCGTCTTACCGTCGCCCAAAATCCTGCTTTTCCGAATTGCTTCGTCGTCCGCTTCCCACACACCTTTAGCATCCCCGAATTGCGCCATCAATTCACGAAGCCGTTTAGCTCCCACGCCCGCCGCATAAGAAAGCGCTGCCGCATATTTATCGATTTTCATGTATTTTTACCTGCGTCCTTTCACGGCACGTTCACCTAAAAGTTCCGTCAATTCCCGCTCGGCTTCCCATGCCCATTGCAAGAAATACTCCGGATTCATACGAATTTGCTGATGCGTCCTTTCGATATGAAGCACCACCGGCGTCTTGCCGTGATATTTCAGCAAAATTTCCGAAAGCCGCCGGCTCACATCATCCGAATCGTGCCGCAAATCGACCCGAAGATGCACTTCGCGAATCGGTTTTTGCGCCACTGTCCCCACTTGAGAGAGTGCCATGATTTCATCGGCCAGAATACGCGTTTCCCGCTCATCCGTCTGTACACGCCCACGCACATACACAATCGCATCGGGTTTATTTAAAATCGCACGACACTTTTCCCATACGGACGGAAACACCACCACGGAAATATTGTCATTGAAATCTTCGATGATAATATTGGCCATCCCCTGCCCTTTTTTCGTCACCATCGTCCGAAGAGAAGACACGCTCCCGCCGACGGAAATGTATTTTCCGTCATACTTTGCGGTATTTTGCCAAATTTCCGAAAGCGGCGTACACCGTTTCATCTGTTCTTTATAATCGTCGAGCGGATTGCCGCTGATGTAGAAACCGAGCAATTCTTTTTCCCAATGAATTTTTTCGGCCGTCGTCATATCGGAGAGCGTGGGATAATGCAGCGATTCCGCTTCAATCGTTTCCCCAAAAAGGGAAATTTGTCCCGATTCTCGATCCGCGCGCGTCCCCTGCGCAATGGAAATCGCTTCCGGCAGCACGGCCAAAAGTTCCTGCCGATTATGCCCCAATCCGTCGAAAGCGCCGCAGCGAATCAAACTTTCGCACGCACGACTGTTCACCGCTTTACCATCCACCCGATCCAAAAAATCGGTGAGTGAAAGGAATGGTCCCTCTTTTTTCCGCGCCGCAATAATGGATTCCACCGCCGTCATTCCCACATTTTGCACGCCGGCCAATCCGAATATAATCGTGCCGTCTTTCGCCGTAAATTCCGCTTGGCTTCGATTGATATGCGGTGCGGCAATCGGCACCCCGTGGCGCCTGCTGTCATCCAGATATCGCCCCACCTTCACACGGTCTCCGCTATACCCGCTCATCATCGCCGCCATAAATTCCGCCCGATAATGTGCTTTAAGATACGCCGTCTGCCAGGCAATCCAGCCGTAGCACACAGAATGGGATTTATTGAAACCGTACCCCGCAAAATGCACCATCAAATCAAAGACATAGTCGGCCGTTTCCTTTTCGACTCCGTTTGCCACGGCGCCGCCGACAAATAAATCCCGCTGCTTTTGCAGAATTTCCGGCTCTTTATGCCCCATGGCGCGCCGCAGTAAATCCGCCTGCCCCAGACTGAACCCGCCCATGACGGAAGCAATCCGCATGACCTGTTCCTGATACAAAATGACGCCGTACGTTTCCTTTAAAATCGACTCGAGCATCGGATGCGGATATTCGACGGGAATGCGCCCGTGTTTTCTATTGATAAAATCTTCGGCCATACCGCTTCCCAAGGGCCCCGGCCGATACAATGCCACCATCGGGATTAAATCTTCGAAACACTCGGGCTCAAGCTGCACCAAAAGATTGGTGAATCCCGAAGATTCCGACTGAAAAACACCCACCGTATCCCCGGCACAAAGCATGGCACAGGTTTTTTCATCCCGATTGGGCAATGCCTCCACATCCAAATCAATGTCGTGATTTTCCCGAATCATCTCTACCGCATCATGAATCACCGTGAGATTTCGAAGGCCGAGCAAATCCATTTTTAGAAGCCCGAGCTCTTCATCTAAATCTTTTTCATATTGCGTCTGGAAGAAACCGTCCTGCGTAAGCTGAATCGGCACATAATCATCCACGGGCGACGCACAAATGACAACGCCTGCCGCATGCGTCCCCGATTGACGCGACAAACCTTCGAGTTTGAGACAGTGTTCGATTAAACGATGCACCTTCTCATCCGTTTCATAAAGCGTCTTGAATTCTTTCGAACTCTCTAATGTCTTCGTCAGCGTGACGCCCGGCCCCTGCGGGACGACTTTGGCAATCGCATCCACCTCACGAATCGGCATTCCCATGACGCGCCCGACGTCGCGAATAACCGCGCGCGCCGCCAGCGTCCCGAATGTGATAATCTGCGCCACATGATCTTCGCCATATTTTTTCGCCAAATACGAAATCACTTGCCCGCGCCCGCGATAGCACAAATCTGTATCAATATCGGGCATGGACACACGCTCAGGATTGAGAAAACGTTCAAAAAGCAAATCAAAACGAAGCGGATCCAGCTCCGTGATATGAAGCAAATAGGAAACAATACTGCCCGCTGCGCTGCCGCGTCCCGGCCCGATCGGAATGCCGTGCGATTTCGCATAATGAATGAAATCCATGACAATCAGAAAATAATCGGAAAATCCCATCATATCAATGACGGAAAGCTCATAGTCAAGACGTTTCCGCACTTCCTCCGTCACGGGGCAATATCGCTCGGAAAGCGCCGCCTCACACAGTTTCCGCAAATACGATTGCGCCGTCTCGCCTTCCGGCACATCAAAAGACGGAAGTTTATGCTCCCCGAAACGAAATGTCACATGACAGCGATCCGCGATTTTTTTCGTATTTTCGATGGCACCCGGAAATTCGCCTAAAATCGCACGCATTTCCTCGCCGCTCTTACAATAAAATTCATCATTGGCAAAACGGAAGTGATCGGGATCCTCGAGCGTTTTCCCAGTGGAAATGCAAAGTTTAATTTCCTGCGACGGCGCATCTTCGCGTCGAACGTAATGAAAATCCTGCGTCGCCACCAGTCCGATGCCATACTCTTTCGCCAGACTCGCCAATACCGGCCGCACAGTCGCTTCTTCCGGAAGCCCGTGATTCTGAAGTTCGATAAAATAATTTTCTTTCCCGAATGTATCAATATAATATTCGATGACGCGACGGGCTCCCTCCATATCTCCGTCCAAAATCGCGGTGGGAAGCTCACCGGCCACGCACGCCGACATGGCGATGAGTCCTTCGTGATACCGCGTCAAGACATCGTGATCCACACGCGGTTTATGATAGAAACCTTCCGTCCAACCCTTAGAGCAGATTTTAACTAAATTCCGATACCCTTCATTCGTTTCCGCCAAGAGCACCAGATGCCCCAGATGCTCTCTTTCCCCGCTCTTATCGAAACGACTGCGCCGCGTCACGTACACTTCGCATCCGATGATCGGCTTGATTCCCTGTTTCATGCATTCTTTATACAGATACACCGCGCCGTACATCACACCGTGATCCGTAATCGCCAAAGCTTCCTGTCCGAGCGATTTCACATACGACACCAAATCCGGAATCCGACTGATTCCGTCAAAAAGACTGTATTCCGTATGCACGTGCAAATGCACAAAAGGATCCGTCATCATAGCCTCCCGAAAACGAATGAAACATTTCTTTTATTCTATCACATATCCGGCTCTGAAAAAAACGCACAAAAAAGCCCCGCCCGAAGGCGAAGCTTCTCACTCACATATTTTCGTAAATTTCCGCGACCTCTTCAAATTCTTCATCCGTCGGCGATACATAAGAAATTTCACCGTTTTCGTCCGTTTCCATACGCGCCAAAATAATATCCGGCTCACTGTCATCATCGGCCGAAGACGGAATCTGCACGAGCGCCGCAAATTGTTTCCCATTGTACGGAATAATAATATCTTCGGCAAATTCCGTTTCCGTCCCATCCGGCGCCGTCAGCGTCACAACGGAAATTTCTTCGTCAAGCTCTTCCGCCGTCATTTTTTCTTTTTCCATCATCCGATTCTCCTTTTCTGAAATCGATTTTACTTTTGATGTGCCATTCGATCCAAATAACCCTGCAAAATCGCCACAGCCGCCATTTTATCGATGACCTGTTTCCGCTTTTTTCGAGATACATCGGCGGCAATCAATTCTTTTTGCGCCATCACCGTCGTAAGTCTCTCATCCCAAAAAACTTGAGAAATATTCGGAAACGCTTCGGCAAGCTCGGAGGCAAAAGTCTCTGTGCGTTCGACGCGCATACCTTTCGTGCCGTTCATATTAAGAGGCATTCCGATGACAAAAGTTTCCACACCGTATTGCGAAACCAATTCGGAAAGACGCCGAAAATCCTCTTCGCGCGATTTATGACGAATCGTTTCCACACCCTGCGCCGTCCACCCGAAAGGATCACTTACAGAAACGCCGATCGTAGCCGATCCCACATCCAAACCCATGAGACGCATCAAAGGCCTCTTTTTTCGACGTAAAAACGAACGAGCTCTTCCAAAAGCTCATCACGCTCAATCCCGACGACAATTTTCCGCGCCTCATGACGACTCGTCACATACGTCGGATCACCGGAAAGGAGATACCCCACCAGCTGGGATGTGGGATTGTGTCCGGCCTCTTTCAAGGCACCGTACACGAGCTCCAGCACCATTTTTGCCTGTATATTTTCAGACGCATCCGTTTTTTGAAACAACATGGTCTCATCGCCGACCATCACAACGCCCCCTTTCGGAAATAAAATTCGCTACGTTTTATCCGATCATATTTTCCAAAATCGCAAAACTTTCGGAAATCGCTTCATCCAATTTGGACGGATCTTTCCCGCCCGCCTGTGCCATGGCCGGTTTTCCGCCGCCGCCGCCGTTTGTGATTTTCGCCGCACTTCCCACGGCTTTCCCCATATGAACGCCGGCCGCCAGTGCCGCCTCTCCTGCCATGCCGACGAAATTGACTTTTCCATCGGTCGCCGCACCTAAAATGAAAGCACCGCCGGAAAGTTTGGCACGAATAAGATCGGCCATATTGCGAAGTTCATCCATATTCGCCGCCTCGACTTTAGCCGCCAAATATGGAATTCCGTTCTTCTCTTTTACTGTTTTCAAAATATCGCCCAAAGCATCTTTGGCCTGCTGTTTTTTGAGTTTTGCGATTTCCTGCTCCGCCGCTTTAAGCTGCGCCGTAAGCTTTTCGATACGTTCCGTCACTTCTTCGGGTTTCCCCTTCAAAAGATCGGCAGCTTTTGCAATCATCTGCCGCTCGGCGACTGTCGATGCATATGCCGCATCCCCTGTGATAGCTTCAATACGACGCACACCCGAGCCGATACCGCCTTCGGAAATAATGCGGAAAATTCCGATTTCTCCCGTATTCTTCACATGCGTGCCACCACAAAGTTCGCGGCTGTATCCGGGAATCGTCACCACGCGGACAATATCCCCGTATTTTTCACCGAAAAGTGCCATAGCACCCAGCTTCTTCGCCTCATCAATCGGCATTTCGCATATTTCCACATCGCCGGCCCGAATGATTTCCCGATTCACGATCGCTTCCGCCTCGGCAAGCTGCGCCGCCGTCAGCGCTTCGGGATACGTAAAATCAAAACGAAGTCTGTCCGGAAGTACCAAAGAACCGGCTTGATTCACCGTATCGCCCAAAACTTTTTTCAAAGCCGCCTGGAGCATATGCGTCCCCGTATGATTCCGGGCAATGCGCTCACGGCGATCCCGATCGACAAGAGCCTCGGCCTTTTCCCCTTCGGAAACCGTCCCCTCCGTCACCGTACCGATGACATAAATAGTCCCATCGGGAAGCTTTCTCGTATTTTCCACGGTAATCACGCCGGAAGGCGCCACAATCCGCCCCGTATCGCCGATTTGGCCGCCGCCTTCTGCGTGGAACGGATTATTTTTCAAAACGACCGTCACAGAATCTCCGTCTGCCGCCGTATCCGTTTCTTTTCCTTCCATGCCGAGAAGCAAAATTTCCGTTTGCCCGTCCACATCTTCTGCCGTAAGCGAGCCCGCATCCAATTTCGTCGTATCGGGCGTTGCCACATGCATAGACACCTTGGCACGCGCATTTCTGGCGCGCTCCTTCTGCTCGGCCATCGAAGCCTCAAATCCCGCCTCATCGACGGTAAGCCCCGCCTCGGACGCAATTTCCTGCGTGAGTTCCCACGGGAAACCGTATGTATCATAGAGCTTAAATACATCCGCACCAGAAAGCACGGAAATCTGTTTCTTCTTATTATCTTCAATCATCTCCGAAAGAAGATCCGTCCCCGCATTCAAAGTCTTTTGGAAACGCGCTTCTTCCGTACCGGCGATTTTCTTGATGAAATCCTGTTTCTCCGAAAGCTCCGGATACGCCGGCTTCATCATATCCACCACTTCATCGATCATCTGCCCGATAAAAGGCCCTTCGATGCCGAGAAGTTTCCCATGACGCACCGCACGGCGAAGCAGACGACGCAGCACGTAGCCGCGCCCTTCATTCGACGGAAGCACCCCATCGGAAATAAGATTGGCAATCGCGCGCGAATGATCGGAAATGACTTTGAGCGATACATCGGAGGCCGCCGACGCGCCGTACACTTTATGCGAAAGAAGCGCCGCACGCTCGATAATCGGGAAGAACAGATCCGATTCGAAATTATTTTTCGTATGCTGGAGTACCGCCGAAAGACGTTCCAAACCGGCGCCCGTGTCGATATTTTTCTTTTCAAGCGGCAAATATGAGCCGTCCTTCTGACGATCATACTGAGTAAAAACCAAATTCCAGATTTCCAGGAATCGATCCCCGTCTCCGCCCATCTGATTCTCCGGATCCGTCCCGAATTCCTCGCCCTGATCATAGAATATTTCCGAATCCGGACCGCAAGGCCCCTCGCCGATTTCCCAGAAATTATCCGTCAGCGGATAAATATGATTCTCCGGCACCCCGATGAAAGAATGCCAATAATCATGCGCTTCGTTATCATCGGGATAAATCGTCACATAGAGACGCTCCTTTTCAAGCGCCAAAACTTCCGTCAAAAATTCCCATGCCCACGTAATGGCTTCTTTTTTGAAATAATCGCCGAAAGAAAAATTTCCCAGCATTTCAAAGAAAGTATGATGACGCGCCGTACGTCCGACATTTTCGATATCCCCGGTACGGATACATTTCTGCGCCGTCGTCACGCGATGCCGCGGCGGCTCCACCTTCCCGGTGAAATACGGTTTCAATGGCGCCATGCCCGCGCCGATCAAAAGCAAGCTCGGATCGTTTTGCGGCACCAAAGAATAACTCGGAAGTCTCAAATGGCCCTTCGTTTCAAAAAACGAAAGATATTTTTCACGGATTTCATTCCCCTTCATATTTATCCTCCAAAATAACAATGTATACTTTCCCACGATATTCTCTTATTATACGAAATACGATGGACTTTGTCGATAAAAAATTGGGAAACGAATCCGAGGGAAATTTCCTCTCGCGCGCCGCAGACGGCACCGTGTTATCGCAGGCGGCACCGTGTTATAATGAAATAAAAAGTGAGGTAACCCATTATGCGTATTGCCATGATACAGACGGATGCCGCAGAAGGCGGTGCCGAAAAAAATATTGCGAAAACATTTCCTTTGATGGAGCGCGCCGCTCATTCGGCCGATTTTCTCATGCTTCCCGAGCTTTGGACCATTGGCTGCGATTTTCATCATTTGGATACAGAAGCCGTTTCTCTTTCGGACGGGCTCATCGAGAAGCTCTCCGGCTTTGCGCGCCATCACGGCGTGACACTGGCCGCCGGCACACTTCCTCTCAAAACAGAAGGCGGCATCCGAAATACATTGCTCCTCTTCTCCCCGGAAGGCGACATCATCGGATCGTATTCGAAACGGAAACTTTTCCGGCGCTATTTGGAAGGAAGCCTTATGACGGCGGGCGACGTTTCCATGTCCGCAGATATCGGCGGCATCAAAACGGGGGCCGCAATTTGCTACGAATTATATTTTCCGAAATATTTCCGCCATATGGCTAAAAGCGGCACGACGCTCGTCCTGGTCCCCGCATCCTGGCCGCTCCTTCACATCGAAAAATGGAAAATTCTCGCCCGCGCCCGCGCCATTGAAAATGGGATCTACCTCTGCGCCGTCAATATGGCCGGCACCTATCACGACATCCGCCTGGGCGGCCACTCCCTCTTCATCGATCCCGAAGGAAATATTCTCGCAGAAGCGGGCACCGGCAAAGAAATCATCTACGCCGAATATGAAGAAACGAAATATAAAGATTTGGGGAAACAACTCGCCGTCATTCGAGACGTCCGCACGGAAACCCGGAAAATATAAAACCGAAAATTCCCATCAAAAAAACTTCGCGAGAAACGAACTCATCGCTCCCGCGAAGTTTTTTATTTTTATTTGACCGAAAATCGCAAGTCGCCTTACGCATTTTCATTTCCCAATTCATCCGGCAAATATTTCTCAATGATTTTCGAAAAATCGTCAATGGTTTTCGCATCATAATTATGCATGATAATCGGATTTCCGTCCGCATATTTTTCCGCGTAATACTCATTACGAAACATATTGTAAAAGAAAAGCATCCCGCGCCGCGCTTTTTGATTTTCGTACATGGCGATGATATACGAACCGTTCAATCCCAAAATCGGACGATCCGGCGTCACCATGCGGCGATACCCGCCGATTGTCTCCGGCAAAACTTTCTCAAAATCCCACGTCGTGAAAGCGCGCCCGGCGACGATGACGGAAATCGGTCTGTCAATCAATTCGCGCCGTAAATCCTTTTCCAAAAGAAGCGGCAATTTTTCTTTGAACACATCAAAATTTCCGGTAATCAAATCGATATTCGTCATCGCAAAAAGATGAATATCCGTTTTTACCATGAAATCCATCGTTTCTTCGTCAAATAATACGCGCACTTCCCAACCGCTGTCATCATCAATATACCCGAAAGCGTAATAAATCCGATCTATCTGCTTATCGATTCGATGAAAACGGTAATTTCCTATAGTTTCCGGCAAAAAATGCTCCACATCCCAATCCAAAAAATCCTGCCGGCGTTTTTCTCGCGCTTCCGTCGGTTCCATTCCGTTACTTCCCCTTCCTCGACCGTAATATTTTGCAATTTTCCGTCACTTGTCGGACAAATTCTCTTGTTTCCGGAAACGGAATCGCATCGATATCCGAAAAAGTATCCGCCCATCCGTATTCCTTGCGCCACACATCCACATTTCCGTGCCCGGCATTATATGCGGCCAGCGCCAAAACGGTATTTCCTTTATACGTCTTCAAAAGATAATTCAAATACCAGGCGCCCAGCGGAATATTTTCTTCCGTTTTATGCAAATCCATCGCCGGCAGGCCGCTTTCCTTGGCAATCCACGCCGCCGTATCCGGCATGAGCTGCATGACACCGCGCGCGCCCGTTTCCGAGACAGCCTTCGGATCATACCGACTCTCCGTCAAAATTACAGCCTGCAATTGCTCTTCTTCCAATCCGAAACGCTTCGCATTCTCGCGAATCATCGTCATCATCGCGGGAGACGGATGATATACATTCACCGGCGAATTATAAAAAAACGCCGACCAAAAAAAGAGAAAACTCCATACGGCCGCAAGCACCGTAAAGAAACGCACACTGCGACGCCTGCGACATGGCATATATTCTCTTTCGTAACCTCCGCTCGGATATCTCATCTCTCCTCCGTCATTTGCCGTCCGGTTTTTTATTCTTTTTCTTCAAAGAAACCGATTTTGGCAAGCGCTTCGTCCACTTGGCGATACGTCTCCTCCTCCGTGCCGCTGTTATCAATCACAATATCGGCATATCCGATTTTCGAAACCGTGGGCATTTGTTTTCGGATGCGCGCCATCGCCTGCTCGTGCGTCACGCCGTCTCTTTTTTGCACACGCCCGATTTGCACCTCCTGCGGCACCGTGACGACCCACACCGATTCCACGCGAAGACTCCATCCGATTTCAAGCAAAAGAGGCATATCGAGTACAACGAAACGATGCCCCGTTTCCTGCGCCGCCAAAGTCGCCTCCTCCGTCTTTTTCCATACAAAAGGATGAATGAGGCCGTTCAGTGTCTGCCGTTTCCCTTCATCGGAAAACACAAGTTCCGCCATTTTTTCGCGATTCAAATTTCCGTCTTCCGTGAGTATTTCACTCCCGAAAAGACGCTCTATATCCCGCATCACGGGACTTCCCGGCATCACCGCCTCACGGGAAATTTTATCCCCATCGATAATCGGGATACCGCGTTTAGCCAAATAACGGGAGACCGTGCTTTTTCCGCATCCTACGCCGCCCGTCAATCCGATCCGAAACATTCGCCGTTTCCTCCCGTCCGAAATCATTTTCTATTCGCCGCATCCTATTTGGCTTCGGCCCAATTATTCCCCGTATGAATATCCACCCGAAGCGGCACGGAAAGTTTCGCCGCACCTTCCATGGCATCCTTCAGTATCGCAGAAAGCACCGGCACTTCAGACTTCACCGCTTCCAGCACCAATTCATCATGCACCTGAAGCAGTATCCGACTTCGGAAACCGCCTTCCGCAAGACGCTTGGCCGTTTCAATCATAGCCAGCTTCATAATATCGGCCGCCGTTCCCTGAATCGGCGTATTCATGGCCGCACGTTCGGCAAAAGACCGCCTGAGAAAATTTTTACTCCGAATATCCGGAAGCTGCCGCCTGCGTCCGAAAAGCGTCACCGCATATCCCGTTTCCCTCGCCTTTTCCGTAAGTTCATTCATGAACTCGCGAATGCGGGGATAGCGCGCAAAATACGCCGCAATATAATCGGCCGCCGCTTTTTTCGTAATGCCAAGCTGTTTGGAAAGTCCGTAATCGCTGATACCGTAAACGATACCGAAATTCACCGCTTTGGCATGCGACCGCTCTTCGGCCGTCACGTCCTCCGGCAAAATTCCGAGCACTTCGGCCGCCGTGCGACGGTGAATATCCTCGCCCGCCCGGAAAGCCGCCACCATATCCGCATCCCCCGACATATGCGCCATCACACGAAGCTCCACCTGCGAATAATCCGCCGAAAGGAAACAATCGTAACCGAATCCCGGCACGAAAAGCGAACGAATATTTCTTCCCTCCTCCGTCCGAACCGGAATATTTTGCAAATTCGGATTCGAGCTCGAAAGCCGCCCCGTCGCCGTCGCCGTCTGATTAAAACTCGTATGAATCCGATCCGTATCTTTTCGGATGAGCTGCGGCAGCGCTTCCAAATAGGTGGAAACTAATTTGGAAAGCGAACGATACGCCAAAACATGACGCACAATCGCGTAATCATCGGCCAAATTTTCCAAAACATCCACCGATGTGGAATATCCCGATTTCGTCTTCTTCCCCGCCGGAATCCCCAGATTTTCAAATAAAATTTGCCCCAATTGTTTCGGCGAATTCACGTTGAAAGCCGTGCCCGCTTCCGTATAAATATCTTTCAAAATCAGCCGCTCACGCCGCCTGCCGTCCTCCAAAACTTCCTGCCAGCGCGCTTCATCCGTCGCGATTCCCGCACGCTCCATAGCGGCCAATACCGCCACAAGAGGCATCTCAATTTTCGAAAATAATTCGGAAAGACCCCGCTCTTTCAAAACCGCTTCGATTTTGGGGCGAAGTGCCAAAAGAAAACCGGCGCGCATTGCCTCCGCCTTATCTGCCTCCGCCGCATCGGTGAAAACAGCCTCCGCATCAAAGACATCGGCCAAGACGGAAAGCGGATACGACACCCGCGTAGGATCCGCGACATACGCCGCAATTTGCGCATCCGAAAAAGAAATCCCCGCCGTCGGAAACTCCGCCTCTATGATTTCTTTGGCCCCTGCCACCCAGACCGAAGGAGCATGCGAAAGCGCCGCGGCGACATCCTCCGCGCACTCCGGCGTCACACGATACATTTTCCCTTCGCAGCAAACTGCCCCCGTATCCCAGGAAAGAAACGGAGCCTCACCCGTAATATGAAGAGAAAGCGCTGCCGGTTTCCCCGAAAAATCAGCAGATCCGTCCCACGGTAAAATTTCCGTTTCCGCAGACATTTCTTCCGAAGATTCTTTCGCCAATGCGGAAAAACGGGGAAGCTCCGAGAAATCTTTCGCCGATTTCCGAAGACCGAGCCGCGCGAAAAGTTCCGCCATCTCATCCGTATGCGCCGGTTTTTTCATCTCATCCAAAGATGCCGAAAGCGGCACATCTCGCCGAATCGTCGCTAATTTTTGCGAAAGATACGCCGCCTCCTTTCCCGCGCGAATCTTTTCGCCCAATTTTCCGCCGATATGTTCCGCCTCGGTATATACGCCGTCCAACGTCTTGTATTGAGAAAGAAGCTTCACCGCCGTCTTCTCCCCGACACCGGCAATTCCGGGAATATTATCGGAAGCATCCCCCATGAGCGCTTTGAGATCCACCACCTGAGACGGTGTAATCCCGTATTTTTCAAAAACGGATTCCGGCGTCATCGCCGCCATATCCGACGTCCCGCGATGCGTGAGGTACACCGTCACACGATCCGACACCAATTGCAACGCATCCCGATCTCCCGTAATAATCGAAACTGGCATCTCCGATTGATATATTTCCGCCAATGTCCCAATAAGGTCATCCCCCTCATACCCCGAAAGCTCATATTGCGCAACGCCCATCACACGAAGCACATCGCGAATCAAAGCGAATTGCGGCACGAGCTCATCGGGCGCCGGTTTTCTCGTCCCTTTGTAATCCGCATACAAATCCATACGAAACGTCTGCTTATCCTTATCGAAACACACCGCCACATACTCCGGATCCATCGTCCGATACATGCCGTAAAGCATTTGCAGAAAACCGTACACCGCATTCGTATACACACCATTCTTCGAAAGTGCGGGCAGCGCATAAAACGCCCGATACAATAAACTGTTTCCGTCGATAATGACCAATTTCCGATTCATACAAGCCTCCGCCGATTACAACATTGCTCATATTATATCATATATTATGTCCGCTCCCGTAAACGATCCCGACGCATCCCGTTTCAAAAATCCCATAAAAAAAGAGAGCACGCATCATGCTCCCCGTAATTTCATATCTTATGCGTTTTTCTTTTGGAATTTATTCACTACCGCCCAAATCGTAAGAAGAAGCGCCGCAAACGAAAGCACCGCAATCACAATTTGCATGGCATCCGGACGGGAACTTCCTCCGATATCGACTTCCTTCGTCGCCACTTTGGCATTACGCGATGTCCCGCACGAAAGTGCCGCACGCGTCACCGATACGAAAGAAATCACCGAAAGCAAAAATTCCAGTATCCGTACCGTATTCGAAATAAAAGCTCTGCATCCTTCCATCGTCGTTTCCTCCTTCTTCAATATAATTATCTTACGACGAAAAGGAAAGCTTCGTCAAGTTTTTTCAAAAAATAATTTTCAAAAGAATGCATTTTTCCCGGTTTCCGAAATATACACAAAAAAAGAACGCCCGAAAGCGTTCTTCCTATGACTTATCAATCAGTCTGCGCTGAAAGGAAGCAGTGCGATGGCACGTGCTCTCTTAATGGCCAAATTGATTTTGCGCTGATGTTTCGCGCAGGTTCCCGTAATACGACGCGGAAGAATTTTGCCGCGTTCGGAAATGAAATGGCGAAGTGCCGCCACGTCCTTGTAATCAATCGCATCGACCTTATCGACGCAGCACTGGCAGACCTTTCTTCTCGGTCTTCTGATTCTGTCTCTCTTAATCATGCTTGTGTCCTCCGTATATCGGATCAGAACGGAATATCTTCATCCGTCTTCGGTGCTCCGAACTGACTGAAATTTCCTGCGGGCCGGTTATAACCGTTCGGCTGTTCGAAACCGTCCTGAGAAACCTGATACCCTCTCGCATCACCATAGCCCATATCCTGGGATTGCTGCGGCCCACGAGCGCTTCCCAAAGGAATGGCGATCATATTCGCATTCACTTCAGTGACATAGCGCTTCGTTCCGTCCTGTGCTTCATAGTTCCGGGTCGAATAGCGCCCCTCGACAAAGACGCGACTACCCTTGTGCAGCTGATTTCCCACAGCGTCGGCCAAATACCCCCAAGCGACGACATTGATAAAATCCGTCATCTCGCGCTGTTCTCCCGACGGCGACACAAATGTTCTTCCGACGGCAACACTGAAAGATGCAACGGATCTTCCCGTTTTCGTGGCACGAATCTGAGGATCTCTCGTCAGATTGCCTAAAATCTGTACTGAATTCATCGTCCGGGCTCCTTATTAATCATCCAATTTTACAATGATATGACGGATAATTTCTTCGTGAATCTTGATGACACGGTCAAGCTCTTTGATTTCGGAAGGTTCGGCAGTAAAGTCGATGACTACATAGTAGCCCTCTCTCTGGTGCTTCACTTCGTACGCGAGCTGACGTTTGCCCCATTCATCTTCTTTGTCGATGGTACCGCCGATTTTCGCGATGGTAGCCTTGACCACTTCGACCGCAGAACGGATCACTTCTTCATCCGCTACGTTCACGATGAACATGACTTCATACTTTTTGCTCATACAATCGCCTCCTTTTCGGACATATGTCCCCCGCTCTCCGGGGGAAGAGAAGTCGTTCAATTTAAACTTGAACTCGTATAGTATACAGGAAATCGTCGCGCATTGCAAATGTTTTTTTATTTAAGGGAAACAAAAATTGCACGCTCCGATATATTATGCCAAAGGATCCGGACCGTAGCGATTCTCGCCTTCCGTCCCTCTGAAAAAGAACAGGTAAATCCCCAAAAAGAAATTCACAAGCGGTACAAAGCACAGAAGCCAGAACCACCCGTTTCGATTGAGATCGTGCAAGCGACGAATCGAAAGAGATGACGCCGAAAGGAAACAGAGAATCGATACGCCGAAAGCCAAAAACGCGGCCAATGTGGAATCGCCGAAAAGGAAAAAGAAAATTCTCGTCGCAAAATACGCAAAGCAATTCAGAAAAATACCGCGCCAAATATAAGGTTTCCGATTGAGTCGTCCTTCCCAATTGAGGTATTTATCCTTCCATGTCTCATTTCCCTTGTGCTCGATCCGCACCCCGCCGGACATCCCGGCCGCTTCGGTTGCGGTCGTCGCCGTCGCAATTTCAGAAACCGCAGACGCACTTTCCGCCGTATCCGGAGCGTGTTCCGCCTTGACGAATGTTTCCGTTTCCGGCATAACCGCCGCGGTGGGAGCCGTCGTTTCCGACGCTACTGCCTCTTCCGGTTCGACAAAAGACTCGACGGACGCTCCGCATTCCGTGCAAAATTTCGCTCCTTCTGGCAATTTCTTACCGCAATTTTCACAAAACATCGCACATCCTCCTTTTCCCGATATCACTCCCACTTGCTCCCGGAAACCTCATCTTAAATAATTTTGATATAACGCTTAGCACCGATTATTAAGAGTATTTAGATTATCCGGAAATCATGGTTTACCATAATTTTTTTCATTAATTTGTTATCGCCCTAAGCGATCATTTAACTTTCCAGTATCCTGTCTTTTTTGACCCTATGCGATTAATTAAGTCCTTTCCTTTAAGTGCAGCTAATACTCTCGTTATCGTGCGCTGCGACTTTCCGGTCATTTCAATCAGATCAGCGTTTGTCAACCGTGGTTCTTTACGCAACAACGCAAGTACCGATTGTTCGATTTCGCTTATCCGGCCATTTATCCGGCCATTTATCTGGCCATTTTCTTGATCAGATGATGCCAGAGCGTTCCTGTCGATTCTTGAAAATTCAATCGTAAAGTCCGTGTCAGAATTTCTATAACCTATATTTACATTCGCAGTAGCGCAAAGCTTATAAATATTACGGATGCCGGAACCGAATGTCTCAACATCTTTGCATAGATACAAAACCCTTGCAATCGTTTCGTTCCGCAAAAAAGAATGGATATCCCTTTTAACAAAATCTATCGGTTCAAATTCATTGGCAAAAGAACCGGGATTTATAATTGCAATGCGGTCCGAGAATATAGAAATCTCATGCTGAACGGGAATATCATACCTTGCGTGCGCAAAGCTGTTGATTACAGCTTCTCTAAGTGCATCTATCGGTATTTCTGGAATTTCTTTTCTGTGAATACCATCTCCCGACATTTCTACACGCCAGCGTATATTCTTAATGATGTATCCGACAGCAGCATCTATCAGCTGAAATATATTCCCCTCTTCTCTGACGATATCTAAAAACGTTTCCTTATGTTCCGTCGCAAAAACGGCCATTTTCAAAACGATGGGCTTATTCTTTGAAAACAAATATTTGCCTGCGTTTGTCAGCTTATCCCCATTTAGAACGCCGATTTTGCTCAGAATAATTTCTTTATCAAAATCGTAATCCGGCATGCGTTTACACTGTATCGCATTTTCGAAAAAGGACTCAAGTGTCTTATCATCAACATCAGTAACCGTTTCATCCGATATTTTATTTCCCCAATTTTCCGTGTATTCCTGAGCGATCATTATTTTACGAAGCTCGACAGGAGTAAGTTCACGGTCTTCGTCTGCCGTGCGGATATAATATTTTCCGAAAGCGGAATACGGGACATCATCACCATGAAAATCAACTACGATTCCCTCATTACCGCCAATCATTTCGGTGGTGATTTCCGGAATAATCTGTGGCTTAATTGCTTCATATATTTTTCTGGAAACATCCCGCTGTGTTGAATCGGTTACTGTAAATTTATGAGAGCCTCCGTCATTTTTCAGCCCGAAATAAATTCTGCCTCTACGATGTTTGTTTAATATGCTCGAGATGGAAATCATAGCCTCGTTCAATTCACCGGTAGTCTTTTTGAACTCATTAAATTCATCTTCACGCACACAAACACCTCCTATACTTAAATCATATTATAGCCATTCTGGCCTGATAAATCAATTGAAGCAATTATAATTGGCCGGTTAAATTCTAAATCACCGGCTTCCTAAGTCAAGTCCTGAATTGAATGTAAACTTAAATTTCAAAAAGAGCTATCCGGCTTCTTTCACAGAAATCAGATAGCTCTTTATTCTTGCATAATTTCAAAATATTTTCATTTTGTCGTCACGAAACACTTTCGCAAAACAAAAAAACGGTATTTATACAGAATTACGGTGCTTTGTACATCACTCCCACTCAATCGTGCTCGGCGGTTTGGAAGTGACATCGTAGACAATGCGATTCACGCCTTCGACCTCATTGACGATGCGGCGGCTCATTTCATCCAGCACATCCCACGGAAGACGCGCATAATCGGCCGTCATACCGTCCGAGCTGGTGACGGCGCGGATGCCGACAGTATAATCATACGTTCTTTCATCCCCCATGACACCGACGCTTCGAATGGCGGCGGGAAGAACGGCAAAAGACTGCCATATTTCATTGTACAGTCCGTGCTTTTGAATGACATCTCTCACAATGAAATCGGCTTTACGTAAAATATCCAAACGTTCTTTTGTGATATCGCCGATGATGCGAATCGCAAGCCCCGGGCCCGGGAACGGCTGGCGATTGACGACTTCTTCCGGAAGCCCAAGCCGGCGCCCGAGCTCACGCACCTCATCTTTAAAAAGTTCACGAAGCGGTTCGATCAAAGAGAACTTCATATCTTTCGGAAGCCCGCCGACATTGTGATGGCTCTTGATGG